>NZ_CM002692.1:1725306-2087279 GCF_000632515.1 Parageobacillus genomosp. 1
TGTTTTTGGCAATTAAAAAATGCATGAAATGGCAAATAAGAATATTCAATGATCTGTATAAAATTTCATACCTGTTGTCGCTTGACATGGAGCCTCTGCGGGCATGCTTTCTGGCAAAGGGGGCAAGCCACAGGACTTTGCAAGGCATATAAGCCTATCATACCCGCCACTCCATGTAAAGCGGTGAATATGCAATAAATTATGCATATCCTTAATTGCCAAACACTACAATTCTTAATTGCCACTAACAGTTATAACCCTATCAATTTCAATGATCACCATTTATTGGTTGCATTACTTTGTATCGTATTGCTTAAATTTATTTTAAATTCATAAAACAGCATCTTACAAATAAATTCTATTTCTATATCTATACAATAAATAGCCCCCACGTCGTTCTTAAAGCAGGGAGTTGCAGCAAACAACTCCCTTATTTCACTTTTGCGTCTGTTAAAATGAACGACTAATTACGGTTTCGGTTTAATCTTTAAAACTTTGACTTTGGCCGGATACGATTCTAAAATTTCTGAATACCACACTGTTACCTTTTGTCCATTTTCTATTCCCCTTAAAGTACCAAACCCCTTAATCCATAACTTACTCATATTATATTTTCTTCTTAATTCCTGTATTGTTAATTTATTTGCGTCTTCCTCAACAAAATCTGGGTCTTCAACTAAATATACTTTGCCTTCTTTCATAATTATAAAACCTTCCAAAGTAGCTTCTTGATTAAGGGATTGGTTAGTTCTATATTCGTTAAAGAAAAATAATAATACTATAATGCCTAAAATAATACTCGCTGAAATATATCTTTTCATACGCTTATCACCTAACTTTTACAGGTGACAGTGCATCTGTCGATTAATTTTCCCACTTTAAGTAAGTCATCTCTCTTCATCGGTCAGCTCTGGATCGCAACCCAAACTGAACTGTTTCATCCTTGATGGTAAGTAAGCTGGCAATCCTGTCTGGCTGTAACGAAAAAATTTTGTTTCCCGATGTTATCCTTCCGATGGTGCCGCATAGATGCGGCATGATTGTCGAATTGGTTCAAGACTATTGAAATTGCGTCAAAAAGCTTTTGGGATCGGAATTTTGATTAATTTGTCATCATGATTGGCTGGAACCCCTCTTCCATCCGTGTTGTTTGTGACAAAAAACAAATGATCTCCTAATATGAATACATCCCGCACGCGGCCTACGTTGGAAACGATTTGTTTATATGTTTTATTTTTTAAATCGAACGCTAAAACACCTTCCCCCCGCAGCTGTGCAACATACAAAATCCCATTATGATAGGCAATTCCAGATGGCGCCCAAGTATGATCACCCGAATGGAACAATGGTGCGATCATCCCGTCTTTCGTTTCATCTCCTTGAATAAGCGGCCATCCATAGTTTCCTTTCGGTTTAATCAGATTAATTTCATCATGTGCACTGGAGCCATGCTCAGAGCTATAAAGCTGACCCGTTTCATCCCATGCCAAGCCTTGTGGGTTGCGGTGTCCATAGCTATAGACAAGGGAGTTGGAATAAGGATTATCGTCCGGTATGGTGCCGTCAAGATTCATTCGTAAAATTTTCCCTCCAAGAGATGTCTTGTCTTGGGCAATCATCGAATTTGTAGCATCCCCAGTTGTGATGTACAGTTTTTTATCCGGTCCAATTTTGATTCTTCCGCCATGATGAAAGTTTCCGCTTGGAATTCGATCAAGCAAAACTTTTTGCTCAAACCATTCATTATTTTCTTCCCGTATTTCTACAACACGATTGAATTGCCCGTTTTCATCCTTATATGTATAGTAAAGAAAGGCGTAATTCTTTTTCTCGGGATGAAGCACAAAACCTAATACACCAGCTTCAGATGCCGTTGAAAGTCGCTTTTCTAAATGTAGATTCTGCCTAATCTTTCTGTCACCTGTAATTTTCACAATGGAGCCAGTCCGCTCCGAAATATAAAAAGATGTCCCGTCCCAGTCGATCGCCCATGGCACACTTAAATCTTGGGCAATGATTTCCATATTGCCGTTGCTATTTGTTTGTTGTTCCTTTTGAGGTCTGTTTTCTCCCTGTTTTTCATTCGAACAGCCTATTAAAAGAAAAATGATGCTGATCATGATAAGAGGATATTTTTTCATAACATTTTCCCTCCCGATAAAAATGAATCTACAGCTTTTGTCATTCCGCTAAAGGTGAAGCGCCACCCCATCATCTACACCGAACTTGGCCGCTACGATAAAAATGAATTTCTACTTAAATAATCTTCTTTCCTTCCATTTAACTATGGATAACAGATTTAGTTATTCATTTAAGAGATAACAACCTTTCATTTTGATGGTAAAAATAAGGAAGCGTTACCATATGCCTAACGCGATCTGTAAATCTAAACGGACGCTACGCATTTAATTTGTTATGATTCGTTTTTACCGTCTGATTTATCGCTATTTTTTTCCTCCCAATAGCTTCCTTCACCAAAAAACTCCGCACACACTCCATTTAGAGACTGCAACTTTTCAATAAATCCCTTTAAATCACAAGTGTGAAAAGTATCATGCAATTCGCGATTTTCTTCCCTAACAGAATAAACATGAATTTCCATACATCCATCCCATCTGACATTCACATCGAATTGACCGTCTTCACTTTCCAACTCAAGAGCCACTGTAGCCCCATCCTCGTTCTTATGCTGGGTCTTAATGATCCACATACAAAACACTTCCTTCTTGTCGATTATACTCATTAGCCTTTTCGCTGTAATTGATATCTTAATTTTCCAATGGAGAGAGACAATAAGAAAATGTGAGGGAGTCACTTGACTCCCTAGTCTTTAGTCTGTCATTTGATTTGATGCGGAGATAGGTGAACCGGTAGAAGTATGTTGATTTACCCATTCACGAGTTTTATCCAAAACTGCCGATTGGTTTGGAATTTGATCACTGTGTTGTGTAATCCAATTCATGCAGTACTGCGGGTCAATATTGTGCTCCAAGCACTTGGATAAGAAAGACTCAACGTTCGATTCATTACAGTTTTTCCATGTCCCGCACGTTTTACGCCAAATGTCTTCCATTGTTTCCTGCACGGAAGAAGCATCCACGGAGTTTATCCTTTCGTTTTCCTTTGTCATATATCACTTCCACCTTTCATCCGTTAGCATCGTCATTTACAGTATGTCCAAAAGTGGCGTTTATAGTAAAAATTAAACTAGGTTTGTCGCTTTTTATCCATGAAAGAAAGAAGTAAAGTAATGCACGAACTTTAAAATATACGGCACAACCTGCTAGAGCAGCTAGCTCATCTTTGTTTGTTATTGGCTTTTTCTCTTGCTGTAGTGGATACATTTGATAATACTTCCCTTGCTTTTTCATTAATTCCTCATGGGTACCGCGTTCTACAATAGTGCCGCGCTCTAATACAAGAACTTGATCATCATTTTTATTTGAAGAAATGACATTTTGGTATGGGAAACTGCAAGAACAGAAGGAGAAAGAAAAGCAGGAATTACGCTAGAGAGAGAAACGAAGCTATTGGAAGCCTGGACAGAAGAGAGCCTCCGCTAACCTTTCCCAATAGGAACACACAAAGCCAATAACATTGCGAGTTATTGGCTTTTTCATTATCATGGAAGACACTCGTTTGTTTAATAAAAACTTTCAATATGAAAAACTTTAACATTATCCCAAATATCTTTCCATTTCTTTTTTGTTATCCGTTCCTCGTAAATCTGCACCCGTTCTTTTGATTTGACTGTTTAGGTGTTTTTTTATTTTAGTTTGTTGATTATTTAGCACATAGTTCTATTTTTTATAATTTCTAAAATAAACAAAGAATGCCCCGCCCTCCTTTTTCCCCGAATAAAGAAGCGTATCGCAAAGTAGAGCGTTGTGAGCACCAGAATGGAAGGTACCAGCTAGACCGGCCAGAGCGAAAGCAAGGGTAAAAACAAAGAAATGCCCACCAACCATCATGAGTAAAGCATAAAAAAGGGAAAGCATGCTCCCGATCAACAAGGTACGTTTTCGCCCATAAAGATCAGCCACCATGCCCGTTGGAACTTCAAAAAGAAGAATTACCACATGAAACAATGATTCAATCAATCCAACATATTCCGTGTCACCGCAGACACCCTTGCGTTAGGATAACTGCTGCTTCTGTCTTCCTGCCTTCGCAGTTAGGGACTTTCCCTCTATAGACTGCACCTATGCCGGGCGCACAAAAACAGCTTGCCGACTAAGCCGGCAAGCTGAAACACTAACTTCTTTTCATGAAAAGTAATTGTCTTCGATGGCCGATGGTTCCCATTTTTCCCATACCCCGCTGTCCGGATCAATGGAAACAAGGCGAAGCCAGCCGTTTTTCACTTTTCTACGGAAATGAGGATCATCTTCGAGCAAGTGCTCAATATATTGTCGTGGAGCTTCGATGATGACAAGCAACCGAAGCGGAGAATGGAACATTTCTTGATCGGATGCCATGACCGACTGCCATGGAAGCCCGGCAAGCAAATCGCTCGCGTTCCCTTGCATAATCCCGATTCCTGCGGTGACCGTTTGTGTTGCTTTGCTGCCGCTGCCGTAATAATGAGGGGCGACAGTCGATGCGTAATATTGCAAATTAATCCATTGGGCAACTGTCACCGGACCGGCAATTATGTTTGCAAGCGATTCTCCAAATGGATCCTCGCGCCAATCATAACTGTGCAGAAATGCTCTCCCTTCTAAATGGCAATGTTTCGTTAGCTGACGGCGACCGATAATAAACGCTGCATTCCCTGCCAGCCCCCATTCCGGACGGATTTCGCTCCAGTCTTCGGCGCGGCGATATGCTTCGGCAAGCGGGTCTCTCTTCTTGTAGTTTAAGCCGGGCAACTTCGACAACCGCTCCATATTTGCATTACGGCTTACTTTTTTGAGCTTGCTTTGCAACATATTAAACGATTTTTGTGCCGCCTCCGAAAGCGTTGGCACATAAAGCCAGCGAAGTTCGTCGACCGTTGTTATATGCTCTGCCGCAGCAAAAACGGTGTCCTCCGGAATAACGATCCCTTCCTTTGCAAGGCCTTCCCGCACTTCTTTAAGGTTGCAAAGCGCTGCAAATACGCGGGCATTGAATCCCCCAGCCGCCCCGCCGCATGCACCGCAATCTAAAGACGAGGCATACAGATTGTTCGTTGTCATGCTTTCATGACCACAGACAACAACAAGAGGCGCGAAAGAAGACGTCAATCCCATTCCTTTTAATAGCTGTTTCACATATTTTACTTTTTCTTCTGCAGAAAACCCTACTGGCAAGTCGGTTGCTTTCAAGGAGTCATTCCGATGCAGCGAAAGTTCTGTCGCCGGTTTACGTTTGAATGTTTCTTGTATGCGGCGGAATAAGCGGCCCGCCCCGCTTGGCGCTATGCTTCGGGCAAGCGTATGCAAACCGAGCCATGGTCCGCTTACTTCTGGAAGCAACATGCTTGCAAGCAGATGCTGTTTCATTTTTTTAAACGTATGACTAATGGAAAACAGTACGTTCCGCCGTCTGCGGTATTCCTCTAGGTTCGCCGCCGCTGCATATTCTCGAACTTCATGCTGCGGCTCTACAATCACCGGGCAAGAAGCGTGTGTATAGACGCTGTCCAGTTCGCGCGTTTGGATGGGGAGGCCGAAAAAACCAGCACACCCGTATGTTTCAAATGGGCCTTCCCGTTCTAAATGCCGACGGAAAGGCTCAGAACGAACATCAATGCAGAAGATGAGCTGAGCGGCTGCCTGTTTCGGCGCGTTGTTTATGGAAAGGGACGTGATCATGTTTTTTAGTTGCGCCTCTTGTGTATCTTCCCATGCTTCTAGCCAGAGTTTTTTGCGGACGATTTTGTCAAATCGATCAACAAGAGATAAACGGGCTTGCTGCTCGGCTTGCGGCAATTGCAACCATTGTTCTGGCGTCAATCCTCCCCAGTGCATCCAAGCCGCCAGAAGCGGAAGAAGAATCGTTGCGTCATCCTCTTTTCGTTTGGCCAATGGCAAATGTGGTGCGATCAACGTCCATTCAAGCGAAAGGCGGATCGCTAAATAATCCATCAGCAGCACATGCGCTTGGCCGGATTGCTGCGAGCGCCACAATAACATTCCTGCCCATCCCGGCAAGGAAAGAAGATGCGCTTCCAAATAGCCTTCCATCGCTCCATGCGGTATGCCAAGCGCCAGCAACGCTTGTCGCAATGCGTCTTCCCCATCATGCGGCAAATCATTCAATCGTTTGCGTTGTTGTTTGTTTAATGATGGATCGTTGATCACAAGCTTGCGCCATGCGTAGTAAAACCCTTTTTCCCGAAATGGCATCGTCCATAAAGCTTGCGATTCATCTAAAAATAACTTGCACCATTTCATCATTTGGTGATCAAGCATCCGCGCCCATTTCCCCTCGCCTTGCTCTTCAAGGAGAACGCTTAGCGGCTGGATGAATAAACGGTTGGAATCTCCTCGTAATCGCATCTCTTTCGCCTTCGCCACCAAACTTTGCAAGGCTGGAGACGTTAGCACCTCGTTCGGAATTTCTTCGTGCCAAAGCATCGCGCGAAAAACACGTTCTGCTTCCTCACGCGGCACCATTAGCGGCTGTTCATCAAGCCAGCGTTGAAGCCGCATTTCCAAAAACTCCGGATTCAGTTCTCCTTTCCGTTGCGCCGCACGCAGCATCGATATGGTTGGATAAAGGTCAATATTTCGCGACAATTTGAAGCGATAGGCAACTTCCTCAAACGAAAGATGTTCCAACCCCATCCATGGATGGCGCGCGACGAAAGTGGCAATAGGCCAAAGCGGGGCAATAACTTTGCTAGCGCTTTTGACGAGCTCGCTTACGTTTATATCTGCTGCAACATCTTCTCTCTGTTGCACGCGCACACTAGGACGTTCAAGCGATACGGTTGCCTTGTTCATCCACTATCCCCTCCTCCTGCAAATAAGTTGCAAGATAATGCGGATGGCCTTCCACCGACTCTGAGCGCGGTTCGCCTATATGGACGAGCCACATATATAAGCGTGCAAATGAATCTGATGAACGATGGGCGGAAAACCATATGCTCGCTAATCCGCCGATCCCGAACAGCAAAATGGCTGCCATTTCCGTAATCATCGATGGACTCGAACTTGACGGCAACGTTTTATATAAAAGCGCCATGAGACCGCTATGCATCGCTTCGGAAGCCAGCGCCAATCCGGCTAATACGGCCAACCCGATCCATCGCCCTTCTTTCAAAACAGCGAGCCGTCCCCACGCAAACGCCAGCGACCAGCCAAGAAGCAACACGCTCAGCAACCTCGTGTTTTCTTCCGGCGAGGTCATCCAAAACATCAATCCTAACGCAAATCCGAATATGGCTCCGCCAAGCAGCCACGCCTTCGATAGCGTCAGCGATGGGCGAAACATTTTATGTGGCCGCGGCACAACCGAGCCGGATTGTAAAAATAACGTTGCTTTAAACAGGCCGTGCAGCACTAAATGAATCACTGCCGCTGCATATGCACTTAATGCACATTGAATAAACATCATTCCCATTTGCGCCATCGTGGAGGCAACTAATTGCCGTTTATAGTCCACTTGAACAAAACTGATCCCCGTGCCAATCAACACTGACACAGAGGCGATCATAAGCAGCAGCATTTGCGATCCATTACCGCTAAAAAGCGGAGAAAATCTTGCCAACAACAGACCGCCCGCATTGACCAAACCAGCGTGCATCACTGCTGAAATCGGGGTCGGAGTCACCGTCGACTCCAATAACCAGCGTTGAAATGGCCACTGTCCCGCTGGAATGATCGCCGCTAATACGAGCAAAACGTTCACTCCGGCCGCTTCCCACCATTCCAGACCGGCAAGGCTTTCCTTTGACAGCGCAAGCGATAATCGCCAATATCCCGTTGCTTGCCACAGCCATATGGCGGCTGCCAATAAAGCTATCCAGCTCAACGAAAACATCCTTGCCATTTGCATAACCGTTACTCTTACCGGCTGCCATTCTTTTTTCTGCATTGCCAGCAACGTAAGTCCGAGCAATGGCATTCCCCAGCAAAGGACAAGCAATCGCAAATCATCGCTCATCCATGTGATGGAAGCGGCGCTAACCGTAAACGTTAAAAGCATAAAATACATTCGATACGCGCGGTCGCCATGTAAATAGCGTATACAAAACCGCTGTATCATCCAGCCAAACATTAAAATATACAAGGCCATCAACCAAGCAAGCATATCAGAGCGCCATGGCCCGATCGCCACATTTTTATCGGCACCAACAAGTCCTGCTAAAGCAACTGCAATCGGCAAAACAAGCAAACTGACATGAATTCGAACGTAACGAATAGGAACACGAGGGTGTAATAGAAATACCGAGCTGATTAGAGTAACGACAAGGGTTGCAAACAAGGCAATGAACATCGTTTCACTCAAGGCGATTCTCCTCTCCCTTTAATAACAAAAAAACCGACTATGTCATCCATACAGAGCACTCCTTTTTAACCTAAAAAGGTAATGCCCATTGTATAGATTGCACATAGTCGGTTTATCTTCAACGAATCCTTAATGGACTTTTTGAAGATCTACCTTCTTTATTTAAACCTTAATGCTTCGTTCGGTTTACCTTCAACAAATCCACGACAACCACGGATTTTTTGAAGGTCTACCGACACGTTGAAACTGGTTATTCAATTATCCAACATGATTATGTAATCAATGTTAATGATAATATATATAAATATATAACTTTATTCATTATTATATTATTTTAAAAGTTTTTTCTCAAGATCATTAAATAATTTGAACACCATGATCCGTTCGCCTGTACGAGTGCTTAAATCAGTGTGAAAACTCTTCACCTTTTCCCCAGTTATATTTAGGATAATTTCCTTCAGCTCTTCCTCTCCTGATTCAACCAAGCTGGATCGATTCCTTTTTACCGATAACCTTCCTTCTTTTGATTCACAAAGTGAATATTCAGCAGGGGTTAGAATGCCGTGCAAAGAAACAATAATCATATCTCGCAAAATATCTGTCTTAACCGATACTGAACCCCGCCCAAGGAAATCTTTCTCCCATTTCGTTAATGCTTTACTTATTTCCGATTCAATAAAGCCTTTTGATTTGTTCATCATGATTCTCCCCTCTAGCAAAAAAGTCGGACATTCCTCATCTACATAAGTTGCAACAAACATTTTCTCTTTCCGTCTCCACCTTCATCTAGGATAACGCGGTAGCGGACAGTCGGATGTAAAGCTAAACTGCAACTTATATAGTCTCTTAGTCAAGAAATACATTAATTTTTTACTTAGGATGCTTTTTCATACAGAGCCAATATGAACATCCATGAGTAATTTTGTCCCCGCCGATTCATAAAAATAACAGCCTGGACTCACCGTTATTTTTACATAAAAAAAGGACTGACAATATGTGAAAGAGCCTAGTTTTAATAGAAGATAAAATAAATATCTCTCGGTTGTTATGTCTAATTTATAATTTGCCTTCGATTATACAGTATGTCAACATAAAAAAGCAATAATATTCCATATAGGCTTTTTGGATCAAGTCCACATTACTGTGTAAATTCTTTTTTGAATAATCTAATGATAACTTGTATGTAGATTATTAAATTAGGAAAGAACTTTTTTATTTTAATTTAGCTGATTATTTAGCACATAGTTCTACTTTTTAATTTCTAAAACAAACAAAAATAGCCTCGATCTAACATTTTAAAGCCATGTGATTCCATACATTTTCTAACAAATTTATCATCACTTGCTCAAAACGTTTTTAGTCTATATGGACGGCATTGAAGATGCAATAGAATGGATCAAGAAAGATATTGAACTTGAAATTCCCTACAAATCTTTTATTTTTGCTTTGTTCTCTTACCGCTCTTGAGCCATCCTGTGAATCCTGCCATTATAACGCAATAAGAGGAAACTTGGCACCCCAAAGTTTCCTCGTTTATTTTAATTCTGCCTTCGCAAATTTCGCCCAACCAATATTTTTATGTATGGAAGCCCATGGCCGATTATTTTCCCAATGAACTTTCATCACCAATTGAAACGTCTCTGATAACAATTCATCTGTTAATACTTCCTCTTTTCGTCCTGCCGCTACAATTTGTCCCTCTTTTAACAACAATACATGTGTCATTTCTTCTATAATTTCTTCAATATAATGAGTGATATATAGTACGTGACATTGTTGATGTGCAATAATTTCTTTCGTTAATGATAAAATTTCTTCCCTTGCTAAAATATCCAATCCTATAGACGGTTCATCTAATAGAAGCAATTTCGGTTTTGCCATTAACGCTCTTCCGATAAGTACTTTTCTTTTTTCTCCTTGTGATAATGTATCATACGTTTTCCCCTTTAAGTGATCGATTCGAAAAGATGTCATAAGCTGTTCAGCCTGCTCTCGGTCCTCACTGGTCACATTTTCGTATAATCCTATCGAAGCAAATTTACCGCTTATCACAATATCCTCTACCGTTTCCGATCCTAAAGTTTGATTAAAACGGTCAAGAGAACTGCTAACAAATCCGATTTGCTTTCGAAGCTCAGGCAAGTTCGTTTTCCCGAATGGATGTCCTAAAACAGAAACTTCCCCTTTTGTCGGATATTGATAGCCTGTTACGATATTTAATATGGACGTTTTTCCTGAACCGTTTAAACCTAATATGACCCAATGTTCCTTTTCTTTTACTTCCCAATTTATATCCTTTAAAATAACTCGATCTCCTCTTATAAAGGACACATTTTTCATACTTATGATATTTTCCATTTCACACGACACCTCTATTTTTTTAGAATATTATAACAAATCGATTAGGGTTATCAAATATTCTAAATTAATATAATAATCTACTTTTTAACGTTCTAGTAATCAATTCCAAAAACTGAACATTTATGTTTAAAAGGATAAAATTGTTACAGTTGACAATATGTTTCCGCTCATAGAGAATACAGTAATAGGAACGTATATTCGCTCGTTCGTCGAGACTAAAATTGAATGCTGTTCTTACATATTAATAAAAGGAGCTGGTTTTCAATGGAAAATTCAAATCAAAAAATTACTACGTGTTTCATGTTCAATGGCAAGGCTGAAGAGGCAATGAATTTTTACACCTCTGTATTTGACCAATCAGAAATAAATAGTGTTTTTCATCATGAAGATGGAACTGTATTACATGCTACATTCACCTTAAAAGGACAAACGTTTATGGCTATGGATAATAGCAACAAGCAAGAGTTCCCTTTCACTCCTGCAATGTCCCTGTTTGTAACATGCGATACCGAAGAAGAAATAAATAGAGTTTTTGAGCAGTTATCGCAAGATGGCAAAGTTCTCATGCCATTAGCTGCTTATCCATTTAGCGAAAAGTTTGGTTGGGTGGAAGATAAATACGGTGTTTCATGGCAATTAAACCTTGCAAAAAGCTAACAGTTAGTTGACAGCCAATTTTTAGATGAGAGAGGTTATTATTATGTCATCAACAAACTCAAATCCGTCCATGGCTTCACTATTACGCAATCGTTTTATCCAAACGATTATGACGGCTGGCTTGTTTATTCAGGTTGGCATTTGGGTGCGTAACTTTGCAATTCTATTGTTTGTCACGGAGAAGACAAATGGGGATGCACTTGCCGTCTCACTCATATCGGTGGCCGAATTTGCACCGATTTTTATCTTCTCCTTTATTGGCGGTACGTTCGCAGACCGTTGGCGGCCAAAACGAACAATGATCTGGTGCGACTTCTTAAGCGCTATATCAATATTTGTAATATTAATGGCGCTTCTGTTTGCCACATGGAAAGTTGTTTTCCTCGCAACATTGGTTTCTGCTATCCTATCGCAGTTCTCTCAGCCTTCGGGGATGAAGCTATTCAAAGTACACGTTCCGGGAGAACAGATGCAGGCGGGTATGTCATTATTCCAGACAATGATGGCTATTTTCATGATCATTGGCCCGATATTAGGCACGTTCGTCTTTCAACAATTCGGTATCTACATCTCTATGGCAGTAGTAGGTATAGCTTTTCTATTATCTGCTCTCGTACTGACCTTATTGCCTCCCGACCGGATGGAGAAGAAGGATGAAAGCGAGGCATCGCTCTGGCATGAAATGAAGCTCGGCTTTCAATATGTATGGTCGCGCAAGATTCTTGTGACTTTGGGAGGCGGCTTCATGGCTGCTGGGTTAGCGCTTGGATTAATCCACCCGTTGGCCATCTTTCTGGTAACAGAGCGCCTTGGTCTGGAAGAGAGTTACTTGCAATGGCTGTTCACAGCCCATGGAGCAGCTATGATCATCGGCGGCGCTGTGGCGATGGCATTCTCCAACCGGATTGCGCCGCACATCCTGCTGATGCTGGGGATGGGAAGCATGGCTGTAGGAATTTTTGTAATGGGTTGGTCCACTATGTTCTGGCTTACCTTAATGGCTGAGTTTTTCATTGGTCTATTCATGCCCGCTCTCCATATCGGCATTAATACGATTATACTGAACAATACCGACGAAACGTTCGTAGGGCGTGTCAACGGAATATTGACCCCTCTGTTCATGGGTTCAATGGTAATTACGATGAGCTTGGCTGGTCTGTTGAAAAAACAATTCTCCCTACTCGTGATCTATCAGGCCTCTGCCGCTCTCTTCGTCATTGGCATTTTGGTCATGCTCCCGATGTTCCAATTGCTTAAAACGGCTGAAGCCGAATAAATAACAAAAAACAAAGCCCATTAGCCAGCCGTGCCGCGGTGCAGCACCCACAGATGATGGAATGTTGTTTTTGTGTCTATATATAAAATAAGCTGTTTGAACATATTGGTTATAATATGTCAAACAGCTTATTTTTATTGACAATTTGTCTTTCGTCCTGTTTAAACGGGTATCCGGACGCTGTCAAGTTAACTACTTCTATTTTTAATTGAACTACAGGTTTGTCATTTTCAGTAATGGCAAAGCTTCGCTTTTTTATAAAAACCCACTTTCGTTTTCCTACCACAATGTAGAAGAATTTTTCTTTATTGATAATGGACCACTCTGGACATCATTTAGTCAGCTCGTTCTCGTTGTATTCACTGGATAACAACGCAAACAAATAATTGTCTCTCCACTGTCCTTTCACATATAAGTTCTGCTTGAGATGTCCTTCTAATCGGAACCCTAAACTCTGTAGAACCTTGATGGACCCTATATTTTCAACATCACATGTTGCATAGATCCTATGCAAACTTAGTTCCACAAAACCCAACTTTAATAATCCTTTGACAACCTCTTTTCCGTACCCCTTATTCCAATGGCTAGGATGAAGGAAATATCCAATTTCTGCAACCTTATTATCTTCATCCTTTATCATCAATAAAGCATTTCCTATTAGTTGACTTGTATCATTCCTTACCACCGCTAAAACAAATGTTTTTCTGTTTTTATCCGTTTGAAAAGCTATCTGCTTTTGAAGGCTTTTTTTCGTCTCATCTTCACTATTAGGTCCCCAAGTCAAATACTTCACAACTTCGGGATTTGACTTAATTTCATGTACTGATTCAAAATCTTCCATCGTTAGTTCTCTTAATACTAGTCTTCCAGTATGAATGCTTTTAATCTTTCCCATAAACCTCTCCATTCTTACTTTTGTATATTCAATATTACCTCATTGTATATTGGAATTAACCCCCAAAAATACATCCCATTCTATTCTATTGTCCACTTCTTATTTGATCATTAAAACAATCTTATCGAATTTTTTGTCAAATTTCACTTAATTCTCTTGAATTCCTCTACCAGAGTTGCTTTTAAAATCTTTTTGAATTTATGAGGAATTTTATATGCGAGATATTGTCATAGAAAAGCTGTATATGAAAGTAATGAATATATTCTAATATGGCAAAAATATAAATATATGAATTTTCATCAAGATGGGTTGTTAACACTGAAAATATGCATCTAAAATTAAAAACGATGATCAATCTATACCTACAATTTGACTGCGGCGCTCAAGCAATACCACATCACGCCATACCCCATTCAACTTTCCTATACGTTGTCGTATGCCGATTTCACGAAATCCAACACTTTGATGTAAACGTAAACTTGGTATGTTTTCCGGGAAAATCCCTGCTGTTAATGTCCAAAATCCTTTTGCTTCTGATTCTTTGATTATGGCTTGTAGAAGTTGTTTTCCAACTCCCTTTCCTCGGCTCACATCTCGAACATACACACTAACCTCTCCCACCCCTTCATACACGCAGCGATCCGATACTTTACTTATCTTACACCATCCTTGAATGCCTTCTTCGTCTTCAGCGACTAAACATAAATTTTCCGCAATGGTCGATTCCCACTTTTCGAACGATGGCACTGTTGTTTCAAATGTTGCTTGTCCTGTCGCAATTCCCTGCTCGTAAATTTCCTTCACTTGCGACCAATCCTCTTTGCGAAAGCGGCGAATGTTCATATGAAAAATCCCTCCTTATTTTCATACAGAAAAGGCACTAGGAATCTCCCCAATGCCTTTTCCATGTAACATTAGCAACACCCACGATGAGATGTAGATGGGCAACATTCGCTTTCCATCGTGGCTTTGTCTGCAACATCTTGGCTTTCTTTTACTTCCACAATTTGAATATCGCAGCAACCTTGCTTTTCTTTGGAATTGCCAAATATCATTTTCAAGATGTTCATGTGGAATTCCTCCTTTCTCCTCTTTGATTAAAATGGACGATGATGCAATAGACATTTACGATCCAAAATTCCTTCCTCAATTTCTCGAACAAGGCGTTCTTGCTCTCTGTCTTTCTTCGCCGGTTTTCTGCGCTCGATCGTTATCGTCACGAAAAATAAATGAATCGTCATGAGTATATTTCATCTCCTCCTTAAATGATATAGAATAAAAATCCTGATAACGTCGCCATTGTCATGACAGAACCTACAAACGCAAAGACTAGCTTTTTTCTAAAGACACTGTGTAATCATGTTATCTCCAGTAAACTTGACCTCGCCATGATTGGTCCCAATGCCATGTCCTTTGCAATCATCATCTGTGAGATCGGAATCATCGTGGGAAACGACTTGCTCAACTATCTTTTCTTCCCCAACGAGTTCCGATCTGTCAAACCACATTTTTTAAGGTTTAATTGCTTTAATGATCGCAGAAACAATGTAATCCGCGATGTTCGCTCCAGGCACCCAATCTTTGATAAACTCCTTCGATTCATCTTTCGGTTCGATGGTGATCTGTGTGAATCCACTCTGTTGTAACATGGATTCCAGCTCTCCAATCGATGCTGCTCCTGATACGCAGCCCGAATACAAGACATCCATATTGTTTTTGATTTCCGGTGGAAGTTCTGCCGTCGCCACAACGTCGGAAATGACAAGGCGCCCTCCTGGTTTCAGCACACGATAGGCTTCCTTGAACACTTGGGGCTTATCTGGGGAAAGATTAATGACGCAATTGGAAATAATGACATCGACCGAACCATCTGCCACCGGTAAATATTCGATCTCTCCTAACCGAAATTCGGTATTGGTAAAGCCCCCCTTGGCAGCATTGTTTCGTGCTTTGCTGATCATTTCTGGCGTCATATCCACACCAATGACGCGCCCGGTTTCTCCGACCTGACGAGCAGCCAAAAAGCAATCGAAACCGGCACCGCAACCAAGATCCAACACCACTTCTCCGGGTTTCAATTCCGCAATTGCTAGCGGGTTGCCGCAACCAAGTCCAAGATTGGCTCCTTCTGGCACGGCAGATAATTCCTCATCCGAGTACCCTAGTTTTGCCGATACCTCATTAGGTGTACCACAACATCCGGAAGAAGCTGAACAACAGCTGCCAGAATTTACTTCCTGCAGCGCAATTTGTTTATAGCGGCTGCGGACATTTTGCCGGATTTGATCGTTATTAACGTGATTCATAAGTTATCACTCCTTAAATGATATAGAATAAAAATCCTGATAACGTTGCCATCGTCATGACAGAACCTACAAACGCAAAGACCAGCTTCTTTCTAAAGATACTGTGTAATAATGTGATCTCCGGTAAGCTTGCCCCTGCTGAGCTAATCATCAGCGCCATGACAGGTCCTAATGCCATGCCTTTTGCAATCAACATTTGCGAAATGGGAATCATCGTGGAAAGACGGATATACAAAGGAATTCCGATGATTGCTGCAAGCGGAACAAGCCACCACTTATCACCTCCCATATAGGTTGAAATCCATTCTGTTGGTACAGTACCATGAATAATGACTCCAATGCCTGCACCCAAAAGCAAATATGGATAAACCGTTTTCATTAAGTGAAAGGTCTCCTGTAAAGCTTCTTTCATGTTTCGTTTTTTTCCGATCTCCACCTCTCCTTTCACCATTACTTGCTTCACTTGATTTTCAAATCCGAGTTTTTCAAGCGTGAAACCAATCAGTATGGATAAAATGGTTGTGATAATGGTATAAGAAATCGCCACTTTTACTCCGAGTGTCGCAGCCATGAGTGTCAATATGGTTGGATCGAGTACAGGGGAAGCAAATAGAAAAATCATCGCAATACCGAAACGGACTTTCTGATTTAAAAGCGATACGACAACCGGGATCGTAGAACAGGAGCAAAACGGTGTCACAAAGGCAAATGCGACGGCAATCAGTGCTCCGAATAACGGATGGCGCTTTGTTAACAAACTTTGCATTTTATCATAAGGAATATATCCTTCTAGAAAGTTAATGACGAACGAAATAGCCAAAAACAAAAGAGTTAATTCTAACGCAATATAGAGAAAGTCTTGAAAAATCGCTATGCTCATTGATTATCTCTCCTTATTTTATTTGCAAATTGCAACTATATGTTTAACAAATAGGCAAGCCTAGATATACTTGCCTCAAAATAACGGTTTACAACATACACTTGATTTTGCCATGCACTCATTCAACAATTTAATCGAACGAATCACGGTTTCTTTCTCAAATTCCGTCATATGCGAAAACACTTCTTCTAGATATCGATTTATTTCTCGATCAATGGTTGTTGCGATAAACTTTCCTTCGGTGGTTAACGATAACGTATATACCCTTCGATCTTCAGGGAGTGGCGTTTTTTTTACTAATCCCTTTTTCACTAAATTTTGAATCTGTCTACTGAACGTTGTAATATCCATTCCCAATACTTCAGCCACTTGTTGCATGGAAGGAGATTCTCTTTTGTCAATTTCATAAAGAATATGGCTTTGAACAAGAGAAATATCTACAGCATCAATCGAACAGCAATTTTTATTTAGAAATCCGAAACGACGTGTCATCACTTGAAACAACTCTCTAATGTTTTCCATTTTTTCACCTCTATAATTATTTATATCACATTATTTGCAAATTGCAACCTTTTTTGTTTTAAAAAATAAAAAAATTTTATCGACATGTCTCGTCCTTTGTTTTGTATAAAGTATTTATATCCACTTAAATAAAAAAGCTGACAACTACACGTCGTCAGCTTTCGTCATTAGCTGATTTATTTTAATTTAGATTTAACAACATTGATTTAAACCTAATAAGACGAATTGAACGCCTTCTTCCGTTTCTTCCGCATCGAGTGTAACTCCTTCGATGATAGAAGCTACTTGCTCGTCCATCGCTACCCGAATACCATTAATAATCTCCAACCGATCTGTGATTTGAGGATTATCTAATGATAAACCAAGTTGCGGACCGCAACATCCTGCGCCTTCAAATGTAAAACGTAGTGTATCAACCCCATTTTCTTCCATCACTTTTGTAATAAATGTTTTTGCTTTCTCTGTAATAACCATGGCTTTCTCCCTCTCTTATAATGATTTACTCCAGTCGTGTATTGCACTACCTTCTAAGAAACGTTCACAGTCAAGCGCAGCCATGCAACCTGTCCCTGCTGCGGTAATCGCTTGGCGATACTTATGATCTTGTACGTCTCCACATGCAAACACGCTTGGGATATTCGTTTCTGTGGTACCCGGCTTCACTACGATGTAGCCCATTTCATCTGTTTCCACTTGTCCGTTTAAGAATTCGGTATTTGGACGGTGACCGATAGCTACAAAAATGCCGTCCGCTTCTAATACTTCTTCTTGTCCCGTTTCATTATCACGCACTTTCAGACCTGTTACCTTATTCCCATCTGATATTACTTCTACTGGTGTTTTATTTAAACTCCACGTAATTTTTTCATTGGCTTTTGCTCGATCTTGCATAATTTTTGACGCACGCAGCTCATTTCTGCGATGAACAATGCGAACTTCTGTCGCAAACTTTGTAAGGAAATTTGCTTCTTCCATGGCGGAATCGCCGCCGCCTACCACGATAACCTTTTTGCCGCGATAGAAAAAGCCATCACATGTCGCGCATGTACTAACCCCGCTCCCCATGTTTTCTTTCTCTCCCGGAATACCAAGAAGTTTGGCAGACGCTCCAGTGGCAATGATGATTGCCTCTGTCTCTACTTCTCCCATACCCGTGATGGTTACTTTAAATGGACGTTGAGACAAATCTACTCTTTCCACCCAACCGTTCTTAAATTCCGCACCAAAGCGTTCTGCTTGCTTGCGCATGTTATCCATTAATTCTGGTCCCAAAATCCCTTCTGGAAAGCCCGGAAAGTTTTCTACTTCTGTTGTCATTGTTAACTGCCCACCCGGTTGTAAACCCTCAATGACTAACGGATTCATATTAGCGCGTGCCAAATAAATAGCTGCCGTTAATCCCGCTGGACCTGTTCCTAAAATCATTACTTTACGCATTCGAGTCTCCTCCTGTTGTATCCCAACTTAGATCGTTAATTCTTTAAGTTTTTGATATCCTACTATATCTTCCGACTGCCAAGGAATAATCACACAATGGTTTTGTGACTTCCGTTGTACTTCTTCAATCCACTGAACTTCAGACTGTGCCCGTCCACGCAGAATAGGATCCATTGTATGTGTGGCATAAAAGCTTTGATTAATAACCCACCACTTCGGTTGGATTCCTGCACGCTTTAAGTCATCTTGTAGACGGCTTGCTTCATGAACCGGTGTAGCTTCTGCCAATGTTACAATGACAACACTTGTTTCTTCCGGATTGCGAAGACGTGGTAACAAGTTTTGCACGGATTGAGGTACTTCTCCAGAAGAACGCGCAATTTCTTTATGATAGGCTTGCGCTGCATCCAATAATAGTAACGTATGTCCTGTTGGAGCTGTATCAATGACAACCACTTCTTCATTCGCTTTTTCTACGATATCTGCAAAGGCACGGAATACCGCGATTTCCTCTGTACAAGGGGAACGTAAGTCCTCTTCTAAATAAGCCAATCCTTCCTCATCTACTGTATCTTTTGCTTGGTTGAGGACTTCGTTACGATACTTCTCTACTTCAACTTTTGGATCAATACGGCTAACAGAGATATTTTCATGTTCTCCACACATCACATAATCAATATGAGCAGCCGGATCTGTTGTGGTTAAATGAACACGGTGTCCTTTTTCAGCCAATCCAACCGCAATCGCAGAAGCGACCGTTGTTTTTCCCACGCCGCCTTTACCCATCGTGAAAATGACGCGCTTTCTTGACTCTGATAAGTCATCAATTAACGCTTTTAAAGCCGGGACGTGCAATGACTTTATTTCATCTGCCGATACAACTCTTGTCTGTTCAAAGGTGAATAACTTACGGATGTTTTCTACTCCGGCGATATTAAATGGCACTAACGGAATTTCAAATGTTTGCAATCCTTTTAACTCATTTGGCATCTGTTCCAATGCACGAACTTGTCGAGTAAAGAAAGCAGAAGAAACCTCATCATTTTTCACGAAATCCTTCATCACACCATTAATAAGAAGATACTGATTTTTCAATCCAATCTCTCGTAACTCTTTGGATGCTCGTGCCGCTTCTTGCAGCGGGGAACCGTCGGGACGAGTCACAAGAAGCAGGGTTGTTTTTTCTGGGTTCGTTAGTACCTCTACACTTTGTTCATACATCTCCTTCTTCGCACTTAATCCCGCTAACGGACCTAAACAAGAGGCGCCATGTGTACTTTCTTCTAGAAATCCACTCCATGCAGCAGGCAACTGTAACAATCGCAACGTATGTCCTGTTGGAGCCGTATCAAAAATAATATGATCAAATTGTGCAGTAAGTTCCTTGTTCATCAATAATGTAGAAAACTCATTGAAGGCGGCAATTTCAACGGTACATGCACCTGATAGTTGCTCCTCCATGGAGGCGATAACGGTTTCTGGCAATTTTCCTCTATATGGTCCAATTACTTTTTCTTTATATTCATTTGCCGCTATTTCCGGATCAAGATTTGCAGCAAATAAATTTGGAACATTCGGAATGGCGGTAGGCTTATTTTGCAGCTCTACTTCAAACACATCTTGTAAATTAGACGCGGGATCTGTGCTTACAAGCAATACTTGTTTTCCCCTATCTGCTAACGCAATAGCCGTTGCACACGCCGTTGATGTTTTCCCTACTCCACCTTTTCCCGTAAAGAATAAAAAGGGAGTGAAATCCATGGATCGAGGGTTAAACAAAGTGGTCATGTCGATTCACTTCTTCCGTTATTTTTTCACATTGAGGCTTAAGCGAACTTTTGGTTTTTGGCTTAATTCTTCTTCTGTCATACCCGTTAATTCTGCTAACTCAGCATTGGTTGGATATCCTTTTTCTTTTATAACTTCACCATCCACTAAAACGACCGGCAGCACATCTGGTCCTTTTTCTGTCAGTAGTTTACGGATGATTTCATTTGCTACAAAAGCATCTGGTTCGCTTCCAAGGTTATAACGTACAATATCAATTCCTTTATTCTTCAAATTGTTAACTGCTATGGAAATACGGATTAATTCCGGGTCTATACTTGGACCACAAATCCCTGTTGGACAGCACATTGCTGGATCAAAGATTTCAATTTTTCTCATGATTTCCCCTCCTGTAAAACCAGCCGAGAAGAATCTTCTCGGCTGTCATTCAGTCTTATTCGCCTGTTTCAGCAAATTTTTTGATGCGCGCGCCGATTTCATCGCGAACACGACGGAATACAGCTAATTTTTCCTCCTCCGTTCCTTCCGCCTTTGCCGGATCATCAAATCCCCAGTGTACGCGTTTCACATTTGGCGGGGTTACCGGGCAATGGTCCGCTGCATGACCACATAATGTTACTACCAAATCAGCTTTATTTAAAATTTCAGGATCAATGACATCCGATGTCTGGTTCGAAATATCAATCCCTACTTCTTTCATGACTTTTACCGCGTTTGGATTTAGTCCATGCGCTTCAATACCGGCACTGTACACTTCCCACTCGTCGCCAAGATATTTTTTTGCCCATCCTTCTGCCATTTGGCTGCGGCAAGAGTTACCTGTGCATAAGAAGTAAATGATCTTTTTGTTTTTCATGTTTCATTCCACCTCTGTTGTTAGTATGATACTGATTCTGTTTTAAAGTATTTTCGTTGAAACCATAGTGCCACGTTGACTAACGCAATCATGACAGGCACTTCCACAAGTGGTCCAATAACAGCTGCAAATGCTGCACCAGAATGGATCCCAAACACACCAACAGCTACGGCAATCGCTAACTCAAAGTTATTACTGCCGGCTGTAAAGGCAAGCGTTGTGGTTACAGGGTAGCTCGCTCCAAATTTCTTCCCTAAGAAGAAGGAAACGAAGAACATCAACACAAAGTAAATCAACAATGGAATGGCAACTCTCACTACATCCAACGGCAAGCTTACAATGACGTCTCCTTTTAAAGAGAACATGACGATAATCGTAAACAATAAAGAAATCAATGTAATCGGGCTGATTTTTGGAATAAATACTTTTTCATACCATTGTCTGCCCTTTGCTTTTACCAACAAAAAGCGCGTCAACATTCCGCCAAGAAACGGAATTCCTAAGTAAATGAACACCGACTTAGCGACTTCCATCATTGTAATATGAACGACAGCACCTTCTAGTCCTAACCATTCTGGAATGATCGTCACAAACACATACGCATAAACAGAGTAAAATAGCATTTGGAATACAGAGTTAAACGCCACCAGTCCAGCTGCGTACTCCCTGTCTCCTTTCGCTAAATCATTCCAGACAATCACCATCGCAATACAACGTGCCAGACCGATTAGGATGAGTCCGACCATGTATTCCGGTTTATCCGGCAAGAATATGATCGCCAACAAAAACATAAGAATCGGTCCAATAATCCAGTTTTGTACGAGCGATAACACTAATACTTTCACATCTTTAAAGACGCGCCCAATCTCCTCATAACGAACTTTTGCTAACGGAGGATACATCATTAAAATTAAGCCAATCGCAATTGGAATTGATGTGGTCCCTACCTGCAAACTGTTCATTCCGTCTACAAAGCCTGGAAAGACAAATCCTAAGCCAATTCCTGCTGCCATAGCAAGGAAAATCCAAAGCGTGAGGTATCGATCCAAAAACGATAGACGTTTTTTCCCCGTATTATTCATTTTTTCCCCCCTAATAATTTAAATTAGTAGGTTAACAACCGCAACGGAGCGTAGGGTTGGTTTCCTCAATCTTACGAATATTCTCTGTTTGATCTGGAATATGTTGCAGAATATCTTGGATGAAATCATATAACTCATTTTGTGAATTGAGGGAATAATAAATCCACTGTCCCCTCTTATCTTCTTTTACTAATCCTGCATCTTTTAACTTGCGAAGATGCTGACTAATAGCCGGCTGACTCATGTCAAACACCTCAAGAAGCTCGCATACACAACACTCACGTTGTTTTAAAATTGCCATGATCGTTAAACGTGTTTTATCACCAAGCAACTTTAAAACGTGTGATGCTTTTTCTATTTCCACTACTATCTTTTGCATGGAAACACCTCCTATTCTTTTATGATTATATAGTTATTTACTTATATATATGAGCGAAAATGAAATATGATACTCCTAAATCCCTTTATTTGCAATTTTGTTCCTCTCATACTAAATAATGGTGTCACATCTTTCATATCCACGAAATGGATATTGTAGTATAACCATACTTACTCTTCCCTTTAATAAGTATATAACTACATACTTATATAAAACAAGAGAAAAAAACGACTTTAACATAATCTTTACAATTCAAACGAAAGTGTGAAAGACGGAAGTAAACTTGCCTTATCTCCGCCTCTATTTCTTATTCTTCAGAACGAGAGATTCTCATCCATTTGTTTTGATTCGTCTGTTAACTCCATTTCAATATTATGTCCTTCCTCACAGTAGAATGGGAACCAAGAGAGTGATTCTCTCGACTCCGGATGGCTCTTACAAAAAGGGATTACGGATATGAGTGGCAAGCAAATGGAGAAAAGCTTGGCAACAGACAAAGCAATATGTAACCTTTTTGGCATAGGGACTCTCTTATCCCCTGTTTTGGTTTTTTGCGCAATTCCATCATACAGGAAGAGAGTCCCTTTTTTATCTGATTTGCTTTTCTCCTGCTTGATCCCTTCTATCTCCTCCCTCTATAAAGAAGGGAACGAATTTTCTCCCACAAATATTTTATGCATACCGCAAACGATAATGCTTTCCTTGGCATAAAGTAAAATTTTTTATTATGGGCTGGGATTATAAATCGGCTAAAATATCCCCTTCGTTCCGGTTTTTATCAATCTTCAATACTTCATCAGCAGGTAAATACGATTCTCCATACCATTTCTTATCTTTATACGTATGGATCATCTCATATGTTTTTTTCATTCGGTCCAAAATCTTCTCTTCTGATTCTTCTGTTGGCGACCAGTATAAAATCTCCAATTGGGTAATTTTATTTGTGGCGAGGGAGCGGCGGCGGTATCCGATCGATTGAGCATGTTTGAATCCTAATCGTTTGTAAAAGAGCAGACGCTTCTCTGTATCTGAATCATCATAATCAAGCGGCTCAACTTCCAAAATAATCGGTTTTTGTCTTTTCTTTAGCTTTTCAATGAGCTTGCTTCCAAGCCCCTGACCGCGAGCATCTTTTGACACATATAAATAATCGATAAAAATAAAATCATCTGTTTCTGCGTACATTAATACATAGTTCGGACCTTCTTCTTTATGATAAATATCGCCGCGTTCCTTAAGCAATGCTTCAATATGTTCCTTTGACTTCATTTCTTCGACGGGAAAATATTGGCTTAACTTTTCGTACCAGTTCATATTTGGCCTCCTTATGAAATTGTTATGACCGAAAAAGCTATTTTTAATATGTCCCGTCAAAAATTCTTTTAAACAAAAGAGAATTCTGATACATATCTAATTGAGAGGCGAAAAAGTATAACTCTAATTGACAGAGGAGACACACCATAGACTACACCCTACAGGAGAAAAAACGCAGAATATCTGATTTCCTGCCTTCCAAGTTAATCACATCATCTACTCCCCAAGGAGCACCCGGGATGATATCATTCTTTTAATTACACCTAAATATATAGAATATTTTTTACTAAACTCTCCTATACTTCAACAAAAAAGCATTACCTCCTGCTTGTTGAAGTAATGCTCCTGTAAATAAATTGTATTTAAAGTTTACAACTGCAATTTTATTATAAAACCATGTGTTTCTATATAAATGGAACATTTGTAACGATATGACTACTCTCCAAAAAAACGACCAACGATTACTGGTTGTTTTTAGATTATTCTAGAATATCCGTTTTTTCAAAGGTTGGATAATGATAGTAGCCATGGACTTTTTGTGTTTTTTCGTCCACATAGAAAATAGAATAGCCTTTTATAGCAGCTTGTTCATCATATTCCACAAAGACGATAATTCCTTTATATTTTTTTATCCCATCAATATCTATATCATCTAATTGCGTTCCATCTTCCGTTAAGGTTGCGGTAAACTGATAATGGTCAGGGAAGGCTATATCATATCGGTACATTGTTTTCTCGTCCAACGCACTAACGACTTTCACTCCTGTAACCTTTAAGAACACTTCCACTTCCTCTTTACTCATGCCTTGATGAAGAGTGCTTTTCACTTGGTCATAAGTGAGCGCTGTGTTCGTTTGCTTCGGCTCATTGGTAGATGAGTTTGTATTTTGATTAGTCGCATTTTTGAATTGTTGTGGCTGTTTTGAACCGATCGGGGATTGTGCAGGCTGCTTTGAAGCAACAGTAACGTTGCCTTCTTTTGCTGTTGGATGTAGCGTTTTGTCAGCAGGAGCGGCAGCAGCCTTGTCATATTTTTGCGATTGTGTGTTTTGCTGTGGGATATCTTTTTTCTGACTAGCAATGTTTCCGCTCTGAACAGTCTCTGCTTCAACTTGATTTCCTTCTCGATGTACCATTTCTTCTGACGAGCAGGAACTTAACAACAACAGAAGAAATAAAAGAAAAGCCGTGAATAATTGTTTTTGCATACGATATGATCACCACCTGTTATACTGTATTCGACGTAAAATACTTTTGTACCTCTAACTTCATTTATTGTTTTTTGGCTTTAACAGCTCTTCAGAAGTTTGTTCTTAATTTGTTGATTTTTTAGCTTTTATATTTTCTCTGCAATGATGAAAAATCTATGTGATTTAAATTGAACAAACCCTTTTTTCTGTATTTCGAGATGAATTTGGTAAAGTTGATCAAAATATTTTTCAACTGTGAAATCCGGAATTTGCCACGGGATTGCTTTTAAATAATAAACAATAGCACCGACGTCATAAAACCTTGTGTACGGAAACTGTTCCATTTTCTTCAAAATTTTAAATCCCGCATTCACTAATTCGTTAACAGCATAATTTAAATTCCAATGCGAGTAGCCGAAATCTTTGTCAGCTCCCAGCATATCATTTAATTCTAAATTGTCATACCCGCCTACCTGCTGAGTGATGAATTGGCCATTTGGTTTTAATATCCGATGCAGTTCCGCTGCTGAAAAAGATTCATGCTTGTTAATAATTAATTCAAATTGATTGTTTTCAAAAGGAAGAGCGTCGTCATCCTTCACTTCAACTACTGTCACTCCGATTGGCTCCAGCCTGCTTCTGGAAATGGAAATATTTTTTTCATATCCTTCTGTGGCATATGTGTTTAAAGGAAGCGGTTGCAGCATGGAAAGATACTCTCCGCCGCCTGTCCCCATATCAAGCAGTGAGTTTACACGTCTAATTTTAGGCAATATTTCGCTTGTATAACTCCATAGCAGCGGTTCACTGGCTACTCTTCCCGTCTCCGATATATACGAAAAATCCCATCCGGAAAACGGTTTTTCAGCTTCAAACATCAAAAAATTAAATAATTCATTTTCATTCATGTTTTAAAATCCCCCCTAGCTCTAATCTCTGTTGGCCTTTGCCTGAAGCGAGGATAAATGGAATAGCGGCGATTGAACCATTTCGTTCTGTTTTCACTTTGTTCATATGTTCATCTAGGTATTCAATTGTTCATCTAACATAAAATTTCAACGTATTTCTAAACCTAATTTAGTAGCACAAAATGAAAGGAATATTTGTTAAAAAATTTTGAAAATTACATATAACAAGTTTATCAAAATAAAAATTATGGTATAATGTGAAAAAATATCCAAAAAGGAGTGATGGGATGAAAAAAACGAGAATATCCATTTTATTTTTAATATTATCTCTGTTTTTTATTTCTCCTTTTACAACATTGGCAAAGGATAATCAAGATGTCTTAGGAGCACTCGATGAAAAGTTAAAGAAAGATTTTGCTGATTACAAAGGCCATTCAGTGGAATTAATTGATAGCCTAAAAACTTCTACTGAAGTAACTGAAGGAGATGCAAAAGAAACATTCGAGTAATATTGGCACAGGCGAAAAAAGTGGAAGTTAGGGATAGCATCTTTTATTTTGATGTAAAACAGATATATTATTATGATTTGGATCACAAAAAGCTGATTGATTCGGGGTCAGTAAGAAAAAACGAACAAATAAAAAAATTTGTTAATAAATACAAAAAAGAGGTTGGAAAACAGTTCAATGTTTTTTCGTTAACCATTTTTATGATAGCGCTTTTTACTACTATTACAGCTCCACCACTTTTAGGATTTTTATTCAAAAAGGATTCTTCGTCTTTATCGTATAGGTTACAATTCCAGTACACCAATAGTGAAGTATTTAAAAATTAAGCTAAAATAAGCTAGCGTGTGCTAGCTTATTATTTTGTCTCCTCTTTTTCAAATTTTTTTGGCATATGTTCCTTCTCGTAAGCATCGTCTTCTGCATTATCTCTAATCGTTTTCTGAAGCACAAACGAAGACATGATTAAAAAGCAGGCGCATACCGCATAATATCCTTTCTCGACTAGAGGCGCATCCATATTGTATAATCCAATGAACATAAAGGCGCATGATAGAACAAAAGATGCCCAAGCCAAAAACGTAAATGCCTGTGTGTTGCGGCGGCGGTAATTCATGACTCCATCTCCTCTCCCATACAGCCTTTTTATCTTTTATTTACAATAATGTCCTAGATTACTAATATTATTCGCTCTAACTCTTGTAACCGTCAAGTAAAATTTAACAATTTTTGCTTATTAATTTTGAATAATTTCATCACCGGAAATCGGAATTTTTTTCTTGATGCTAATATTACAACCGCTAATTCCGCATCTTTATCCCCATCTAAGTCTGCCAATAATATTACAGGTGGTTTATTCGGTTTTATCAGTCTCAGAAGCTCTGACATAGGAGGTAAAAAACTCTTAATAACATCAAAGACATGCACAAACACATTATATGTAAATACTGCATGTACACATTCCATGTAACCAAACGTCCGCAATGGATTTTTGGAATAGAAAACGCACCGAGAGAAGAAGGATTGCATTTAGTGAAATTTTGTTAAAAAATGTTACAATAAAAGTTTGCATTTCCATTTTTTAACATATAACCTTTTTTAAATAATAAAGGACAATCATACAAGCTTTTCAAAAAAAATCCCATAGGATAAATAACAGAATATAAGAAGGGATGATGATACTTTGAACGTAGAAGGAAAACATATCATCATTGATGCATTTGAGTGTGATTCGTCTCTTTTAAATAACAGGACATATTTAGAACAATTGCTTACAAAAGCGGCACAAAATGCAGGCATGGAGGTTTTATATTCTTATTTTTACCAATTCATCCCACAAGGAATAACAGGAATGCTTATTTTATCCACTTCGCATATATCCATTCATACATGGCCTGAGGAAGGATATGCATCGTTAGATTTTTATACGTGTGGGGAGCAAGACCCTATAGATCAAGTTGAATCTCTGTTAAAAGGAATTTCTTCAAAAAGAGCGATGATTTACTCCATTTCCCGCGGAGCGGCACAACCTCAACGAATTTTGCATAAAGAAATGGCACCTTTTGATTCTTCGAAAGGAGATGATAGCTTCACATGAACTTAAGAAAACAAAAGACAAAACCTTGGTTTTCTCCGGAATATAACCGCCTGTCACATTCCTCTTCCGCTTCTTTAACACCGCGAGTAGACAGTAGTAATGGGATTGTTCGCGGAGACAAATGGGACCAAATCGGATTGCAAGAGCTTTTAAACGTCAAGCATAGAAGCTTATTTAAAGAAAAAAGTGCGTTTCAAAACATCCAGATTATTGAAGCAACCGATTTAAGAATGTATTTAGACCAGCAACTGCAGTTTAGTTCCTTAGATGAACGAATTTACCATGAAGCGCTTGTACACCCCGCCTTTACTCTTACTTCCAATCATGAACGAGTGCTTATTTTAGGCGGGGGTGACGGTCTGGCGTTAAGAGAAGTGCTCAAATACGACGATGTGAAACATGTTGACCTTGTTGATTTAGACCCGTTAGTATTAGATGCTGCTAAGAATGTCAGAAGCTTAGCAGCCCTTAATCAATACTCGCTCTTTGATTCCCGTGTAACCGTTCATCCTCAAGATGCCGTAGACTTTCTCGCTTCCAATCGTTCTCCTTATCATATCATTATCGTCGATTTTCCTGATCCAACAGATAAAACGATTAGCGATCTTTATACAACCGAATTTTACTCCCTCCTAAAACGTTCTCTTGCTGATGACGGAGTGTTTGTTTGTCAATCCAATTCCCCTGAAGATACGCCAATTGTCTTTTGGAGCATCGGAAAAACGATTGAAAGCGCAGGATTTGAAACGCTTAGCTACCACACTATTATTCCGTCTTTTGGAGATTGGGGTTTTCATATAGGGGCAAAAAAACCTATCTCGTGGGGGAACAAGCGCGTGCAAGTACCGTGCCGCACTTTGCCTGCTAATCTTAAAAAATTGTCCTATTTCCCACGTAAAATTTTGGCGAGAAAAGACCTGGCTATCGTGAATTCAAAGAGAAACTCCGTATTGCACAAGATATTTAGAAAGGAAAATTTATACTTGTGAGTAAAATATTCAAAAAAGAGGTTGGCCAAAAAAGGAGTTGTTTTTGGCCAACTTTTTTTGTTCCTCTAACGGAAGATCGAGAAAAAAGTTGTTTAAAAACCTTCTGCTATTTAACTGCTTCTCGTCGTCAACGCTCGTTTGACGCATAAAGCGTTTACTTTAAAATTATCAGCTCTACAGGACCATGATCATCACAATGTCCATTATGTACGTGATGCAGACGTCCATTTACAAGATAGTCATAATGGTCACCATGGGGTACCATTTCATGGCCACAGTCTTCATCATGGTTACAGCCGCAATCAATTGGTTGGCAAATATCAGGATTGGTTTCACTAACTTCGATTTTACATTCATCCCAATGGCCTTGATGCTCATGGTGTAAATGACCATTATGAAGATAATCGATATGATTGCCATGACGAATTTTGGTATGGCCACATGCGATGCTATGTTGATGTTGATGATTCTCATGAGATTTGTGTTCCATATAAATGACTGCTTTGAGTGTTTCATTTGGTTTGTTATATAGCGCACCTTTAGTATGTTTCTGATCACGTTTTTTAAACATGCAAATTCTGTATTCGACTACATCACCTGTTAAAATTACGTTTCGTAAATCTGATTATTTAGAACATAGTTTTATTTTAAAATTACAAAAAGGTAGTGAATGGCAGCATTTATCTCCCTGTTTTATTCAACTAGTGATTTTTAACTTTTTTCAGTGTTTAAAGAAAATTTCTGAAATTTTGTGGTGAAAAGCAAGATGATAGCTTAAGAGTGTGATTTGACGATGAAAGAAAAGCAACACCGAAATGATGGCGTTGCTTTCAAATACGTTGGCTTTTGTTCAGGCCTTGTTAAGAATGATATCCTTATCAAAATCCCTTAATATTTAGCGAGTACTTCAGTCTCATTTATACGTTCGCGTTCAATGTATGCATATTTTCCATAGGCAGGCTTTTCCGTAAGCTTTTTAAGCGGGATGATCTCTGTTTGTTGAATATCCATCTCAAAACCTAATTTTTCACTTAATTCATGTTTAATAGTAGAAATGATGTTTTCTCCCGCTGGCTCAATGAACTGGCATAGAAATTGTACTCGATCACCTGAAGTTTTTATTTTCCACATAAACGGAACCTTACTAAGTGTATAAACAGCTTCCTGCAATTCATAAAAACTTACCGACTTGTTTTGATATTCTATTACATCTTCTTTTCGACCATAGTGAATCATAATTGGCTCCGTTTTTTTACAATTACATTGTGCCCCATCAATCAATTTAATGATATCTTGATTCGCATATCGCAAAAGCGGCATTCCTTCCCTCGCGGAAGAAATCACGCAATTCCCTTTTATTCCATTTTCAACAGGAATCCCCCACTCATCTACTACTTCGATCTTTACATTTGGGTGGTCAATATGGTAATGCCCATTTTCGCATGTCATAAATAATCCACCCGTCTCAGTGCTTCCAAACAACAAGTGAACCGGAACTCCCCACATTTTTTCAATGTATTTTTTTCTTGCCGGTGAAACGAGCTCGCCTGCTAAAAGCAATGCCCGCAACCCTTTGGTAGGAAAACGAACTCCCATTTGCATACTGACATGGTATAACTTCTCAGCTTCGGATGGAAGCAGTGTCAAAATCGTAGGGTGCGTTCGTTCCATTATTTCTACAACCCGTCTATCAGGAGTCACCATGCTTGCTTTATCAACACCGATATGAACCGCTCCGACCTTTTGTGCTGCCCAATACACAATAAAAGCAGGAATTGCCATCGCAAAAGGGAACCGATTTAAGACAATATCATGTTCATTTAAATTCAAAGAAGATTGAAGAACTACCTGAGCTTCCTGTTCGATATCTTTATGACTGAACCAACTTGGAGTCGGCGTACCAGTTGTTCCGCTTGTCTCATGATAAGTCGCAACCTGATGTAAGGGCACACCTAGTACATCATATGTATCTGCATTTCTAAGATCATCTTTCGTTGTAAAAGGAATACTGTTCCAGTCTTCCAGATTAATATTTTTTAACTTTTTTTGGTATAGCTTGGACCGCATTGCAGCCTCAATGAACCGTTGATTTTGCATAAGTATTCTCCTCCTGTTGATTTGCATTATTTACTTTTTGATGCAAATGATGAGCGGAAGAAAGGATCGCATTGGCTGCTGTGATTAATTCATCAAACAGTTCATTCATATTTTGTATTTTTTCTACTCCGCCTTTTTGAACATTTTTGGTAAACTCTGTAATCTTTCTAATTTCGTCAGAGCTTGCTGAAAGTTGCTGAACAGCAGCTGAAACCTCTATGATTTGTTGCAAAACATTGTCCATGTCTGATTGGATCACTTCAAAAGCGCGTTTTGCGTCATTTACGATACGAATACCATTTGTCACTTCTGCTTTTCCTTCGTTCATATATTCCACGGATTTTGAAATATTTTCTTGGATGGAAGAAACAATTTCGCTAATTTGATTCGTTGATGCAGTCGCCTCTTCAGACAGTTTTCTTACTTCATCGGCAACTACCGCAAAACCTCTCCCATGCTCTCCGGCTCGAGCTGCTTCAATCGCTGCGTTTAACGCCAATAAGTTGGTTTGATTTGAAATTTCCGTAATGGTATTGACTATATTTCCAATCTCCCGAGAATGCTTAGACAAATCAGTAATCACTTGTGAAAGATTTTCCACTTTTTGATGAATCGATTCCATTTGACCAATTACCGTTTCAATTGCCTTAAATCCGTCCGCAACAGCCTGTAAGGTTGTCGTTGACGTATTGGATACGTTTTGGGCATTTGAGGCGATTTGCTGGATGCCAGATGAAATATCCATCATGGCTTCGGTGCTTCTTTCTACATTTTCGGATTGAATGTTAGCTCCTTTCAAAATATCCGTCGCTACTTTGGATATATTTTCCATATTCTCGCAAAGTGTTTGCAGAGAATCTTTTAATTCTTCGGCATCATGTTCAAGGCTTTGGAAGAAAACCATCACTTCATCTTTCTCATTAGATAAAGCTTGTTCTTCTTCACTAATTTGCTTTGATTCAACTGAAAACTTTCGATTAAAAAGAACAGCAGTAACTAAAACAGAAATAAAAGAAGATAAGATAGCAGATCCAATCAACCAATGAAAAGAATGTTTTACGAAATAAAGCAATAAAAGAACAGTAGGTAATAAAAACGAAATACTTAAAAGCCCATTCATTTTAATCTTCACACTCATGCAATTACTCCCTTTCTGTTTTTTAGTAAACGTATCGTTATATGCCTAAAAGTGAAACTTTTCCCCAAATATTTTTTATCTTCCAAGTTGTACAAAATCAGGACTTTGAAACCTCCTAAACTAAAAGGTCTTTCACCATAAGAAAATCCATCCTTTGTAAAACAAAAAATCCCTCACATAAACATGAAGGGATATAAGCCTACTGGCTGGCATGGCCTACATTGCCTTTAAACTTTGTAAACTTCCGTCACTCCGTTTCGAAAATGGTATGTTTAATATTTTTTCATACTTAATATCGGACTTAGGAATTATATTTATATAGGAAAAACATCCTATTTTTGACACTACCTGTTCATATATGATAAATAAAAGAGCTGAATTAGTCATAACCCAGCTCTTTTATTCTTTATATAAAAGTATAAGAACCAAACTGCATGGTTTTGTTCATCTGCTGCTGCACGACGAAAAACTTCTTTTATATATGGATTATTCGTCTCCTCAGCAATATCTAGGTAAAAATCAACAGTTTCTTGTTCATCTTCCAAGGCATATTCTAATCCCTTAATGTAGGTATTAGGACATTCCTCAGTAACTTTTACATTAGGCTGCATACCTGTCAGACTTACATATATTCGTGTAAATCGTTGATAGTGTTTCATTTCATCATCACGAATTTCAAGAATTTGAACCCTTTCCTTATCCGTAGGAGCCATTTTTGCTAATTTGGCATAACATTGAATGGCGCTATATTGTCCATTTATTGCCTTTTCAATGTCACGTATTAATTTGTCTGACTGTCTGTTAAGGTTAGTGTAGTTGTAAAAATATGGATACATTATAGATCCCTCCCAGTTTTTGTTTATCTTCATATTATGATGAATATAACATTGGGTGCATGTTTTACGGTCCCTTTCCTTTTCCCCTCGGCTATCCATTTTGTCAAATTAGCATTTCTTAAGCGGAGCTCTTTATATAAAGCCTTGAAAAAAATACCTTATAATAGAATATAATCCCAAATATAGTAAACAAAACTTTGGAAAATGCACTGATTACTATTTAGATGGAGGTGTCATAATGAGCATCGGGCAGGAATACTTAAAGGTCGTAAGAAAACAGTTTTTGGAGATGAAAATGACAGCGGAACGCGCTATGGAACAATTGTCCGACGATGAACTTTTTTATCGTTTGAACGAAGAATCCAATAGTATTGCCATCATTGTCAAACATATGAGCGGCAATATGATTTCCCGCTGGACTGACTTTTTCCATTCAGACGGAGAAAAACCGAATCGCCACCGCGATGCGGAATTCATCAACGATTGGAGCACTCGGGAAGAAGTTCTCGCCTGCTGGGAAAAAGGGTGGAGCACATTTTTCACTACATTAAATGAAATTACTGAAAATGACCTGTTAAAAACCGTGACGATTCGAAATGAACCACATTCCGTCATTCAAGCCATCGAGCGGCAAATGTACCATTACTCCTATCATGTCGGGCAAATTGTTTATATCGCGAAACAAATTAAGTCTACAGGCTGGAAAACATTGACGATACCAAGAAACAAATAAATCTAAGGATGGTTTTTGGTTATTGTAGAGAAAGGCAATAGGAATTTTCCTGATGCCTTTCTGACGAAATTAACCATCACAATGAGATATAGATGAATAACATTCAAAGAAAAAACTGCCTGTTTTTTGGCAGTTTTTTCGATACTCCTTCCGTCGTCAATCAACTGTGGGAACAACTATTCCCCGTCTCCGATCACCGCTTGATTCGTTCCCCGATTTCATCGCGAACACGCTGGAATAGACCATTTTTCTTCTTCTGTTCCTTCTGCCTTTGCCAGATTATCAATCCAAACGAAAGTGTGAAAGAACGAGGTCATATTTAGCAAAGCAACCGCATATCGTACATTAGCTTATCTAAATCGAGAGGTGAAGCCACATGTGGAGTCCATCTAACATGCCGGGGCATTTTGCTGAAGACAGAACAAGAGCTATGCTTTTACCACCAGAACAATTTGCAGACCCGCCAGAGTCTCTTTCAGAAAAAATGTTTATTGAACGCTCCCTTACTGAAAATAAATTTTGGCTTCGTATTATGAAGGAGCATGCATTGTTTCTTGGGGATGGTATGAATAGAAATGATAAAGATTTAATTCAACAAACAGAACGTTTCTACCACTATTTTGAACAACAAGAAAAAAGGGCGCATCAAACCCCAGAATCAGTTACAGCAGTTAGAAAACTTAATGAGGATAGTATCCAGTTGGTATATGGATTTAGAAATTTCAAAAGAAATCTTCTCATTCTTATTATAAATGGAAAAGTTCAAGGTTTTAATTTTCCTCTCCTTGTTGACCATATTGCTCGTGAAGCAGAGTATTTTATGAATAGTCTTCAAAAATTTAACAATGGCATATTAGAGCCTATTCAAGATGCCATTATCCATGAGAATGTGTTTTGGCTGCGCATTATGATGGAGCATTCCCGTTTTATCGCTTCATTACTAGATCAATCTGAAAGAAATTTGGTAGCTACTGCACGAAAATTTGGTGACGATTTCGAAACCCTGTTAAACCAAGCTAGGGACGTGGAATCCATGCTTTATCAAAAGAAACCGACCTATCCGATCATCGGAAAGATGAATAAGGATAGTGAAAGCGCAACCGAAGAATTAAGAAACTTCAAGAAAGCGGGGCTTGAGCTAATTAAACATTCCCAGATTCGAAGTGTCATTAATCCATTACTCGCTGACCACATTGTTCGCGAAGCTGAACACTTTTTATTCATGATTCGTGTTCTTGAAGAACGGTTAAAACAAAAACAGAAAGAGACAAACATGTGAAAAAGAGATGCAATTTGTTATTATCCCCTACAAGTAGACAGCAAAAAAAGAGGACATTTGATATGATGTTCTTAAGTGTCTACTTGGGAGGGGATTTTTTATGGCGAAAAAAGGACAAACTTTTAACACCTGTTCCAAAAGAGCTGAAACGGAAAAAATGCGAACTCCTTTGTTCAGGTCTTATCAAGACAAGATACTATTACTTGTGCGACATCTCCACGTGGGATATCTCTTCCTGCAATGTTTTCAAAATGCTCAGCGATTTTCACTAGGCGGTTCAAAACTTAGATACCCCGGACCAACAATGGCATATGTTAATGCGCTTCTAATGAACCTCTCCCACCTACACTCTGTTTAGAGGTGGGAGACTTCTCGGTAAATATGTTAAATATAGATTTAACCGCTATTTACGAACGTAAAATTATACACAATTTAGTATAATTATTCATAATTTCAACTTTTTATGAAAAAGATTCGTGTCGAAAAATAAATATTTATGTCAAAAAAACACTAATCATTCATACTTAACATCTGACAATCCTTTTTTTACAATATTAAATGTTGGAATCATTAAAAAATTTTGTCATATAAAGGAGGGTGTGAATATGTTCCTCGATATTGTAAAAAACGTTCTATTAAATTTATTCTTCATTCTGATCCCAGTTTTCATTCTTGCATTGTGGCTTGAGGAAAGAAACGCACCTGAAAAAATAAGGAAGTACGTTTTAGCACTTGCTTCCGCTGTTATCATCATTCTTTGCATGACATTTCCTATCAATGCCAACATCGATACAGAATATTTTTATGACTTACATCAAGTTCCTTTTTGGTTAGGAAGTTTATATAAAGGACCGATCGCCAGCCTTTTTCTTTGTATGGTGACGATTGGCTACCGTTCTTTTTTTGGCGGAAAAGAATTGATGCTGACCTCTATTATATCGATCTTTATTATGCTCACCAGCATTGCCTTATCGAAAAAATTTTTAGCCTTGTCTTCAAAACAGCGCATTTTACTTGCTTTTCTATTATCAGCTGTTTCCGAGATCCTCATGGTCGTTTTGATCAAATCATTTCATCACACATTGCCGGCTTCTTCAGCGCTTTGGTTCTACTTGTCTGTTCAGCCAATCAGTATGATTTTAACATGCTATCTTAAGGAAGTTTTATATAAAAACAGCGTATTAAGAAAACGAATTATCCGCGCGGAAAAAATGGAAGTGGTCAGCCACCTAGCTGCTTCCATTTCCCATGAAGTGCGTAACCCGCTAACAATCGCGCGAGGGTTTATGCAATTACTGGAGCAAAGTCATTTAGCGCAAGAAAAGCGGAAACAATACATTCGTATTGCCATCGAAGAATTAGATCGCGCTGAAGCGATTATCACTGATTATCTTACATTCGCAAAACCTGCTCCAGAAAGTGTAGAAAATCTAAATGTGAAAACAGAAATTGAACGAGTCATCGATATTGTACGTCCACTTGCAAACATGAATAGCGTTGCAGTTCAAACATCACTCATTCCTTGTAACGTCAAAGGTGAACGCCAAAAGCTTCAACAATGCATACTCAATATAATAAAGAACGCTATTGAAGCAATGCCAAATGGCGGCACACTCAAAGTTTACATTTCTATCGAAAAAGATCAGGTGCTTATCCGCATCTCGGATACAGGGGTCGGAATGACAAAAGAGCAAATCGAACGCCTTGGAGAACCATATTTTACAACAAAAGGAAGAAGAGGTACCGGGCTTGGAATGATGGTCGTCTATCGAATTATCGAATCGATGGGTGGAACGATCCAAATTGCAAGCGAAGTCAACAAGGGCACGCAAGTATCATTATATCTTCCGCTCGCACAATCTCTGCACACCCCATCTGTTGAGCAAAACCGAAACATCTCGGTCGCTTCACGAGACGAAACACGAATTAGAAAAATGATCCCAAACATAAAAATTACGGTAGATTAGATTAGTCTTATTTTGCACTTTTAAATGCAAGGATGCCGAACATAAATCGTTCGAATTTACCCAAGGTAATAAACTAATTGTTCAATTTCGTTGAGACTCGGGGAGAATTAGGGTCAATCGAAACATGAGACCTTATCTCCTTCTTAGTATGACCAATTGAGTGTTAAAACTCTTCCTCATTTAAGATTCATAGTATAGTATCAATAATAACCGACTTACCTCCTCTATTTTTCACCTAGAATAAGCAGTAAGTCCTTCATTTAAACAACTAAACAACAAAACAATCATCATCCTTCTATACCTAATTTTTATTATATTAAACTTAAAAAAGACCAATGACCTTCAGAAGAAGATCAAACGATCTTCTTCTTTTAATGTTTGGTAATAATTTTTACTAACTCCCACATGAATCGTAAGTTTACTCAGAAAAATTTTTGCCCCGTGAAAAAACCATTTTATTTCTGATGGTTTTGGTTTTCTCCGAACTAACTTTCCCCTCCAAAAAAACTCTTTTTCACAAGTATTGTTTTATGTTATGATTGTAGAACATGTTGCAAAACGAATAATACCCATAAAAAATCCATCACTTTGGAAATCATATACAGTGACCAAAATCAAGCGGCAGTGGCACCTGAACTGCTAGTTTCTTTGCAACAATGGAATATCGAATTTGTACGGGCGGTGCCGCATATAACAGTGAAAAGGTTCGGTCAAACAGCAGAACGGCCAAGAATCATATGGATTTCCCCCATCAGCCGCCGCAATAGCGAGGAACGGAAAGATGCCTATAACCAAGTTATCCCTATTTTTTAGAAAACGAGGTTTGGCCAATGGTTGTTTGGATTTCGCCGTGGATGGAACGGGTATTAATGAGTGACTGGAACCACTGAGATGACATCGATTTCTTCGATATGTACTGTATGTGTAATGCGACATTTATGCATAAAGTTCGAATTTTTACTCTAGTTTTGCAACACCATCATTGTAATATATGAATCATTTAGTTGTAAAGGAGTATTGTTTAAAAAAATGTATCAATTTGATAGGAATAGACACTCTGTTTACAGTTTATATTATCATTTAGTTGTCGTTACAAAATATAGAAAAAAATGCATCTCGAAACAGATGCATCACCGTTTAAACGAAATTGCCGAAGATATCTTTTCGCGTTTTAAATGCGAGTTAATCGAAATGGACGGAGAAGAAGATTACATACATTTATTGTTTAAAGCTCCTCCACAAGTTCAGCTTTCTAAATTAATCAACAATTTTAAAACTGTTTCATCTCGATATATTCGTAAAGAATTTCAGAATGAATTGTCGCAGTATTATTGGAAACCATATTTTTGGAGCAACAGTTATATGATTTTCTCAACAGGAGGCGCTTCATTAGAAGTAATTCAACAATATATAGAAGAACAAGATAAACCTTCCCCGACTAACCCCTCCTAATGCTACTCATTATTAGCATGGGAATGCGTCGAGGGTTTTGATTCAAGGGGTATCGTTCCAGGGGGATCGAGACATTATTCCGATGCAAAACAAAAAAGAATTGTCAGATTCGAAACATTTTCAATTCTTTACTAGCTGAACACTTTTTATTCATGATTGGCGTTCTTGAAGAACAGTTAAAACAAAAAACTCCCACCTCTTAATGGAATAGAGGTGGGAGAGGTTCATTTAGCTAACCGAAGTCACTGAAACTGCTTGTTTCACTGGTTTTTTCCAATATTGTTCATTTCCAGGTAAGTCATCAAACCAAGTGGCGTCTTTTGGGCAATCCAAAATCATAAATTTTCCATATTGTTCATCATCTCTTGACTGGTGATATTTCAGATATGCTTTGCCATTTTCGATTGCTAATATTTCAATTTTTCCTGAGGAATGGCTCATAACGAGGCGAACGCGTTTGCCTAATCCCGATGTTCTTGCTTTTGCTTGTTCAACTATTTGATATACTTCTTCCAGCGTTAATACAAAATCGCTATTGCCTGCTACCGGTCTATTAACAAAAAAGTAATATGGTGTTACTCCTGCCCATGAAAGTTTATCTAACAATTGCGCTAACACTTCGGGATCATCATTTATTCCTTTTAAGATAGGAGTTTGATTCACAACGATAACTCCGGCATCATGAAGAGCTTGGAAGGCTTTACGTGCTTCTTCTGTTATTTCACGTGGATGGTTCACATGTGCCATGACATAAATGCGTTTTTCTGGTGTGGAATATTCACGAAACAAATCAAGCAGTTCCTGATCTTCATAAATTCTCATAGGGTTAAAGACAGGCAATTTTGAACCGAAACGGATGATTTTCACATGGTCAATCGCTCGTAATCTTTCTACAATCTGTCTAATTTTTTTTGTTGCCAAAATAAGAGAGTCTCCACCAGTCAATAAAACGTTATTTATTTCAGGAGTTTGTGCAATATATTCTATTCCGGGTGTTACATCTGACATAGCTTCTTGTACATCACTACGAAACAAACGCTTCCGGAAACAAAATCGACAATATGCTCCACAAACCTCTGAAACAATGAGTAATGCAGTCGTTTTATACTTGTGTTGGCATCCTGGCACCACATAGTTGGCCGCCTCATCGGAAGCGTCCCAACTACCATATTCGTTTAATTCTCCTTCATTCGGTATAACCAATTTCTTTATAGGGTCGTTCGGGTCATCCCAATTAATCAGATTAAGATAATACTCATTCACTCTAAATACATATTTGTTAGTGATTTCTTTTAATTTTTCCCGTTCTTCCTTCGGAATTTGTGTGATTTTTTCAATATTTGTAATATACTTCGGTTGTGCCATCATACCACCCTCCTTTTAAAAAAGTTTCTATAAATAAGGCTAACAAAAGTATGGAAGAGATGCAAAGTTTAATCTGAAAAATATATTGTATTCTTTGTGACTTACATTTTTATGAGTTTATCAGAAACAAATCGCATCATCTCTCATAAAAATTCAACAATGAATCCCGCTCGTTCCATCGCACCAGCCGTAGTTTCTGGTCATTTGGAACAATTATGGATAATATATTGTTGCAACCATTTTAGGGACACTTATAGCTTCCTTTAGTTTACAAAACCATTCACGAATAAATGTTTATAGATTTAAGTCAACATTTTGGACACGAAAAAAGTTAAGTTTTATGTTATGCAGTTGTTGTGAATTCATTTTCACGTTATTTTCCAATAAAAAATACAGGCATTACGAAAATCGCAATGCCTCTACCTATGCAGCAGTGAAACAGAAAAATGAATAAGGATAAAATCGTTTCCGGTGATTACCGTCCCCTGCCTCAGAGAGCTTTGAGCGCATCTCGTATTGGTTGATTACCACTAAGGAGTTCAAATGTTTTGTTTTTGGCATTTTCCATATCAAGACAAGATACGATTACTTGTGCAACATCTCCGCGTGGGATATCTCTTCCTGCAATGCTTTCAAAATGCTCAGCGATTTCTACTTTGCCCGTAGGCGGTTCAAAACTTAGATACCCCGGATGAACCAATGGTATATTATTTTTCCGTTAATGAATGGCTATATGTATTCCCTAGCTCATACGCCCGACGGAAAAGACTTTCGTAATGTTTTTGGACTTCCTCTTCGTTTTCCATATCTTCCGCTAACGTATTATACAGAAATGCCACTTCCGACTGAGAAATACCTGTGTAGCCAGCTAAACCAACATTCAAATAATGGGAAATCATCGTATCGAAATTTCTTTTATTAAGACTTTCTTCTGTCTCCCCGACAAGCGGAATCCACAATACCTTTTTGTGCGGGAGACGCGCTCCTCCATAAGCAAAACCATAGTTCCATACCCGGTCTATATATCCTTTTACCATCGCCGGTAATGAATACCACCATAACGGGAAGATGAAGGCTAAGCCATCGTTTCTTTTCAATCTTTCCATTTCTGCATGAACACGTGGAGAATATGTTTTATTAGGGTTGTCCCAGTCAGGTTCATCTTTTTCGTATAACAGCGGATTAAATTCTTCACCGTACAAATCCGCAATTTCCACTTCATGTCCAGCATCTTTTAAGCCTTGAATGAAACGCTCGGCAATCGCAAAAGTAAGGGATTCTCTTCTTGGATGTGAGACAATTGTTAACACTTTCATATAACCATCTCCTAAATGGACAAATGATTTTTTGATGAACTATCTTTAAATTACAATCACCTTTATTTATTATCAAATGATAAACTTCTTATTCCCATAATAAAAGAGTTGAATTAGTTATAACCCAGCTCTTTTACTCTAGTATAACAACCAAACTGCATGGTTTTGCTCATCTGCTGCTGCACGAGGAAAAGCTTCCTTTAATTACAACCGCCTCCCGAATCTCCGCCACCGAAATCCCCACCGCCAATATCGTGACAATCCATTCCGTGATCATGACCACCCCCATAAAAGCCGGTAGAATCGTAATAAGCAGTATTCGTTTCTTTTCGTTTCCTTCCCGTCTGTTTTCTTCTCGAATCGTAGCGGTTGAACATCATGAATAGCCATAAAATAAGGGAAATAATTCCCAACCAAAAATTACCTTCAAAAAATAATATCACACCAACAAACATAAAAGTAAAAGCAAGCAAAAGATTAACAGACAACAAACTCTCCCCTTTAAAATTAGTTTGAAAAGATCACAGAAAATAGGAAGAAAAAACATTATTATATATCTATTCTTATTTTATCATTTTGACTAGGAAAACCCCCACCTCTAATCGGAGCGTAGACAGAGGATGAAGTGAAGTCATTCAATCATACGAAACTTACGATGCTTCGTTTGTCCGCTTCAGCCACGCATATATTGTTTTCACATCTTCCTGATCAAGATCCACCACTTCTCCACGGGCGTCGGTTCCAGGCATGACCGTTGCCGCAATGGTCCCGAGGTGTTTTCGCTTCTGAAACCAGTTAAAAGAAGCTTCCATGGATTGGATACGATTTTTTAACATATACATGGATTTCACGTTGAATAAGCCGCTTCTTAATGCTAGCTGATGAGGTGAGATCGCCCAGCCGGCCTCTTTGTAACTTAAGTAGCCGAAATAAGAAACGATCGGAAGCAATAACAAAAGCAACAGCCCCCATGGACGCAAGAAATAAGCAGCGATACAAACAGGAAGAATCAACACGTATAAAGGACGGGACATGTAGCGGATGCATGCTCGCTTTGGCAAAGCATTGAATTCATGGTGGATGTCATACTCCGGAAGACAGGAAGAAATAACGGAAGCAATCCGTTCTTTCTTTATTAACGGGCAGAGTATAATATTCCCTTGACGGCCATCATCCAATGCCCCGCCTGCATGAATGATATAAACGGAAGCATACCCAAGCCAGCGGCGAATCATGTTTTCCTTTATCACAATCCCTTGAACCCGTGCGACAGGCGTTGTCACTTTTCTTCTTTCCAGCAATCCTCTGGAAATGATGATGTTTTCATCTATTTTTTCCACCGTAAAAAACGCGTACCGCAGCATATTTTGAATAATGGATATAATATAGGCGACAATAAAAATCAATAAAACAGCCATCATCGTATAAAATAAACCATGTGCGAACAGCATCGTTTGCGCATCTTTATACAGTCTTTCATAAGGAATAAGCTCGTCAAATTGGGAAATAAAAAAGAAAATCGCAGCAATAACGCTAAGCGCCCCGCCGCTTGTCACCGCTACTTGAAAAACTTCCCAAAAACTCATCGAAAAAATGATATTTTTCGATTCTTCCTGTAACGGTTGATTGATGGAGACAAAAGAAGACGCGGTATTTTCCGTTTCATCATTCATTGTCTCCTTTGCTTTTCGAATCCAACGTTGAATTTGTTCTGCTTCTTCCCTTGTCACCGCCGTTAATACCACTTCAGCTTCTCCGAACTGATTTCCTGCTGTTTCTATATTGACTTTAACGACTCCTGCCAATCGTTGCAGAAAGCCTTCGGAAATGGAAATGCCTTGAATGCGTTCGAAAGGAATATATCGTTTTTTTCTTACAAACACGCCTTGTTCAATGCGCAATTCCCCTTCTTCCAACCGATAGGTAAACCGAAGCCAAGAAACAATTCCGATCACAATGGTGTATATGACAACGGCCAATGGCACGGCGATATCCCACACCGTGGAAATAGTTCTATTTCCGACTATAATGAGAAGGACCAGCGGAAAAAATGCGTCTTTTAATTGTTTAACAATATTGGCGATGACAGAAATGGGGTGCAGCCGTTTTTTCTCAGACATCGTCATCCGCCACCCTCGCCAATCTAGAAATAGAATAGCGCAATTCCTCTGCTTCCTCTTCATCAAGTGCCGGAATTTCATGCACTGCTGCAGCTGTCGAAATCGTTACGGAAGCCAATTTGTATTTTTTGAACAATGGCCCTTGCTTAGAATCGACGTGTTGCACGCGAATCATTGGGATCAACGTACGCTTTACTGTAAACAAGCCATGTTGAATCTCGATTTCCTGCTCGCGCACTTCATAGCGCCACCGCCGCCAGCGTAATCTTGGGATAAAAAAGAGAAACAGATAACCTTCCCCTATAAATAAAAGAATCAAGATAGGAATAATCCATTTCGGACCGTCAAAAATAATAATCAAGACAGTGGCAGCGGCAAAAACAGCAAAAGAAACAGCCAATCCAATTATTCCGTATATCCGCCACACCGATAACGCTCGTTCGGAGATTTTTTTTCTAGGTTCCCCATTCATGATTTCTCTACCCCCATAAACAAGGACAATCAATTGACGTAATGGTTATACGTATTTAGTATACAGGAAGTTTCCAGATTTAACTATAAAGTAACAGAACTTTTGTTTTTACGTGCCAAATATAGAAATATTTAGTTTAGATCCTCGTTGCAGATGTACAGCCGCTTGAAAAAAGCACATTCCGCCGCTGGTAGATTATGGGCTTGAAAGCCGTTGCGAAATAGATAAACGAAAAGCAGGAGAATGGGCATCGGTCAAGAAAATATTAGGTAGCAACACGTTAAGTGATAACGTAAAAAAACAGAGGAGGAAAACACATGTTTAAAAAGTTCTTAAGTTCCATCGGCATTGGCGCTGCTAGGGTGGATACAAAGCTGTCCAAAACACAATACGCCCCCGGCGAAACGGTAGAGGGAATTGTCGAAATCCATGGAGGAAACGTAGAACAGCAAATTGATGAAATTTACTTGTCATTAGTGACCACCTATATTCGCGAAATCGATGATAAAAAATATCAAGAGAATGCCGTTTTAGAAAAATACAAAGTAACCGGTTCGTTGACGATTCGCCCCAATGAAACAAAAACAATCCCATTTCAATTCGTTCTTCCTTATGACGTCCCAATTACGAAAGGAAAAACAAAAGTTTGGATTCAAACCGGCTTAGATATTAAAATGGCAATCGACCCGCAAGACCGCGATTATATCGAAATCGAGCCGCATCCTCTCGTTGCTGCATTTCTTGAAGCCACCCGCCGCTTAGGTTTCCGTTTGCGCGAAGTGCAATGCGAACAAGCGCCGCGATATTTGCGCAGAAGACTGCCGTTTGTTCAGGAATTTGAATTCAAGCCGACAAGCGGGGCGTTCAAAGGACGATTAGATGAACTCGAAGCGATTTTCTTTGTTTCCGAACATCAAGCCGAAGTCATTTTAGAGATTGACAGAAAAGCCCGCGGTTTAAGCGGCTTGCTCGCGGAATCGCTGAACATGGACGAAACCCTCATCCGCTTTACTTATGATGCTAATGATCTTCCTTCTCTGCCGCAATTATTAATGAATACCATCAGTCGGTACTGCTGAAAGGTAAGAAATCCCTATAAAAAACGACCAACGATGGCGCTGGTCGTTTTTTTATGATTCTAGAACATCGGTTTTTTCATACGAAACTGCACTTTGTTCTATGGACACAATTTTTTGGTAAATGATAGTCTATAATCGCAATATAACCAGTACCTTTATTTTTGTAGTAACGAAATTCTTCTAGTGTTTTAATTTCTAACATAGCACTCCCCCCTTTGAAGATCCATGTTTAAATTTTACTTCCCTAACCGTTCTTTTTCCAAAAGCTCGATAATCCGATCAAGCTTTTCCTCTAGTTGTTGGTGATAGTTTCTTTCTTTTTTCCCTACGTTGCGCACGATAAAAACAATCATCGCTACGAAAGCTACAATGAAGAAACTAACGGCCAATATGTTTACAAACAGCAAAACAAGATCTCCTATACCAAGGTTCATTTTTACTCCTTCTCCTCTCGTTAATTCCGCGGCGCCCATAACATGACGAAAACGCCGATTAGGCAAATAACCGCGCCGATCCAATCATATGTATCAGGGGTTTTATTATCAATTCCCCATCCCCACAAGACGGATAAAATGATAAATACTCCCCCATAAGCTGCGTACACTCTTCCGAACGAGGGGAATTGCTGCAGCGTCGGGATGATGCCGTATAAAATCAAAATGACAGCGCCGATTATTCCATACCATAACGGTTTCCCTTCCCTAAGCCATAGCCAAATAAGATAACCGCCGCCAATTTCTGCTAATCCAGCAAGAACAAACAAGAAAATAGCGTAGACGATTTCTATCACTCCTTTTTCAAAAGGATACAACTTCGACAGAATACCGGCGATGAATCTAGACAACATCACTCTCTTTTTCACGAACAAAAAATATTTTCTGTGGCTATATCATTATTCAAGCATTGGATTATTTCCCATTTTTTAGAATAATTCCGAGTCTATTATAGCAAATCTTTACAAAAACGACTCTATTAAAAATATCCTGCTCGCTAACCAGCAGGCACACGTACGATATCATTTTTTATAAAAAAGCCACAAGGCGCAAAACAATAGTATGATTCCCGCCATTCTTCTCATGTCAAAAGGAATATGCTGCCCGCCAAGCAAACCGAAGTGATCGATGATGGAACTCATCACCAACTGTCCGGCAACAACAGCCATGATGGAAGTAGCGACCCCGACTTTCGGAACGATTAGCACCATGACAAATACATAAAACGCCCCGAGCACCCCACCAAGCAGCTGCCATTTTGGAACGGAAAACATTTGCAGCAAATCCCCTTTTCCAAAAAACAACTGCAATAAAAATAACACGATCGTGCCGATGAGAAAAGAAACGAACGCTCCTTCCATCACGCCGACTCTCTTGCCGAGGCCGCCATTGACGCCAGCCTGCACCGACGTTGCCATTCCCGCCACTATCGCGAGGATCATCCATAGCCATTTCATTGTTATCTCCACTCCCTAAATAATGAAAAAAATTTAACAAATAGTAGACTCATCATAGCTTATGAAGCAAAAGAAAGAATAAGGCCTACTATAAAAGAAAAGAGAACCAGCAGCCAAGACGGCCATTTCCAAATCGTTAATAACGCAAATGCCGCGAGCGCGAGGGAAAAATCAAGCGGCCCTTTCACCGCTTTTGTCCAGACCGGATCATACAACGCTGCCAGCAAAATTCCAACCACCGCGGCGTTAATGCCGCCGAGCGCTGCTTGGAAGCGCGGATGATGGCGCAACCAGTTCCAAAATGGGAACACGCCAATGATTAATAGAAAAGAAGGAAGAAAGATAGCGATCGTAGCCACCGCTGCTCCTTTCCAGCCGAGGCTTGCCATTCCTACGTACGAAGCGAACGTAAACAACGGCCCCGGCACCGCCTGGGCTGCGCCGTATCCCGCGAGAAACTCATCGGCTGTCAACCATCCTGTAGAAACGACTTCCGCCTGCAGCAATGGAAGAACGACATGTCCTCCCCCAAATACTAATGCACCTGAGCGGTAGAAGCTATCGAACAGCGCCACTAATGGGGATTCGGTCAGCACGCGCGCAAGGGGAAGCAAGCCTAGTAAAGCAGCAAACAACAAAAGCAGGATGACCGCTGTTTTTTTACTGACATGAACCGCCAGCGGGGCAGGCTTTGGTGCAGCGGTGCTTCGCAGCCAAAGCGAGCCAGCGATTCCAGCGGCAACAATGATGCCCACCTGGCTGAATACGCTTGGAATGAGCAATGTCCAAATCGCAGCGACAATAGCGATCGAAGCACGAAAACGATCATAGGCAAAATTTTTCGCCATGCCCCAAACCGCTTGCGCCACGACTGCGACCGCGACCACCAGCAGTCCGTGCATCCAATCTGTATCGCTTAATGAAGTGCCTTGTAAAAAATAAGCAAACAAACTAAGTGCGAGTGCAGAAGGAAGGGTAAAACCAAGCCATGCGGCTAGACCGCCACAAAAGCCAGCCCGCATAAACCCAATTCCGATTCCGACTTGGCTGCTCGCGGGTCCGGGAAGAAACTGACAAAGCGCCACTAAATCGGCGTATGTTTTTTCATCCAGCCATTTCCGCCGCTTGACATATTCCTCATGAAAATATCCTAAATGGGCTGCCGGTCCGCCAAACGAAGTCAAGCCAAGGCGAAACGCTGTTTTCCATACTTCCCAAACGGAACCTTTTGGCTGGAACTGTGTTTGTCCTTTTGTATTCAACGGTTTGTTCCTCCTAAATAGATGTTTTCTACTTATACGCTAATGATCATCTCATTATATCTTCATTAAAAAAGAGGCTTCACTTTCTTCGCCGCAACCGAAAGCGCGTCATAGCTTGTTTGTCCTTGACCGAAGCGAGAAGGTTGCCCGTATACGTAAACTGGATTCCAAATTATGTGTTTGGTACCTCCATATTTCCGCTCCTTCCTCTTCCATGCCTACAAACCATACTGTTCCGTTTAAATTTCCGTAACCCAATCAATTACATAAGCACGATTGTATAAGTGTTGGATTTATCATCAACAATCCCCCGATTTCGCTTCTCACTGAATTATTTAGAGAACGGCCATTGCATTTCCTTCTTTTCTTGCTAAAATAATAGATGTTGCTTTTTGCGCCATGTATACCCGTTTTTTTGCATACACCTTAACGATGTAAGGAGAGAAACATATGAACATTAGAACTATCGTCGTCAACGGCATTTTAGCGGCTGTGTACATCGCGGTGACGATGCTGATTCAGCCGTTTGGATTTACTAATGTGCAGTTTCGCGTGTCGGAAATGCTGAATCACCTCGTCGTGTTTAATAAAAAATATTTCTTCGGCATTGTGTTAGGCGTCTTTTTTGCGAACTTGTTTTTCTCGCCGATGGTGGCGTACGATCTCGTTTTCGGGGTCGGACAGTCGGTCATCGCCCTCTTGATCACGATTTTTTCGATGCGGTATGTGAAAAATATATGGGCGCGGATGGCTGTCAATACGGTGGTGTTTACGTTTACGATGTTTTTGATTGCTTGGGAGTTAAAGCTGGCGTTTGACCTGCCATTCCTTTTCACCTGGCTGACGACCGCAGCAGGAGAATTTGTCGTCATGGCGGTTGGCGCACCGATTATGTATGCGGTAAACCAGCGGGCCCATCTGGATAAATTAGTGTAAATATGAAGCGGCAAGGTTTTACCTGCCGCTTTTCTTACGTTAGGCGAATTTGCTCTTGCGTCATAAATTCCGTTGTCGCACCAAGCGCGCCGCCAATCGCAAGACCTATTAATCCACCTTTCATTCGATCGATCCATTCCATCTCTTCCTGCCGTTCTTTCGAAAAGAAACAATATGTGTAGGAAATACTACAATGATACATATATCCCCATTCCTTCAGTCAACACGATTGCTAGCGCGACATAAATAAGCGTTAGCCGTTATGACATTGCTTTTTTGTCTCCGAATAGCACCAATGTGCCGGTGAATCCAGCGGTCATGACAAATAACAACAACGTCGATCAATATATTCCCCCTTATGTGAAATCACTTTGCCGTTTCGATACAGCAATTACCAAATGTTTGTTGCAATAATCCCTAGTAAAATGCCAATAATAGCACTTGATAAAGTGCCAATTAGATAATATTCGGCAAATTGCTTATGCTCAAACTGCTTAAATCGGGTCAGCGTTTTTAGTGCCGCCAAGAATGCGAGTCCCTGTGGCATATCCATCATCATAAAAATCACAATTAATGTCCGTTCTAGCATCCCGATGAGTTGGCCGATTTTGGCTGGAGAATCATGAAAAAATTGTTCCGTTTTAATCGTGGTGATTTCTACTTCTTGCTTTCCGTTATTCTCATGTTTCGTTTTTACTTCGATTTTCTCATCTGATAAACGATAAATCCCTTCTTGTAGCTCATAATTTGGTGCGATTTTCCTTAACAAAATTTCCAGAAAATACCCAGATCCATAAGTGGCTAAAATAAAAATGCATGCAGTAGCTGCCACTTTTTCTTCAAAGGTCTTTCCAAACATGTCTAGAAACGTTGCCGGTTCAAAGATAGCATAAAATGTAAACAAAATAACCAAAAGATGAAGCATTTGGTCCATTATAAATAAAAACGCCTGACTAATAGTTTTATTAAATACCATATCTAATTTTATTTTGCCGTAATCAATGATAAAATGGCAGACGGAAATAAGCACAATAGCTTGTGCCAGCATTAGCAGCCCGGAAAGGGAAAACGATGGAAATGTTTCTAGAGTAACAATGCTCGCCGCGACCACCATAAGAATAGTATGGACAGCCAGATGTTTTCCTAAATCGGAAAGCGGTTGATCATGTCGTTCCTGAACTGGTCGATCTGAATGGAAAATAAAATCTCCTAGCAAATGAGCAAGATAAAAGTATATCCACAATGTTATCCCCCTACTTTTTTAAAAGCGTTTGATATAATATCAACAATTCGGTAAAGCTCGCTTCTGTCACCTTTACTTTTTGGTATTCCGCGCGTTTCAGCAAATAGCTGACGGTCGAAATAGGGGATTTATACCCCAAATGTCTTCCGATTTTTTCATATGTCCATTCCGGAAACTGCTCGATTAGATGAATCACTTGTTTTTGTTTGTCTGTCCAATTTCGCTTTGTTTCCAGAATCCATCCTAACAAAGTGTTGAGTGGTTCGAATGGAAGCGCCTCAGCTAAAATATAAAAACTTGTTGTATCTTCATTTTCACTCCATATTTTTGTTTTTTCTTTTTTTTCCTTCAAATGTTCTCTAGCCGCAAATGCACACAGTACTGCACTGCCGTTAATCGTATGAACGTCCGTTGTGTCCGTTTCCAGTTCCCCTATTCCAATTCCTAAATAAAATGGGCACTGATGAAAACAGGATTGGGAATATATGTATTTAATCAATGGATATACGCTGGAAAAACTTCCAATTACTCCAACAAGCTCATCGCCGTTTCGGATAGCAAACGGAACAAGCAAATCCTCATGAAACTGCATGTTTATCGTTTCTTTAAAGTCATTTAAAATCATTAGCAGCCGCTTCTTATCCATCTGTCTAGAATGCTTTACATCCAACGCAAAACATACAGCCGGTTTCATAAGATCTCCTCTTTTTGATTGATGTATATATATCAATATTACTATTATTGTCGGAAAAACATCAAGAAACGCATCGGCTCATTTCGATAAAGGGACTCAAGTTTACGGCATTGAGCTGGTGATCCACTCAATGATTAACGCCAACACTGCCAAACAAACCGTCATCACGGTGGAGCCGATCAATATATGTCGCTGTAGTTTGATAGACTTTTTTCTTTCTCTTGCTGCGTAGAAGGCATACACCATAAAACCAACGATAATCGACCCGCCCCATCCTGCCAATCCGATTGGAGTAATTAACTTCTCCCAATCAAAGACCCAAAAATACAAAATAATTAGATGAACGGCGATGATAGGGATGTACTTTCATAAGCATGGATGGATTTAGATCATTCCTAAAATTCTATCTAACCATTCCTCATTTTCTTCTAATTTCTTCTTTTCACAAAGACTGCGATGAACCCGTTTAAATTCAGGAATCATCTGCTTGATTACGCTCATGATTTTCACGGCATCCCGATTACAGTCCCAACTTTCTAAAAGGAACAATTGCCAGTCGGCTAACTTACTTCTTTTTCCTTCTATTTTCGCCCAGTCGCCAATCGTATTCGGCTGTATCCCCGCTTCCATATACCACGCAGCAGCCATTAATAAACGAAGATTGTCAACGCAATGCAATGCATAATACAGTTCGTTTCTCATCACTCTTCGATAAGCTTCATGCATATAAGCGAAGCATTTTCCCCGCCAAATTTCAATCTCTTCGATAGTTGGTTCGTACGACAGCGTTTTTGATCGCTTGAGAATGTCTGTCATGATTCCGTTCTTTTCATATACAATTTTAATTTTCTGAAGCCAGACGGATGGATGAAGCATCTTCGGGTGATAATAAAACACATCTACCTTTATAAAACAATCGAAATGGGCAATGGTATAGTTAGTCCATGGAAAATCCTCAAAAAATAAAACATTTCCCCACTGCATAGCTCTTTGTTTCTTGTTTTTTCGATATTCCTCAAAAACTTCCTCTCTCACAACAATGCGCAGGTCAATGTCTGAATAAATATCTGTATTTCCTTCACCAATGGATCCACCATAAAAAACCGCCAACACATGCTGGTCATGAATAAGATCTTGCTCAATAGCTGTTTGCAGACGTTGTCGCTGGGATGGAAGTTCTAAATCCCTGCGTTTATGTTTGTTGGAAAATTCCATATACGTGTCATCCTTCCGTCCATCCTTATTATATGCCTTTGCTAATATGTTTTTAGTTGCTTTGCCAATCATATGTGGCATTCTGTTATGAAAGTTTGGTTGGGAAAATCGTTAACTCGTGCCAAACACTCTTCAAATGTTCTTGACTAGTCTTGTTTAAAAAGATTAACTCCCCTTTGAATAATATCCTCGCCGAATTTTTGCCGCAGCTGCTCCATCGTCTGCCATAGCGCTTCCTTTTTGGCATCTTCTTCATAATGAAACAAATCTAATTGTTTCATGGCTTCTTTTTTATCAAAGACATCCAGCGCGGTAATTCCTAAAAGCCTCACTGGATTACCGTTCCAATGTTTCTTTAATAAATACGCCGCATACTGAAAAATTTCCTCCGCTTCCTGAAACGGATTTTCCCACGTTTTGCTGCGGGTGATCGTTTCGAAATTACTGTAGCGAATCATAAGTTGGACGGTGGAAGACACAACTCGTTTTCGCTTCATCCGTTCACTGACCGATTGTGCCAACTCACGGAGCACGTCAAGAAGAATTCGCTCTTCTGTTACGTTATAAGAAAGCGTCGTAGAATTTCCGATGGATTTCCATCTCTCGCCCGCTTCAGGGTCAACCGGACGATGATCGATGCCATTGGCTCGTTCCTTTAAGCGGATGCCGTTGATGCCAAGAAGCTGATGAAGTGCCTCCTTTTCCGCCTTTGCTAATTCTCCAATCGTAAAAATGCCAATAGTATTTAATTTTTTCGCTGTTTTATCGCCGACACCGTGCATCGCTTCAACAGGCAACGGCCACAGCATATGCGGGACATCCCGTTTGCGCAAAACGGTGATCCCTAACGGTTTTTTCATTTCACTGGCCATTTTCGCCAAAAACTTATTTGGCGCGATGCCGATACTTACAGGAATATGCAAAGTTTGCAACAGTCCGCGCTGAATGTGTTTGGCAATTTCCAACGGCGAGCCGAGCGAATCGTATTCGGTAACATCCAAATATCCTTCGTCAATGGAAGCACGTTCTAGTAGCGGGGAAATACGACGCAAAAACTGAAACACTTTGTCACTTGTTTCGCGGTATAAAGAGAAGTCCGGTTTTAACACGACAAGGGACGGGCATTTTTTTCTTGCCTCCCATAACGGCATCGTTGTATAGATGCCGAAACGTTGTTTCGCGATGTAATTTGCCGCTAATACAATCCCTTTTCTTTCTTTCGGATCACCAGCAACCACAACAGCCTTTTCCTTTAACGAAGGATCGCGCGCGATTTCACAGCTGGCGAAAAACGAATTGCAGTCGACATGGAAAATTACGCGACTTCGTTTTTGGTACGTTGTTTCCATATCATTTTTCTCCTTTTTTGAACTAATCCCACTTTCACTTCGTTTAGAAGTAAAGGATTCTTGAGTAATCCCTTCTAACAAAGAGAAGTTGACCAAACTCTATGGACCGTTCCAGCCCTGAATGCGAGTTCCATGTACGTTAGGGCTCGACACGCTGACGTACTGCGCAAGTCTTGCTTTTCAGTCAGCGTGGCCGTATGATGGTGGAAGGTTTTACGTAACAGTCTCTTTCCTTCCCTCCACCTCTTTCGTTTTCACAAAGCAACCTGTATAAGTAATTCAATTATAGCACATATGTTCTTTTTTCTGCGACATGGCGATTCCTCTCCCGCTTTTATCGTTTATACCCAGCCCCAATGAGAAGTAGGAGTCTTCTCGCATAGGGAAAACTATTTCTTCTCATTTATCTTGTTGATTGTTGTCTTTTTTGAGTTTGATTGATTATTTAGAATATAGTTTAAATAAATTAATTTTATTCCATAAGACAGCCTCTTACAGTTCAAAAATGAACGATAAAAGACTGCCTTTGTCGCTTATTTTGTTAAACCGCATTTGCCAGCATGCTTGGTATGCCCGTTCCGAATCCCCTTATCGGGATGATGAGGAGGATTGAACCGAAACCAGTGACGCATTATGCATTGGGCAGAGAGGGTCAAATAATAAAATGGAGATGGCAACTTCCATCTCCTCTTTTTATTTTTAGTGCCTTCTTATTTCAGTTTTATCGGCACAATCTTGCCGTCTTCTATGGCCGCGATGCTTTGTTTCGATTCAAATCCGCCGTCATCTCCAATTTTTTCAACAACATATACTTGTTTGTCCTTTGGAATATGTTCAAGGCCTTCTTGCATATGTTTGCGGATGGCAACAGGGTCATCTACCGAGCCTGCTGCTTTCATCGCTTCGACAAATGCATACAGCGCCAAATAGTTAAAACCAGCTTCCGATCCTGGGTCTTCATTGAACTTGGCGCGGTAGTTTTTCACAAATGACGGCACTCCTGGACCGTCTGATTCCACTAATGGCATGACACCAATGGATCCTTCAAGTACATCGTAAGATCCCGTTACTTTTTTCATTTCGTCTAGCTTCGCTTGATCCATAATGATAAAGCCGCCTTTAAATCCAAGCTCCCTTGCTTGTTTCGCCACTTTTGCCGTCGGTTCCGACGGGCCGCCGATAAATAAAACATCCGGTTTTTCTTTTAACGCATTGGTAACAATCGTAAAGAAGTCCGTATCTTTGGAAAAGTCGATCGACGTTTTATAAACAACTTTTCCGCCTTGCTTTTCCCAATATGGAAGCAACGTTTCCGTCCAGTCTTTTCCGTATTGCGAAGCAGTTGGCAGCGCGGCAATTTTTTTGCCGAAGCGCTTCATCGCGTATTCGGTAAACGGTGCCACATAGCTGTCATAGCGCGGCGGTATTCTTACCGTCAGCGAATTCCCTGTTTGCGTAATTTTCGGTTCGCTCGTATAAGCGCCGATAATAAACTTGTCGGTTTCGTTAAATACTTGTAAGGCCATGACTCCGCCGCTGTGCGGAGTAAACACGATCGGCGTGTGATTCTCTTGGACAAGGCGTTTTGCATTCGATGCCGTTTCGTTCGGTAAATATTTATCATCAAGCGCAACGATATTTAATTTATATTTTTTTCCATTCACTTCAAAACCGCCGCTATTGTTAATTTCCTCGGCCGCCATTTTCAACCCGTTTAACGTCCGTTTCCCGTAATAAGCGGCAGGACCGCTTAACGGACCGCTGTATCCGATGTTGACGATGTTGCCATCGCCGCTTCCGTTTGTCTCATTATTGCCCCCGCTTGATGTATTCCCCGTTGTGGAGCTGTTGCACGCTGATAATGAAAATACCATTACCAACATAATAATTGTGTTTAGAAACCATTTCATATTCTTCATCGTATCCCCCCTATTTTGCAATGAATAAAATATTATTAAAAATATTCAGACTATTAATAGGATAGTGATCCATCACCTCCTTTTCATGTGCCGATATAGGCCTTGCGGACATCATCATTAGCAAATAGCTGTTCCGCCGTTCCTTCTACCACAATCGTTCCGTTTTCAAATACATAGCCTTTATGGGCAATGCTAAGCGCCGCATGAGCGTTTTGTTCAGCTAATAAAACCGTCGTTCCTTCTTGATTGATTTGCTTGATCGTTTGAAACATTTGTTCGACAATAAGCGGTGCCAGCCCAATCGATGGCTCATCTAAAAGCAGCAGCTTTGGGTGCGACATTAACGCCCTGCCGATCGCCAACATTTGCTGCTGGCCGCCGCTTAGCGACCCAGCTGGATCGTTGCGCTTTTCTTGTAAAATCGGAAACAGTTCATACACATGTTGCAGCGACTGCTTGATTTTTTCCTTCTCTTTTCGGTAAATGTAGGCACCCATCAATAAATTTTCATAAACTGTCATGCGCGGAAACAATTTTCTTCCTTCGGCACATTGGACGATCCCTAATTGTACGATGCGGTCCGGGGTAAGATGATCGATCCGCTCCCCTTGAAAAACAATTTCGCCTTGGGAAAGTTTGTTTAGTCCGCTAATGGTGCGGAAAACCGTGCTCTTTCCCGCCCCGTTTGAGCCTAATAGAACAACGATTTCGCCCGGCTCGACGGTAATGTTTACATTTTTGACGGCGGTAAAGCTGCCGTACTGGACGGATACGTTCCTTAACTCAAGCAATCGCGCTCCCTCCTAAGTATGCTTTAATGACGGTTTCGTTGTTTTGAATTTCCTCTGGCGTTCCTTCAGCGATTTTTTCCCCATAATTCAACACCATAATTTTATGGGCGATTTTCATGATCATCGACATTTTATGTTCAATGAGACATACGGTAATTCCGTGATTCACCATCTTGACAATCAGTTGTTCCAATCCTTCTGTTTCATCCGGATTGACGCCTGCCGCCGGTTCATCGAGAAGGACAATCTCTGGTTCCGTCGCAAGCGCGAGCGCAAAAGCGGCGCGTTTTTTCTGTTCTTGCGAAATGTTGGCGACTATTTTATCGGCGACATCGGTTAAACCGACAAACTCCAATACTTCCATTGCTTTTTCCTTGCATTCGGCTTCTTCTCTTTTTAACCGTTTCGTCCGGAAAACGGCGTCGAATAAGTTAGAAGAAGTTCTCAACCGATGGCCGATCATGACGTTATCGAATACGGTAGATTGTTCAAACAATTGGGTCGTTTGAAACGTGCGGGCAATCCCTAGTTTAGCCCGCTGATTGGCCGGGAGGCGAGTAATATCCTGCCCTTTAAAAATGATCTGTCCGGATGTCGGCTTATAAAACCCGCTGATCAGATTGAAAAATGTCGATTTTCCCGCTCCGTTCGGCCCGATAATTGCATTTACTTTCCCTTTTTCGACGGAAAAGCTCACATCATTGACAGCTACCAACCCGCCGAACCGTTTCGTCAACTTCTGGATTTCCAGCAACATGTTCACCCCTCCTTGACTTGTTTTTCGTTTCCGGAATGACGGGCAGCGACAAAGTGATTAGCAGTACGCACAGTCTGTGCTTGTCGATTGCTGCTTTTTTCTGCTTGTTTTGCCCTCCAGCGGATTACTCCTCCGACAATGCCTTGCGGATAAAAGATGACGAGGAGTGTCAACACCGGGCCAAAGATCAGCATCCGATAGTCTTGCAAAAATTGCAGCTGCTGAGATAGAAACGTAATCAACAACGTGCCGACGACCGGTCCGGCCATCGTTCCGATGCCGCCGACAAGCAAATACGTAAGCAAATCAAACATCACGGAAATATAGCTGATATCCGGTCCAAGAAAGCGGATAAAGGAAGCGTACAGCGCTCCTGCCAAGGAAGTGAAAAAGACCGATAAGACGAATGATGTTAATTTATTTTTCATCGTGGAAATCCCGATCGCGAGCGCCAGATCCTCGCTGTTGCGAATCGCAATATACGTTCTTCCCGTCAGCGAGTAGATGATGCGGTACATGACGAAAACGACGAGAAGCAAGAAGAACAGCACCAAATAGTATTGTGACACAGGGGTCTGGAACGAAATCGGACCGATGTTTGCCGGAGCAGGAATGCCGATGAATCCGCGCACCCCGCCCGTCAGGTTGTCCCATTTATCGATGACAAGGTAAATAATATACCCAACGCATAGTGTATAAATGGCGAAAAAGTGTTCCTTTGTCCGTAATGCGACTAAACCGACAAGCAAACCGATCAAGCAGGAAATAAGGCAGGATAAGACAAACGCCAACCAAAAATGCAATCCTGCTTTGACGGTTAAAATCGCGAGCGTATAAGCGCCGATCGCAAAAAATCCCGCATGGGCAAGCGATAAATAGCCCGTATAGCCGGCAAACAAGTTTAATCCGTAAACGGCGATCATCCAAATAAACGAGATCGTCATCATGTGTAAATAATAGTTATTTGGAATCAAGAAAGGAAAGACAAGCGCAAAGGCAATCGCCAGTATAAGCCATTTCTTCTGTTTTAGCACTTCCGTCATCATTGTCCCTCCTTGGCAAATAGTCCAGTCGGTTTCACCGTTAAAATAATGACGAGTATGACAAAGGCGATAATGTCTTTATAATCATTGGAAATATAAGTTGCACCTAAACTTTCGCTAAATCCTAAAATATACCCGCCGATAATCGCGCCAGGAATGCTGCCCATTCCGCCAAGAATAATAATGACAAACGCTTTTAAAATGACGAGATGGCCCATACCCGGAAAGACAAGATTAATCGGAGACGCCAAGGAGGCGGCCAGCGCCGCGAGGCTTCCGGAAATCATAAACGTCATCATCGCGACTTTGTTCGTGTTAATGCCGACTAAATTCGCCCCTTCGCGGTTTTGCGACATCGCGATAATCGAGGCGCCGATAAACGTCTTTTTTAGGAAGAAATAAAGCAAAATCATGATGACAATCGTGGAAACAATAATGAGGACTCGCTGCATTGTTAAGGTGAGACCAAGTACATTGACGACGTTTCCATAAGGAGTGGCCATTGTTTGGTAGTCTGCCCCCCACACAAACTGGGCAAACGCTTCCAAAAATAAGAGGATGCCGATTGCTGCGATTTTATCATGAAGGGGTGGAGCGTCACGAAGTGGATAAAAGACAAGCCGTTCCATTAGTACGCCAAGCAATCCGATGACAATCATGGAAATGATAATGGCCAGCCAATACGGAAGTCCAGCCTGATTCATCATCGTTAACGTCACATAACCGCCCATCATATAAAGCGCGCCATGGGCAAAATTCGGAATATGTAAAATTCCGTAAACAAGCGTTAATCCTAAGGCGACCAAACTGTAAACGCTTCCAACAGTCAGCCCATTTAACAATTGTTGGATCAATAATTCCATCCATTTCCCCCCTTGGTTTAGCTTGTTTATTTGAAATGTATTTATCATTTCGCATGATTATACATTTGAATCAAATTTTTACCGATACATCACTTTTAAGGAGATTGATAGATGGAAAGAGAATGGGCGGCTTCTCTTTCCTTTATTTTTCCTTCAACGATTCGCGATTTTTGATTCCGTTTAAAATCAAATCGACGTAAATGTCTGCCAACGCTTCTTCCGATATTTCTCCATCCGGCTGAAACCAGTAGTAGCTCCAGTTTGTAATTCCTAAAATGCCAAATGTAATCATATCCGGAGTCAGCGTCGGCTTAAATTCGCCGCGAGCGATTCCTGCTTCGATCAACTGCTGGTAATGTTCCCGGAACGCCCGCCGCTTTGCTTTAATTTCTTGCAAATGATCTTCATGCAAATGCCGCATTTCGCGAAAGAAAATGCGTGCGCTTTTCCGCCTTGCTTTAATATTGCGAATGAGCATATAGACGATTTCGTACAGTTTTTCCGTACAGTTTTTCTCCGCATCTTGCAAAATGCGTTGTTGCTGCTCTAAAAGATCTTCCATATAGGAGATGCATATATCTTTTAGCAGCTCTTCTTTACTTTTGTAATAGTAATAGAATGCTCCTTTCGTTACTCCCATGGCTTCGACAATTTCTTGCACCGATGTTTCTTTAAATCCTTTGCGGTCGAATAGTTCAATACTTGTTTCGATAATTTTTTCTTTCATAACGTTAACTCTCTCCAATGATTTATTCTCGTTCAATAATCGTGGCGATTCCTTGCCCGCCGCCGATACACGCCGTAATGAGCGCATATCTTCCGCCGGAGCGCTGCAACTCATACACCGCTTTCGTGATTAAGATCGCACCGGTTGCACCGAGCGGATGGCCATGGGCGATCGCGCCGCCGTTTACGTTCACTTTTTCTGGATTCATGTTTAATTCGCGGTCACAGGCGATCACCTGGGCGGCAAACGCTTCATTGATTTCGATCAAATCCATATCATCTAACGTCAGCCCAGCTTTTTTCAACACTTTTCTTGTCGCCGGTACCGGACCGATTCCCATAATATTCGGATCAACCCCGGCAACCGCATAGGCGCGAATAACCGCTAATGGCGTCAACCCCAGTTCTTCGGCTTTTTCTCTCGACATAATGACTAATGCCGATGCGCCGTCATTTAACCCCGAGCTGTTCCCGGCTGTCACTGTTCCACCTTCTAAAAACGCTGGCGGCAGTTTAGCCAATGCTTCCATCGTCGTATTTGGCCGCGGATGTTCATCCGTATCAAAGACGATCGGCTCTCCTTTTTTAACAGGAACGGTAATCGGGACGATTTGCTCTTTAAAACGTCCTTCCTGCATCGCCCGCGCCATTTTTTGCTGGCTTCTTAGGGCGAATTCGTCCTGTTCCTCTCTGCTGATCCCGTATTTTTTAACAAGGTTCTCCGCTGTGATTCCCATTGGCGGGTCGCCGATTTCTTTTGGCGACAGCTGCGACTTGCGGAAACTCGGCGGCGTCGAGCTGTACGGTTTTTCCGGGCGGTCCATTAAGTACGGGGCACGGCTCATGCTTTCCACTCCTCCGGCGATATACACATCGCCATCTCCCGCGCGGATCGCCTGTGCCGCCAGGTTTACCGCGTTAATGCCGGAGCCGCATTGTCTGTCCACGGTAAGACCGGTGAGCTCAAGCGACAGCCCCGTTTGCAAGGCGGTAAGCCGCGCGATATTCCCGCCGCCGCTTAACACATTGCCCATAATGACGTCGTCGACCATTTCCGGGCCGATGTTAGCCCGTCGCATCGCTTCTTTTATGACTTCTGCACCAAAAATATGCGCCGGCACGGTCGCTAATGCTCCGCCTTGTCTGGCAATCGCCGTGCGGACGGCGGAAACAATGACCGCATCTCGTTTCATGTATGTCACTCCCATCGTTTTTATAAAAATCCCGGCAACAAAAGAGTTTTGCTGTTACCGGGACGGATGTTGCAGCTAATTAATAGATAGAAAACACGACTTCTCCCTTTACGACTTCTTTTCCATCTTGATTGACGGCCGCCACATCAAAGCGCAATGCGCGGTCCTCTTTTTCTGTCACCGTCGCTTTTAACATGACGACGTCATTTAAAAACACCATGGATTTAAAGCGAACGGAGTAGTCTTGCACAAATCCTTCTTCATGATAAGGAGTAAACAGTTTGGCAAGATTGCCCATCGTCCACATTCCATGGGCGATAATGCCCGGCAGCCCCGCTTTTTTTGCCTCTTCGTCAATCGTATGAATCGGATTGTAATCGCCGGATGCGCCGGCATATTTAATGAGATCGAGGCGGGAGACAGGCGGAAGCTTGACTTCTGGCAACGACTCTCCTACTTTTAATTCGCTGATTTTCGTCATACGACCATCGCCTTTCTCACTGCTTCCGTAATAATAATTGTCGATGTCGACGTAAAAATCACGTTTCCGGACGGGTCTTCCCCGTAATTTGTGATGACTAAAAATCCAAGCTCGCCCATGCTGCTTTTCTTCTCATAGTAATCTTCCACTTTTGCGTAGCAATACAGCTCTTCCCCAACAAACAACGGTCTTTCGTAATGAAACCGCTGTTCGCCGTGAATCAGTCCTTTGCTTGGAAGTTTAAGCCCTTCAATCACGCCGTAGTCAAACACCCTTGGAAATGTCGGAGGCGCAATGTTTCTTTGGTAGCGTGATTTTTTCCCCGTTTCCTCATCCCAGTAAATCGGATGCGGATCGCCGATCGCTTCGGCAAACTTTTTCACCGCTCCCCGTTCGACGACGTTTTTTACTTTGTTGGAACATTTTCCGATATGTTCGGCAAACATACGTCGTTTCCTCCTATTCCGTTAACATTTCGGACCTCCGGCTACGTATAGCACTTGGCCGTTAATAAAGGAAGATTTTTCATCGGCGAAGAACGCCACCGCCTGCGCCACATCTTCCGGCTTGCCGCTTCGTCCGACCGGGATGTTTGCGACACTAGCCTGAATTAATTGTTCAAACGAAATTCCTAATCTTTCCGCCGTTGCTTTTGTCATATCGGTTTCAATAAAACCAGGAGCAACCGCATTCGTGGTGATGCCAAACTTGCCCAGCTCGATCGCCAGCGTTTTCGTAAAGCCTTGAATACCTGCTTTCGCCGCCGCATAGTTCGCTTGTCCGCGGTTACCAAGCGCGGAAGTGGAAGAAACATTAATAATGCGGCCGTACCCCTTTTCTACCATGTATTTTTGAACGGCGCGCGCGCAGTAAAACGCCCCTTTGAGGTGAACATCCATGACCGTGTCCCAGTCCTCATCTGTCATTTTAAACAACAAGTTATCGCGAATGACTCCGGCGTTATTGACAAGAATATCGATCGAGCCAAATTGGTCAACAATTTCTTTCACCGTCGTTTCTACTTGTTCGCGATCGGTAACGCTCGCGACTTTTGCATATACTTCATAGCCTTTTTCGCGCAATTCGCTCGCAGTGGCGTGCAGCGCTTCTTCATTTAAGTCAATGAACGCCACTTTCGCTCCTTCTTCGGCAAAACGCGTAACGATCGCCTTGCCAATTCCTCGGCTTCCTCCTGTAACGAATGCGACTCTTCCTGTAAATCTTTGACTCATGCTTGCTTCCTCCCTCTATTCAATAACGCTTTCAAATTTTATAGAAATTGCCCCAATTTGACATGCCCTTTAAGCAAGTTTCTCGCGATAATCATGCGCTGAATTTCATCGGTGCCGTCATAAATACGCCAAAGTCTAGCCTCACGGTACCAGAGCTCGATCGGCATTTCTTTCGTATAGCCCATACCGCCGTGAATTTGCATGACGCGGTCGACGACGCGGTTGCCCATGTTGGCACCAAACAATTTGGCCATCGATGCTAAATGGCGGTTGTCTTCGCCTTGGTCGAGCGTAAACGCTGCGTTTAGCACGAGCCATTTCGCCGCTTCAATTTCAACGGCCGAATCGGCGATCATCCATTGAATCGCTTGTCTTTCCGCAATCGGCTTGCCAAACGTCACACGCTCTTTCGCATAGTCAATCGCCATTTGCAGCAGCCGTTCCGCCGCTCCGACCGCGCGGGCGCCGACAATCCAGCGGGCATATCCGATCCACTCAAGCCCGAGTTTATAGCCGCCGTGCAGTTCCCCTAAAATGTTTTCTTCCGGAACGCGCACATTTTCAAAGATCAAGCTGGCAGGGGTCGACGGTCCCATCGTATGTATCGGTTCAGAACGCCAGCCCATCTCCCGGTCGACGATAAAGCAAGTCACTCCTTCCCGCCCGTTTGTTGCTTGATGACGTTCTTTGTCGGTAATGGCAATGACCATCACAAAATCGGCTTCGTTTCCGCCGGTGATAAATATTTTTTCCCCGTTTAACACCCATTCGTTTCCGTCTTTGACCGCCGTCATTTTAATGTTTCTGGTGTCCGATCCCGCGCTTGGCTCCGTTATGGCAAAACATGATTTTTTCTCGCCGTTAATGGTCGGAATCAAATATTTTTTCTTTTGTTCTTCATTCGCGTAATAGAGAATATTATCCGCCGATCCGCCAAACCGGAATGGAACAAACGTCTTTGACACTTCCATCGTCACAATCGCCTGCATGACGTGTCCGAGATTGGCACCGCCGTATTCTTCCGGAGTATTAATCCCCCAAAAACCCGCTTCTTTCGCTTTTAGTTGCAATTCTTTCAACTTCTCCTCAGACAGCCCTGGTTTTCCTTCCCGTTCGTTTCGCAACACTTCGTTTTCTAACGGCATTAATTCTTTTTCGACGAATTTGCGAATAGCCTTTTGCACCATCCGTTGCTCATCATTAAGACGCAAATACATGTATGTCTCCTCCATTTCTCTAGGCCACGTTTCATTCATATTCAATCAATGCAAAACCCTACAAATTATACCAACCGGTTGGTATGTTAATCCTATTATATTCTAAAGTTTTAAAAAATACAATATTTTTTGATTTTAATAGAAATCATTTTTCTCTCTCCCACACAGGCTAGAAAGCATATAAAAAACAGGTGCAGCCGCCGATCATTCAGCGTGCACCTGTCATATGTGAATACACTTTTGCCACTGTTTCTCCAATTCCGCCATGAATGACAAGATCAAATACATCATCCATTCTTGTCCGTGTTTTATTAATGATCACTTTATATGTACCGGGAGACTGGACAGCTACGTAAAAGGGAATTTGGTTGACCGGGGTTACTTCTAGGCTCGTGCCCATGGCGATCAGCAAATCGCTTGCTGCCGCCGCGGCGAATGCTTCCTCGATTCTTGGCACCAATCCGCCAAACAGCACCACATCCGGTTTTAAAATTTCATTGCACTTATTTCCATTTGCTGTTTTCCGCTCGCACCGCGGAATATCATGGCGGTTGATAAACACCAAATCATACTTTTCGCCGCATTCCGGACACGTTGCCGTCTGCAAGGTGCCATGCAATTCGATGACATTGGTGCTCCCTGCCTTTTTATGCAGCCCATCGATATTTTGCGTCAAAATGGTCACCTTTTTTCCCATCTCTTCTAATTGGCGGAGGAACCGATGGCCGTCGTTCGGCGCAAAATTGCCCATTAGTTTTAACGAAAACATCCGTTTAAAACGATGCCAAAAATCAATAGGATCTTTTTCAAAGTAGTATTCGGACAAATAATATTCGACATTTTCTTCTTGCGCGTAGATCCCATTTTCGCTGCGGAAATCGGGAATTCCCGATTCCGTGCTCATTCCCGCACCGGTTAAAACCGCGATTGCATCGGCGCGAGCGATTCGTTGTGCGAGTTCTTTCATGACATCCATGCTTTCTCCCCTCCTTCAACAAAAAAGTCCCCAAAAAAATACAGGGGACTTTTCTAAGTTCATTTTACGCTCTTTTTCTTAGGAAAGCAACGATCGAAACGATAAGAGCAATAACGGCAATCACTAAGGTAGCGATCGATAATCCATTTTCGTTTTGCTCGCTGTTGGTTTTATTTTCTGACTGAGCTTGATGCTGCGCCGCCTGTTTACCGTCGCTGTGCGTATCGTGTCCGCTTTGTGCCGCAGCCGCTTGGCTGATTTCCGTTACAGAATGAGGTGTTTGTGAGTTTTCCGTTCCCGTCCACTCGACAATGGAGCCGTCTTTATAGTATTGGTAGGCATCCCAGGCAACCTTTCCTTCCTTATTTGGATTTTTCGCAATAAAGAAAAACTGCTGAAATTGTCCTGGCAACAGCCCTTCCCCTTCCGCTGTCCATGTTACGGTTTTTACCTTTCCGGACGCGTCTTTTTCTAGCGTCACTTTCCAGCCTTGCTCCGGTTGATAAGATACCAATTCCATACCGTCCGGAACTTTTAAAGTCACTTTCGTCGTCGGAACATCTTTTTCGACTGGAACTTTAACCGTATACGTTTCCCAGGCGCCAGGTGCAGAGATGTTCGGTTTCACCGTTACGTGAGCGCTGGCGATTCCTGTGCATAATAAAAAGGCTGCCACCATTAAAACAAGTACTTTGGATGTTTGTGACCATGCTTTTTTCATCGTCGAATCCCTCCTAATTTGTTTATTGACTTCCTACATAACAGGCAAAAGTGGCGTCCACGCTTTGCAACGACGTTGTCAGGATATGCACATGAACGTTCCACCGCCCGGCCATGCTAATCGTTTCCTTTGTCTGATAAACACCGGAAGCAACTTTGAATGCTTGAAACGTCGTTTCTCCCATATCCATTTCTTTTGACGTCAACGTAACCGTTACTTGTTCAATATCTTGAACAGCTCTTCCCTTCTCGTTTTTGATCTTTATTTGAAATTGATTCGTCCCTAATACATTGGGGGTAATATGCAGTGTCACTTGATAGCTCCCAGCTTCCTTCGTTTGCGTAAAAGGTCCCGGCGAAGCCGTTGCGGGCGGCAAATTCGTCAACATAGCGGCAAGCAGCATCGCGCCGATGCCGAGGCCAAATTCAGACCATACGGCTGCTCCCAATACGTTTTTCTGCTTGCGCCCCGAAATCCAGTTCATCGCCGCCAACATGAGCATAACGACAAGAACGAGTACTTTACCGAGAAGCACTTTACCATATATCGTTTGAAACAGTGCGTCAAACGTTGGAATTTGTTGTAAAGCAGCGTAAATGCCTGTCATCATTAGAATGGCGACCAATCCAGTTGCCCAACGTGAAAAGCGGCGAACCGCTTCCCAATATTTGCTTTTCTCGGCTCCCGATATGTCAAAAGGCAAAATCGCTGCGATGATCACTAAGCATCCAACCCAAACGGAAGCGCTAAAAAGATGAAGAAAGTCCATCACACGAGCAACAAGCGGATGAGACGAAGCAGCCGCGTGGCCCGTCCACGCTTTAGCGAAAAGAATGCTAGTCCCAAGTGCGAATGAGACGATCGCCCATCGTTTCGAATAGTGCTCCTTTTTCCAAAACATTGCCGCATAACCAACAACAAATAATAAAAATAAGAGCACACATTGAATCATCCATATGGCCCCAAAAACCGTATGAAGCAGCATCTTTTTCACAAGCGCGCCCTCTAGCGCTTGAGGCCACGACACATTCGCCTCCACGGTAATTTGCAACGGCAAACTCAACAGCGTGGCCAGCGCCGTTAGACTATACGCCGCCCAATAAAGCACCTTATCCCGGGTCGAAAATCGCCATGCACCCAATGGAAGATATATAAACAATTTAAACGAAAGCAAACCTAAAAATAGTGATACCCCTATGTAAAAAAGTCCGCGAATGATGATCATATCCAATTTAGGAAAATAGCCGTTTCTTTCCGAATCGGATAATGTGCCGTTATCGCTGCTTTGGCCGATTTGAAATGGAATCGTCCCTTCAACAGGATGGCCATCGCTAGAGACAACTTTCCATTTTACGACATATGTTCCGTTGGCCAAACGATTCGGTACATTCCCTTCCAGCACATGTGGATTGGTTGCATCGATGCGAACATTATGCAAGCGAATCTCGTGTCCTCTTTGATTGACAAGTGTGAGCGCATAAAAAGTTGATTGAATGTTTTCGTTGAATTCAATGCGAATGATTTTCGGAGTTTCCATCAACTTTTCATTTGCTGCCGGCGTCGCTGCGACAATGTAAGCGTGGGCCAACGATCGGGCAGGGAGTGCTGCTGACACGGCTAAACAGAAAATACTGATCCATCCCCACCGTAACGCCTTTTGCCAATATGACAAATCATTCCCCCTCTCTGGGTAGAGTGAAACATCTGCACGTATATCATGACCGCACTGTATGGCCAGTATAGCAAAAGAATGTGAAAGAAGTGTGAGGAGGCAATGAACAAAACAAGAAATATCCCATACCATTAACAGAAAATAACTATTATTTGCAATTGATTAACTTTATTTCTTTATTATATTATCACTTTACCAAACTAAAATAATGCGATATGATGAGAAAAGAACAAAAGCAAACATCACTCACAATAGACATAGTAGGAGGACATACAATGGCTGCAAAAAAATGGGGATTATGGATTTTAACCGCCTTTGTCGTTGGAAACATGGTCGGCGGTGGCATATTTATGATTCCGGCAAGCCTAGCGCAAGTGGCAAGTCCAATGGGGGCAGCGCTCGCCTGGCTCGCAACCGGATTGGGTGTCTGGATGATTGCGCTCGTATTTGGAAGTCTAGTAACAAGAAAACCTGAGCTAAAAGCGGGACCGCAAAGCTACGCGCAAGCAATGTTTTCTTCGCCAAAAGCAGGGAACATCGCAGGCTACAGCATGGCGTGGGGATATTGGGCGGCGAACTGGGCGGCCACTGCGTCCGTCATCATTTCGTTTGCCGGCTATTTAAGCACGTTTTTCCCGATAATGCAAAGCGAGCACGTACTATTTACGATGGGAACGTTTCAATTGGAAATGGGAAAAGCGCTCACCTTTACGATATGTACAACGGTATTATGGGGAATTCACTGGATTCTCGCCCGCGATTTTCAACGCGGTGGGAACATTAACATTTTGGCGACAGGAGCGAAAGTGATCGGGTTCCTTCTTTATATTGTCGCCACCGTTTGGGTGTTTAACACCGCGAACTTAGGCAGCGGATTTACATTCGTGAACGAAAAAGGACAAGCGGTATCCGTACCAAGCCAAATCAACGGAGCGGCGATTACGATGCTATGGGCATTTATCGGCATCGAATCGGCCGTCATGCTGTCAAACCGCGCCAAATCGCCAAAAGACGTGAAAAAAGCGACATTGCTTGGGCTTGTCATTTCTGTTCTCATTTATATCGGAATTACGTTATTGACAATGGGAGCACTTTCACAGGAGGAGTTAAAACAGTCGCAAAAGCCGCTCGTAGACGCGCTATATGCCGTTATCGGAAACAGCGGAGCGTACATCATGGCCATCTTGGCGCTCATTTCGTTGTTCGGCTCGACGATCGGCTGGATTGTCGTCAGTTCGGAAGTTCCGTATCAAGCAGCAAGAGAAGGATTATTCCCTGCTTTCTTTGCCAAAACAAACAAAAGCGGCAGCCCGACTCGCTCTTTGTTCGTCACGAACTTCATGACGCAAATTTTTCTATTTTCGACCGTATCGGGAACGGTGAACGAAGCGTACAATTTTGCCATTGTCGTTGCGACGCTTGCCTACTTAGTTCCGTATCTCGTCTCGGCTTTATACCAGCTAAAATTAATTATTACAGGAGAAACGTATAAAAATGTGAAGCCAATTCGCATGCGCGACGGCATCATTACATTGGCGGCGCTAGTATACTCGCTTTGGGTTATCAAAACGGGAACAGCCGATTGGTATACATTTTTCTTAGGCATCGGTCTATTTGTGACAGGATTAATCTTATATCCGCTGCTTATGAAACAAAAACCAGCCGATGGTTATAAACAGACAGAAGTGAAAGGCGCATAAAGGGACCAACGAAAATCGCTGGTCCCTTTTGCTTTTATTTTTTACCCTCACGCTATCTTATTCGCGGACTATACATCGCATCTCACTTTTTCCACTCAGGATTCGCTTCTCTATAAATATAGTTTCAAAGAATAGGACAATCAGCAATACAAATTTTCTCGAACAAATAACGTTACTTCCTACCAAACGGACTGTATTCATTTATTTATTATTGCTGAAGCATTTCGATGATTTCTGGAATTTCTCTTAAATCTTCTATGACAAAATCGGCTTCCGCTGACTCGTATGCCACATCTTTTTTCCAAATGGTTTTCATTCCTACATTCCGTGCCGCTTGAATGTCGTTGCTTGGGTGGTCGCCGACAAACACGCTTTCATTGGCTAATACTTTCAGATTGTCAAGCGCTCTTTGAAATAGTCGGGGATCTGGTTTGCTAATTCCTTCCCATTCCGAAATAAGAATCGTGTCAAAATAGCCTTCAATGCCTAGCGCCTTTATCGAATGCATTTGAAAGGCTCCTTTTCCGTTTGTGATGATTCCTAATTTCAATGACTTTCTTTTTAACTCTTCTAACATCCAGACAAGATGAGGAAACGGGACACAGCTTTGGTGGAAATGGTTCATATAATCTTCCAGCAAATCTTCCCACGTGATGCCAATAATCTCGAATTCTTGGACCATTTGTTGATAGACGGTATCTTTCCAAACATAACCTCGATTGTCTAGTTCAATAAATCTAGCTATATACGATTCTTTTGGAATATGGCTTAACCAGCGCTGTAAGCGCTCATACTGGCATCCGATAAATTTCTGTATGGAGGCGTCGCGATTTAGCAATGTGCCGTCCAAATCGAAGATGACTGCCTTCACCATCCTTGTTTTCCTTTCCAAATTATTTTGAATTGGAAGTGATACCGTTTTTCCAGAATGATTATCTGGAAGCTATAGCCTTTTATAAACAAATTCTCTATAGGTAGAAAATCCATGCTTTCGATAAAAATCTTTTGCTGCTTCGTTTTCTGTCCAATAATTTAATTCGACTAAATCGATTTCGTTATGGTTGGCAATACGATAAATTTCCTCCATTAACTTTGAACCATATCCTTTTTTTCTTTCTGTTTCTACGATACTGATTTGATGAACGTATATAGATTTATACGCCTTTCGAAAAGGAGTTTCTGGGTATTTTCTTATCTCTAACCAAGCATAGCCAATGGCTTCTTCATTATCCTCCAAAAGAAGAAAGATAAAGTTGTCTTTATTTATAACGCTTTGAAAAAATGCTTTCACCGCTTCATAATCGTACTCTTTGAAATACTGCGGATACCATTGAACATGCAAATCATGGACAGATCGATTTAATTTTGCAATTATGTCTGCATTAGTAGTTTGGATGATTTTCATCCCGTTCCCTCCTCGTTTAGATTAAGAAGAAACGTACATCGTCTCTAATATACGTAATTTTTTAAGATGAATTAGAGATACCCACACTTCCTAGCATCCATTTTGAACACTCTACTCCTTGTCATCTCTCGTTCATAATCCCACCGCTACTTATGAATACTTCCTCTCATTTTTCCAATGGAAAATCCATCGAACAATCTCCCGCCATATGGTGCCAATACACGATCGACAAGCACGATAATTTTTTCCTTTTCCCCAGTTTTATAAAACGTATCAAACGCATCAACAAAATCAGCGGCAAACTCTTCATCATATTGCCGTAACGCGCGAACCACCCATTTGGACGTGCCGATCCAACGGCCGTTTGTCCGCAACACAAATTCATGAATGAGGTCAGCCAACGTATTGGCGATCCATAGTTCTTCCGCCCGCTCGGTCGCCCCGATAAAATCGTCAAGGGCATCCGTAATGAAATATCGCTTCAAGACAAGCGTTTCCTCGGACCATGGTTCCGGACCTTTTCGCAACAATTCGTTTGCTTCTTCTTTGATCGCAGCGATGCATCCTCGGTCAACCAACACGATTCCTTCTGACACCATTTTTGGCAAACTTGGTCTCGCCCTTTTTCGGTCGCTTTCAAAAAACGCTTTGTAGGAAGTCAAATTATGCGCAAATACTTCAATTGGCCATCCAAACGCAATAAGCGACTCCCGAAAAGAAGCGGGAAGCTTGTCATCAAAAATGACGATATCAAGATCAGATGTCGTCGTCGCTTCACCGCGAACCACACTGCCGCTTAGCAACGCGCCATGACAATCTGGAAAATTGTGCTCCACAAATTGTTTCGCTGCCTCAAGCGGCGGTAATCGTTTTATTCTTTCCATTTCAATGGCCTCCAGTATAACTGTTAGTTCATATTTTACACAACAATATAAGTATAGAGTATAAATTTTTCTACAAATAAAAAAATTAAGATAAAAATTTATATCAAAAAAGAGCCCAAAACAAAACGTAACGGGCTCACTTCAATATGACATGCTTCCTGCGACAATCAAGCCGACAATAATGGAAATGGCAAATAGACTGAAACCGACGGCGAGATTGCCTTCCTCGACTTTTTTGGCTAAATTGGTCTTTGGCGTGAAAATGTACTCCAACGCGAAATAAACGAGAATTTGCGTGATAATGCCAATCACGCCCCACACGACAGCATCAAGCAAGCTGACGCTATTGCTCCAGGCGGCATAAATGACAATCGCTAATCCTAACGCTTTTCCCCACAATTTCAGCGCTACCGCCATATTGCCTTGGCGAATGAGTTCACGCTCGGAAAATTTCGTCGTTAAGCTGAATAAGCCGATACCAACTCCCATCAGCACAAGCCCTAACACGGTGTAAAGCAGAAAATTCATCACATACGTCATTTTCTTCATCCTTTCATCATGACAGGTAAATAATAGGACAAGTTGTTCGTAATCATTCCCCCCGCACGCAGGCCGATTCCAACCGCTTTTCCGTTGATTAAAAAACACGTATGCAATAGTTTCACCGTTTCATACCCGTTTACCGTTTTGACAATGGTTTCGGGAAGCGGCACGTATTGTTGATACACAGGTGTTTCGTCCTTATATGTTTGCTGGATATCGGCAACGATCGGTTCGCCTTTGCCGCTTTTGATTACGACCGTGTCGCCTTCGCGCCCGAACGCTGGTTTTTGCACATACATTATTTGCTGGTCAAGAAAATACTCTTCGTCTAAATAAGTCGGAAGAAAATATTCGGAAATCCATTGGCGCTCCTCTTCCGTGAAAAACGGATTTCCTTCTTCATACAGCCCCCAAATAAGCGCCTGTACCGCTTTCGACTGCAGCAAAAACGCTGATGGCGGATTGATGAGGGCAACTTCCCGCTCCTTCCACAGTTCCAGCAGCTGTACTCCTACTTTCGTGCCGTCTGGAGAGCGGTCTTCGACTAAATGTTCAAGCGGATACGTTTGCCGATATAACACATCGATTCGTCTTCCTTCCCCATCATACAATCCGCGCCGCAGCACGCCGCCGCCACTTAGTGGAACATCCTCGGCAATAACGTGGAGCTCATGAAGCGGCACATAGGCCGCCTCCATTCCGCTTATTCGCTGCAAATACCGAACCGTCTCACGGTCTTCCATATGATCTTCATGGGAAGTAAACACGACATATGGCTCTCCATGGCGATGCAAGAAACGGTATGACTGCCAAATGGCATGCCGGATGGCTTCGGCGACATAACGCGCTTCTCCTTTGTTTGGCGAAAGTAAATGGAAAAAGGAAGCCACTTGTTCATTAATATCAAATGTTTCGCGAATAAACGTCGGTGTATCCGCGTTTAATTCGATCAGCTTAAACGTTCCGCCGGCATATGCGAGGTCAGCGCGAGCAATCACGGTTTCCGCCGGAAGCACGGAAATGCGCAAAAACGGAAGCGTATCTGGATGAAATCCTAACAATCGAAGCGTCTCATCGGGCAGCTGCCGCAACAGGCCTGCGGTTTTCCGAAACAAATAGCCGATGCGGTTCGTGGCCGTTCGTATTTGCTCGATTTCCCGAGTCGTTAACGTATAGTAATCCAACAAAGCATATTCCGCGCCGTATAAGTCGGCCCAAAAATCAGGGATTGCCCCGTAAAACTGGGCGCGCCGCTGGCGGTGTTGTTCAATCGAATACATCGTTACCCTCCAAAAAAGCTGCCTTTCGTTCCCGAACCGATTCCGGATTTCGCCCGTGCCTTAAATTCCGCGCTCTGTTGATAGCTTTTATACGCCGCAGAACGTTGCAGCTTGCGTTTCGACGAATAATAATGGCCTCCATAATAATAATGTCGATAATAAGAACTGTCATCGTCGTCACAAACATACGTCCCCGTTGATGAATCCCACTCCCAATCGTCACAATCCCGATCCTTCGGTTTCGGTGGCAAACTCTCATCGCTGCAGGCAGTAAGTGAAGCGACCATCAACGTCGACAGCACGCCAATCATCATCTTCTTCGTGTTATTCATCGATTAGCCTCTCCTTCTTCCATAACAAGTCCTGTTGCAGTTACATAAAGAACATACACTTTTCGGTCCTCATCAATTTCCGCACTGTCGCGAAGCCATTCTTTCCCGTGAAAATACGTAAATGAACTCCCTATATACGCCATCACATCGAGATGGGAAGGAAGCTCGACCACCGTTATTATAGGATGTCCGTTTTCCTCATCAAGTTCGCGGACTTCGAGCCGCAAACCGCTGCTTACTACTTCTGTCTCTTGCCGGCCCCGCTCCCATTCTTCGACATAAATGACAAACGTATCGTGTTCGAGCGCGGAAGAAACTTGCCGATACGTCACTCCTTCTTTCACAAAAAACTCGCATTCGCGCCGGGTAATAATTTGCGGCAAGTCAATGGATTCATAAAAATAAAGCAGTCGATAGTTTTCCTCGCCAAGCCATAGCCGATACTCCAATCGATTCACTACATTTCCCGCCTTTCCAAATCTGATGCAACTACTAGTACGGATATCACGGGAAATTGGTTTCATTCTTCAATGAACGGTTATTTTCCAATAATAAAAAAATATTTCTTAACGTTAAGAAACGTTAAGAAGAGATAAAAAGTTTTATTGAATAATTTCACTTTTATCGCTTGCCTTTCCTTCACGTTCAAACGAGAACACACCTTGCATCATTAATAGGCGATGCTGCCGGATAAGCAGCAATATCGTCACACCGTATACAATGCTGATGGCAAATGGAACAATATAAAAAGACAGTTCCATAAAGACGATGCCGAAAAAAGACGCGGCGAACACAGTGGTAATCGTTTGAAACAAGTATACTTTGCTATCATATATCCAAACATAAGGCAGAAAGTGAGCTCCCGCAAGCACACCAATCGCAAAAGGAACCCAATCAGGCTGATGGAGAACAATCATGATGACAAGGGGCGCAAAAAAGAGTTGAACTCCTCCGACAAGTCCCGCCACAGTCGACAGCGGATTAGAAGAGAGGAAGTTAATGCGCAATAATTTGGAAATGAGGATGGCCAAAGGCATGATCGCCCCTATTCCAAACACATACATCCATACTAATGTTTCTGGCGTTACAACGAAACTACTAATTCCTACGAACAACCAAAACAATATACCGGCTAAAAATACTGGATATCCCAAGCCAGTTTCCATAGATAAATCCTTTTTAAGTTCATAAAGGTTCATTTCATAACTTGATTTTTTCATGCTATCCTCCAATAAGTTTACATAACAATATTATTGAATACAATAACATCGCTCGAGCATAGTAGACAGAATAATGAGTATCCAACCGGTTCGCTTCGCTGCGATGTTTCGCCACACAGATGAAATCCTCCTAAAAAATCAACGTACCATCATTATACATGATACAAAGACTAGTTTCGCCAATCAGTTAAAAATTCCTAACAGTATCAGTGAAAGTAATGCCATTTTTTATAAAATTTTTATCAATACCGGATAAATATAAGGCTGCGAAGGCTGCGGTATAACCTTCCATTTATCCGCTTTGATGACTGGGACTTCCACTCCGTTGTATTTAGTAATCTGTAAAGTTCCTTCTATTTCCATCCATGTATTTGGTTTATATAGGCTTGCCTTTTCAAATTCGGTTAAAATTCCTATAATGCTGGCATCTGCAAGGCAATGAGTAATGAGAAATCTCGAGATAACTAGTTGATGAGGACTCAATCCCGCTTCTTTGTATACAAACCCGCTTACTTTGATTTTCTTTCCACGGTAGCTTTTCGGGTGATTTTCAATCTCCTCGTAATAAGGGGCAAACACATCTTCTTTCATCTCGATTACATTTTGTTTCTTTAGCTGCTCCATTCTTTGATGATACTCCCCTTGGGAAAAATAATTATCATTAGGTAAAGCCTTATTATGATCGATGGCCGGTAAAGAGTCTTGTTGTTGGCTTTTATGGGGCTGAGGAAGGACGGTTCCTTTTTTCTCCGCCAGGGAAGCATTGAGTACGGCCGGGGGAAAAGCGAATCCAACCAACAGTGGAAAGAGGATAATGAAAAAACTAATCCGTTTTCCCGCTCCAACATGCGAATGATGATGGTGCTCACATCCGGCATGACAATGTGTATGATCGTTTGGTTCCCATATGCGGAAAATTTGAATGAATAGCAGCAGCACAAATATCCCGGCGGCAATTTGGCTCATCACGGTATACTTTGGATTCACATACTTCGTTATTTCATCTGTAACGTGAAGGCGAATGAAAAAAAGAGAAAAACTCGCTAACATAATCGCCCGTAAAAACTGCCGAAAATGAAAACGCATCACGTTTCACCACCTTACAGCACCCTTATTAGATGCACGCTTATGAACACGACGGAAGTAATCAAAATAAGCAAGACGAGCACAAATCTAAACCGAAATGCACTCAACAGCATAATCGTATTTTTCAAGTCAATCATCGGTCCGTACACTAAAAACGCGAGTATAGAGGTGACCGGAAATAAACTTTTAAATGAAGCCGCGATAAACGCATCCGCTTCCGAACATAATGATAAGAAATAGGCAAGCCCCATCATGACGGTTGTCTTCCCGAAATCTCCATCGCCAAAAAGGAACAGAGATTTAGTATGTACATAGGTTTGCATCAACGCGGCAAAACAAGCCCCGATAATTAAATACTTTCCCGTATCAAAAAACTCATCAATCGAATGTTTGAGCACTTCCTCCAATTGCTGAAACAATGACGCACGTTTAACATTTTCCCGTACATCCAATACAGCGACAGATTTTAGCTGATTAGACGGAAATAAAAAACTAATCATAAAAGCAATGATCAAAGCGTCCACAAAGCCAATCCCCATTCGCAACGCCGCGATGGTGCCATCATTTCCAAACGCCATATACGTGGACAAAATGACGATAGGATTAATTAACGGCCCCGTCAACAGAAAGCCGACCGCGGCATGCAGCGGCACTCCTTTTGCCACCAGTCTTCGCACAATCGGTACAATTCCGCATTCGCACGCAGGAAAAAAAGCGCCAATCACACATCCCATCATGACGGCGAGAAACCGATTTTGTGGAATCCAACGCCGAATTTGCTCTTCCGTAACAAAAATTTGGATACATCCGGCAATGATCACGCCAATCAACACAAACGGAATCGCCTCAATGATAATGCTTAAAAAAATCGTACTAAATTGCTGAAAAGAAGTTGGAAGTTTCATCGACCATGCCGTACCTATAAACTGACTGGCCAACATGAAATAAGCGGCAACCGCAATCACGACGATTCCGGTGGCATCAATCAACGCAGAAGAAAACCAGCGATACATTCCCCTTCCCCCTTTGCATTTCCATTCGGATCGTTAAAACGTAATGATTCCTATTTATAAAATTATATGTTCGTTGTTTCTATCACATGTCTACTTTCTCTATTTCTATATGCCGATCTGCTATAATAAATGCGCCTTGGCAACAAAAAAAGGCCGAGATTACGGCCTTTTTACAATAATTTTAACGGAAATAGCCATTCATCTATTCTATCATTGTCACCAAAGCGGCTCTTCTTCATCAACAAAAGTGTAGAAAAATGGCAATAGCGCCATCGTGCTTGCTACAAGCACGAAATAGATGATAACGGTCCATGGAAAGGATACTCCGAAAGATGGCAAAAGCAATAATACCAGCAACGAAAGAGAAAACGCGAATGACGCTTTTTGCCGTGATTCCGTAGTCGGATACAACTTTGTTTTACAATTGGGACAGATCAATCTTTTCCATCCAAACAATACCTTTATGGAGCTTCTCCAACGGAATGAATAATGACATTTGCAGCAAATTGGCAATTTCATGGAACACTTTCCTTTCGTTAATCTTAATTCATCATAGGAATCATTTTTAGAAAAATAGTTTGGAAGCTTGGCGAACCCCTATTTTCCTTCAAGAAAATAACAACACTGTCGGACAAGCGATTGGGAAAAATGCAATACGAAAAATTTCAACTACGATTAGATTCTCCTCGGCATTTTTGTATAAAACACATCATTTTATGGAAGGCAGCCACAGCCGATTGCTTATGATAAGCAGGAGAGTACGGATTGCTGAAGCCATGTTTTCCCTCCAATTGATGCACTTCGACATTCGTCTTGTCTCGAAGCGTTTCGACCAGCTCGCTGACATCGAACGATGCTTCCGATTGCGGGAAAAATAATAATGCGGGACATTGCGGAGAAAGCGACACATAATCTCGAATGCGGGAGCCATAATAGCCAACAATCCCGTCGACAAGCTCTTCCTCACTGCATAGCCACGCGATCGTCGCCCCAACGCTAAAACCAACAAGAACGATTTTTTCATATTGATGCCTTACATCCTCTAGCAAACGATGAATGATACTGGAAGCTTGGTTAAACCCTATGTTTTTCATAAAATAGTAGTAAGCTTCTTGTTCTTGGGTATCATCAAAAGCTTCCCGCTCTAACAAATTAGGGCACCATACATCGAAACCATATTACGCAAGCGACTGTCCAACATCGTGCATATGTGAATTGATTCCATAGATTTCATGAATGAGAACAACAGCGGTATCAGATTGATTATCAATGCGAAACATTATTCATCCCATCTTCCTCTGTTGTAAATTGTACTAGTTTCCCGTTAATCAAAACGCAGCGATGCGCGTATCGTTTCTCGTCATAAAGAACAAGCGGTAAATAGATTGGGATCATCTCTCCTACCCCATAATTTTGTTCTTCCAGCACTCACGAAATATGTTTCCAATCTAAAATTCCCTCTTCCGTTTTTATTCGGAGTGGGATTGGATACAATTTTGATAAGTTTTTTACTGAAGTAGAAAGTATTGAAGAATTTAAAATTCCATTGAAATTTAAACCAATACGCTTACATGTTTATCAGGAAGAAGTATAAGTCTTATTCAGCAAACGAGTGGCGATAGTTGAACAAGACTGACAAAAAACTCTAAAAATCAACACTGAAATTTAACAGCGGTTTTGCAAAAATGCCCCCTCTACATAGAGGGGACAGCTTATTTTACATCATACCCTTGTTCTTCAATCGCTTCTTTCAATTGATTCAAGCTGACTTTTGTTTCATCGTAATCGACATCAACCGTGCCTTTTTCCAAATGCACTTCGACGCGGTTGACTCCTTCTATTTCTTGTAAAGCGTTCGTGACAGCCATTTTGCAATGGTTGCATGTCATTCCTTGCACTTGCAATGTTGTTGTCATGATGGATTCCTCCTTGTTGCTTTATAGTTTCACGCGTTTCAAACGAAGAGCGTTCGTCACTACCGATACGGAGCTAAACGCCATCGCCGCTCCGGCAATCCAAGGTTCCAACAGCCCGGCGGCGGCAACCGGAATGCCGATCGTATTGTAAAACAGCGCCCAAAACAAGTTTTGCCGAATATTGGCCATTGTTTTGCGGCTGAGGACAATCGCTTTCGGAATATGCGCCAAATCGCCGCCAACTAAGGTGACATCGGCCGTTTCGATGGCGACATCCGTTCCGGTTCCGATCGCCATGCCGATATCGGCTTTCGCCAACGCCGGAGCATCATTAATGCCATCGCCGACCATCGCCACCCGTTTACCTTCTCGCTGCAGCTTTTCGACAATGTTTGCTTTGTCTTCTGGAAGCACTTCGGCGTATACACGATCGATTCCCGCTTGTTTGGCGATCGCTTTTGCCGTCCGTTCATTGTCGCCTGTCACCATGTACACATCAATCCCAAGTTGTTTCAACGCTTGAATTGCCGCTTTGGCATTTTCTTTGATCGTATCAGCGACGGCGATGATGCCGGCAAGCTCTCCATCGATCGCAACGAGCATCGCCGTTTTTCCTTCCGCTTCTAATCGGACCATTTTCTCTTCATGACGCAAAATGTCGACTTTGTTTTCTCTCATTAGCTTTCTCGTTCCGACAAGGACACGTTTCCCATCGATTGTCGCTTCAATACCATGACCGGCAAGCGCCGCGAAGTGCTCAAACGGCTTCACCGCGATTTGTTGTCGTTTGCCATATTCGACAATCGCCTGCGCGAGCGGATGCTCAGAACCTCTTTCCGCCGACACGGCGTAAGCAAGCATCCCTTTTTGAAACTCAATGACATCCGTTACTTCCGGTTTTCCTTTTGTCACCGTTCCTGTTTTATCCAATAGCACCGCGTTGATTTTATGCGTTTCCTCCAGGTACTCACCCCCTTTAAAGAGGATGCCGTGTTCTGCTCCTTTTCCGGTGCCGACCATGATCGATGTCGGCGTGGCCAGACCGAGGGCGCATGGACAGGCGATGACAAGCACCGCAATCGCCACTTCCAGCGCTTTTGGCAAATCGCCCGGTGCGACAAAAAAGTACCAGACAATAAACGCCAACACGGCGATGCCAACAACAATCGGCACAAAAATTCCGGAAATCACATCGGCCATCCGCTGAATCGGCGCTTTCGAACCTTGAGCTTCTTCAACGATTTTCACGATATTCGCTAAGGCTGTATCTTTTCCGACCTTTTCCGCCCGAATCGTAAGAGTGCCTGTCCTGTTGATCGTTGCGCCAATGACGCGGTCACCTTCTTTTTTATCAATCGGAATCGATTCACCTGTAATCATCGATTCGTCTACTGCGGACGCTCCCGCCATCACGATACCATCTACCGGTATTTTTTCTCCTGGCTTGACGACAATCGTGTCTCCGACTACCACTTGTTCGAGAGGAACCTTGACTTCTTGGCCGTCGCGAAGAACGAGCGCTTCCTTCGCCTGCAAGCTTAACAATTTCGAAATCGCTTCGGTCGTTCTCCCTTTCGCGCGCGCTTCAAAATATTTTCCGACAAGCACAAGCGTGATGAGAACCGCGCTTGTCTCAAAATATAAATTTGGCATATAGTGAGGGTTTCCAATCGTTTTGATCGCTTCTGCCAAACTGTAAAAATAAGCGGCGGACGTACCGATCGCGACAAGAACGTCCATGTTCGCACTTTTGTTTCTTAAAGCGCGATATGCGCCGACATAAAAAGGACCGCCGATATAAAACTGCACAAGCGTCGCGAACAGAAACTGCATCCACGGATTCATCAGCCAATCAGGCATCGGCAGGCCAAGGGTAAACGGCAGATGTGCAATCATCGTATAAAGAAGCGGAAGCGATAAAACAATCGAAATCATAAGCTGCCGCTGTTTTTGTTTCAGCTGTTCTTCTTTGAACCCCGCGCTCTCTTCTTCCTTCCGCACTTGTCCTTTATATCCGAGTTTTTTTATTTTCTCTAAAATCGCTTCGACCGATGTGATGCCTTCTTTATATTCCACAACCGCACTGTTGGTTGCTAAGTTGACCGTAGCACTCTCCACGCCTTCCATGCGCTGCAGTCCCTTTTCGATGCGAGCCGCACATGCAGCGCACGTCATTCCTTCAATATCGAGCATCACTTTTTCAGCCGCAACGCCGTATCCGAGCTTTTCAATTTTTGCTTGAATATCGTGAAGACTGTGCTTTGCGGGATCGTATTCAATCGTTGCCTTTTCCATTGCTAAATTGACGTTCGCCTCGACTCCGTCCATCTTATTGAGCACTTTCTCGATGCGGCTCGAACAGGCGGCGCACGTCATGCCAGTAATGTGCAACGTCACATGCATTTTCTCTCCCATGGTGCTTCCTCCTCTATTTGGAGAACTGCTGGATAACGGTCATTAATTCTTGTATCGATTCGTCCCCGTTGCCTTCGCGAATCGCTTTGGCGACGCAATGCTGGACGTGGCGCTCTAGCAAATTTAATCCGACTTTCTGAAGCGCCGCTTGAATGGCAGAAATTTGAATTAAAATATCGATACAGTAGCGATTGTCCTCGACCATTTTTTGCACGCCGCGCACTTGGCCTTCAATGCGCTTTAAGCGCTTGACGATGCCCTCAATTTCTTCTTCCGTGCGCGGAACCATTTTTGGATTGAGCTGATTCTCTTCACAGTGATTCATGCATTTCACCTCATTCCATCGTTCTATATATACATTATACCGGTAATGGGTATAAAAAACAATGATAAAACATTTTAGTTCTTCTCCGCCTATTTTTCCACCAACGTATTTATTTTTTTAAGCATAAAACGAGCAAACTCTATTAACTGCTTAGGAGGAACACGAAAGTGATCTGTTTGGCCATGGTAATCGTCTAGACATTGTTGAACGATTGCTTTGTACGTTTTAGGAAGCTTGTTTTTCGCCCACTCTCCTCCTTCCTGTTTGGAAGCAACCGCTCCTTCCTTAAGGAAATACCATGCCCGGCATAAGTTCAGCACATAATAAACAGGAGAACGAACGATCTCATTCAGCGTGTCTTCCAAGTCATACATAATCGAACGGACATAATACTGTCTATCGATTGGTCGAAACGTTTCACGAATTGGCTTGCCATATAGCGTTACTCCCCGATGATAAGTGACAAAAATGTGTGCCGCCAAATCCGGGTCTTCCATCCCTTCGCAAACATAATGTTCATCCGTTTTATATGTTTCCCTATACAGCTTCGAATAATGAAGCTCAAACGGTGTCGGATAAATAAAATTCGTCACGTACATTTCTTGGACAATGCTTAATTCAATTCCACCCTCATTTAGAAGAGTGCCGTCGATGCCTACTAGTTTTCTCGCTATTCGTTTCTTCGTTGCGACATCGAGTTTGTCCTTCACAATCACGAGCAAATCTATATCGCTTTTTTTCGGATTGAAGCATCCCATTGCCAGCGATCCATGTAAATAAATGCCGACTAAATTTCCCTTTAATTCTTCGTGGAATAGATGGGCTAGTTGTTGAAGTATAGGAGGGAATATGCCCATAATAATCTCTCCTCTTTCTCATACAATCATCTATGATATTCATCTCGATACCCATCAAATAATCAACAACTTATGGGAGTGGATAGGCCCGAATTGTGGAGCGCACCATGATCGTGACTTAAACGCCGCTAGAAACATCTTGCAAGAAAGGATAAAACTTTTCACCGCTGGGCCAGCGGGTTGAGCTTGGTCCATTTCCCTTCGGTAGAAAGGATTACCCAAGAATCCCCTACCTTTAGGCATAGAGAGTGGTCAAGGTTGATAATTAATTCCAATACCGAAATAAACGATAAGCAAAGGACAGACGATAAGAAACGCGTGAAGGCTTCCGGATAAATAAGCATAAAAAGCATCCTTTTGTTTTATTCTGAAAATGCTAACAACAAGACCTACTAGCGAAATGAAAATATATCGAAACGAAAACAATCGATGTAAATGTTCGGCGTCGTCATTTCATGTGCCGTTTGCATGACGCGAATCCATTCATTGCCTTTGCCTTCTTCTCTGCCAGCGCCGTAGTAAATGGCGGCAACCATTGTTAATAACGGCGGCACGGCAAGCAGCAGTGAACACAAGAGCAAGGCGCCGCGCAGCCCATGTTTAAATCCTGATTTTATTTCCTCCATGTTTTTCACCTCGTTATTCATCGCATCCTTCATTACTATGTAGACGATATGAACCGAAAATTGTTTTTTCCAAAAGACTGCCTTAAAAATAAGCAATATACAAAGATATGAATCTAATAGTACGAGCAATATCTACAAGCTATTTTTTAGAACTACCCTTAATTCAACACTCCTACCCGCTAGCCAACCATGAAACGAGATTCACTGCGGATGATGGAAAGTTAATTCGTTCTACCATGGGAGATTCACCAATGCTTCATTAATTGCTTTAATTGCTTTAGAGGTATACGCGTAATTTAGCCAATTTGAATTAAGCATTTCTTTATTTGCTGTAATGATTTCTACAATATCCATATCTTTTAGTACTGTATTAATTGGTTTATATTTACCGTTCACTTTTGCAAGAGACATCCTTTTAGCTAAAGAAGGATTTAAAACGAAAGCAAAATCAAGCGCGGTTGCTCCTTCTGGCAATAAAAAAATATCCATCTTAGGTGTAAAAATAGTAATTTCTTTTTGGAATATTTCACAAACAGTTAATGGGTGAATGAAATATGGCTCTCCGGTCTCTCTCTTTTGCCCTTGATGAGCTTCTTCCGCAAAGCTTATAGCTCTTTTTAACAACTCCATATGACTTTCAGGCAAGTAATTAGATTTTTTCAGTATCCTCTCCTTGATTATAACAATCAACTACATCCCCCCAGTTTTTACAATAATTATAACAACCGAAATATAAACTTTCAAAGTATTTTTACATTTTTGTAATAATAATCCAATTATTATCCAAACAGGAAAACCACCTCCATTCTGTAACACAGCGCTCCAAAAAAACCTCGCTTCGAAACGAAGCGAGGTTTGTTGTTGATTTTTCAAGCAAATGGATAGCCACCCTATTCAGGTAGTTTATTTTGTGCTTATTGAACGTTTCCAGTTAGTGAATGTAGATTTTAATGTAGAATATCTACTTTAGGAACAAGATAAGCGCTGAGACAGTTACACCTACATAAATCCAGATTGAATTATCTCTCGCACATGTAGCAAATTTTTTCATTCAAAACCACCCCTAATTATCATTATATTCCTTATTCAATTGTATCGAACCATAAAACTATTCTAACCATTTGTACTTGGACTTTTCTTATTAAGCCAGCTTAATAACCATCATGTCGTCCATCCATTTGTTTTTAAATAATTGTATTGTCTTTCATTCGTATCTGAGAAAGCTTCTTCCCTATTAGAAGGGATATCCATATATTCAATAGCTTCCGAGAATTGGGATTCTGTTAAATCATAACCCTGGCCATTAATATCGGTCGGTTAATTGAACCATCGTTAACTATGATCATGAAACGATCTTTACCACAGATGATGAAAGTTAATTCGTTTCTCCATGAGAGCACCATAACTGTTTCACTTGCTTTCACGAATATTAGCTGATAAAATGCACCAAGAAAAAAGCGATTCAGATAGAGAGGAGACAAATGATGAAAAAAAGAATAGTCATATATGGAATAATTTCGCTAATATTATTACTTTTTTTATTCGGTACATATAAATTAATGAACTCAAGAACATATCAGTTATTTGGAGGATTGACTAGTCACGTAGATACAAACCAAAAAGCAGTTGCGTTGACTTTTGATGACGGACCGACAAAAAATGTAGAGAAAATATTGCCTCTTTTGGATAAATACGATGCGAAGGCTACCTTTTTTGTCATTGGAAATGAACTGAAGAAAAATCTAAAGTTAGGAAAAGAGATAGCAGAATCTGGACATCAAATCGGAAATCATACATATTCTCATCAACGAATGATTTTTAAAAAACCTTCTTTTATCAAGCAGGAAATTGAAATGACCAACCGATTGATTCGAGAGACAGGTTATAAAGGTGAAATAGACTTTCGTCCACCTAATGGAAAAAAACTGATTGGTTTACCCTATTATTTGAAAAACCATCACATAGAAACGATTACATGGAGTCTTGAGCCCGACACCTATTATTCTTCGGTTTCTGACAAAGTGAACTATGTAAACAAAAATGTAAAACCGGGGGCCATCATTTTGTTACATCCAATGTATGATGATACTGGTAACGAACTAAAAACCATTGAAGGGATATTAGATTCTTTATCAAAAAAAGGTTATAAATTTGTCACGGTTAATGAACTACAGAAGTTACAGAATAAGTAATGAATAGGAAATTGCTTTAAAAGCTTAATTTAACAACAAAAATGGAGTGACCAAACTGTTACCAGTTTGCACTCCATTTTTTATGTCATTTTTAATTTTCAACCATTTCAAAAAGTCCTTTCCGACGTGAAAGTGGTCAGCGAACGTCTAGGACATTCCTCTGCCTCGATGACATTAGACGTGTATTCTCACGTAACGCCAGACATGCCAGAACAAGCAGCTCAAAAATTCGCAAAGCCCTACAGAAATAAAGCGTGGTCAAAATGTAGTCAATCAATCTAAAAAAATCTCGCTTCATGCCGGAGTATCGCCCCTTTTTCCTGAAAATTATCGACTGTAACTCAATTTTATTTATCCTTTGAAAAATCAAGGGTTTCCACTTATTTCCCCGATCGATTTATTATTCATTTTAATTCATTTTCACTTATTTGTGTGGTCAAGCGTGGTCACGCAGAAAAGCGGGAGCAATCCCGCTTCAGACTGTAGACAATCTTACCTTACATGGCAGGTCAGTAGCCCTTTTTGTTGAAATAAAATAATAAAAAAGAGCCTAGTTGATTATTACTCTTTCCATGTCAGAGGTGAGAAATATGAGGAGCTTTCTTCTTTCTAATCCCCCAACTGTTTACAAAAACGAACTGCTCTATTCCAGCAAAGGGAAAAACACCAGCCTGTACGAAATCATCTTCCCGTATAACCAAGGGTTGGGAGCGCACATTCACACTTCCGGCGAGGATTGCGCATTGGTGTTGTCTGGAACATTGACCTATTTTGTGGGCAATCGCGAAACGATCGTAGCCGAGCCGGGCAGTATCGTGTTTGGTTGGCAAAATGTCCTGCACGGGTACCTAAACCAAGAAAAAGAGCCGGTGCACCTGCTTGTTTTTGTCACTCCCGGCAAAATCGGATTGGCCTATCCCGATGATAATGACCCGATCGTGCGAAAAGTCCCTGTGGAATGCCGCAAAGTTCACGCCGAAGAAGATGTAAACGTCTCTTCTGAATATTCATCGTTTCAGACCGTTCTCATTAACGGCCGATACGAAGAATCTGTAGAACCGGACACATTCAAAGTCTTCATTGATTGGAAAAAGAAGCAACTCTTTATTTTTGATGGAGAAAAAGTGGAACTAACAGTCGATGAGCCGATTCGTCTACTCAAATATGTGGCCAAGAGTTAAGCACTATTTAAAAATATACCCCATTGTTGAAGGAGTAAAAAAGGCAGTGTTTTGGCTGCTTTTGAGGCTGTTAACAAAGAAGGGCAACAGCCTTAAGGCGGAGATCATGCTCCGCCTTTTTTATTCTTCACAAAATTCCTTCTTACACAACACCTCACACGCTACTCCGTACTCCTTACGCCACTTTTCTTACTTTTCTGACTAATAGGGCAATGAATACACAATAAAGACTAAGGTAGAGCATAATCTTCGCCCTCTTTGTTCAACGGCTCTGGTTTAAATATTGTCAGGTTTCCTGTTCAACTAACGGAGCAGTATCATCCAATAACAAATAATCAGCATTCGCGGAAAATGATAAGAGTCCAATCAAACTGATAAAAAGTCCCATATTATAAACTGTAGGCAAATTAAATGGAGGTGTAATTAAATGAGTGCTGGAGGATATGCAGGTGGTGGCCTTGCATTTATCGTCGTTCTGTTCATCTTATTAATCATTGTTGGTTGTGGTTGCTTTGGTGGTTACGGGGGAGGATATGGCTGCGGTGGTTATGGACCAGGATTTGGATTCTAGTAAATCCCCCTGCTTATGAGGATTTGAGAGTTGCTAAATGCTTAAACTTCCCGTTTACGAGTGACATGGCTGAACAAGACGCACAAAAAGACCGATTTATTTCGGTCTTTCAGCTTGTCGATAAAGTCGACAAGCTGAATTATACATAATTTTATTTAATTGTTATCCCATCGAGATACCGTTGAGGAGGCCTAAAATAATAACAGTAATTAATTTGAAGTATTCTACATATAATGCATTGCCAGTAATCTTATTTTTTTAAAGATAATGGAGGCTCTCAACTGCTCCAGTTATTACAAACGCTAAAAACAGAGCATCTGTTACTGAACTTAAATCAATACCCTTTATAAAAATAGGACAAACTATAGAAATAAAAGCTACAAGTAGAAATTAAAAAAATCAACCTGGAATTCTTTTGAAATGTCTTGAACACTAGTGTTTTCTTTATTAATTGTTTAAATAATACCTGTTGCTAATATCAATAAATCGCATACTAAATTGAGTATTATAAGTAACACTCATCATTGCTTATTACCTTCTTTCTACCTTTTGCACGCTTCGCATACAGCAGTTACTCCGCTAATTTCCCCTGCAAGACTAACAAGAGCTTGTCCGCCATAATGCAATTTTTCTTCCCAAGTTGTTGCGTGAATAAGAAGTTTTGCAGTCTCACTTAATCCTCCTAATTCCTTTATATAGCGTTTGATTTTAATTAGCTCGAAGCTGCAATTAAATTGCCACCTATAAACGCTGCTAAAGCAGCAGCACATTTTGCAATTTTTAGCCAATCTGGATCAGCAACGACTGGAAAAGCTGATTCTCATCAAAATCAACAACTTGAATTAAATCATTTCCATCGACTATATAGTGTGTAGGAACTGGACTTCCATTTGCATCTTTTACCCAAGCTGGAGCAAAAACACTTTTTAAATTGGATATACTGTCGATATCATCACCCCACATGCATAACTCGTTCTCGTTGATCGAGTATTGAATAAAACAGGGTTAAATGAGGTAAGATTCATCCTTCGAAAGTGTCATCATAAATAAAGGAATCAGATATTAGTTTTCACATGATTTATCCCCACTCTTTCTGTTTTACCATTTATGCATTTACACCATATTACAATTAACATAAAAATATTATCCAATTATGTAAAAAACCCCTGCCAAACCGGCAGAGGTTTAATTAAACGCCAATAATTGTTCAATCTCTTTCATAAGTTGTTCCGCACCCTCACGGCTTAAAATGACTTTACCACCAACAAGCTTCAAGTTGTCGTCAGACACTTTACCTGTAACCATGCAAGCCATATTAGGTTTGTATTTTCTTAGAATGATATACTCATCTTCAACAAAAATCTCTAATGGGTCTTTGATATTAATCCCTAGTGCACGCCTTAGTTCTATCGGAATGACAATGCGACCTAATTCATCCACTTTACGAACGATGCCCGTAGATTTCATGCGCGCACCTCCAATACTACTTTTGTTTCCTTGTAAATAATTGTATAATCAATTCGGAACATGTATCAAGGAACACGCACAAGGAGGAGAGAAAGAATATAAGGCTACTAAAAGCACTATCTTCTATTATTATCGCTTGTTCTTTTTTACTCGTGCCTATCACGGGAACTAGTGCTGCAACCAAGTTCCTAACTGTCCATTTCATCGATGTCGGACAAGGTGACAGCATCTACATCAAAGCTCCTAACGGTGAGGATATTCTCAGTTTGGTCGAAAATGCAATTATCCAAGAATGTGTTAACCAATCTAAAAACTCCATCATCCTCGATAATTTTTAGGTGGAAGCAACATTGTTGTTTTTAGCAAGCAAAGTTCCCATTTTGTGAGCTTTAAACCCATTGTAAAGAATTCTTGGAATAGAGCATCGTAATCTATTTTTTTAAAATGTTTATAGTCGGTAATGGCTTTCAGTAATTTGTTTTCATTAATATCCTTATAAAACAAACGATATTCCTCTTGCAAGGTTTCGTACAGCCAAATTTGCTTCTTAGAGTTACTTACACTCTTGGACTGGCGGTATTTTTCATCAATATAGTTTCTATATTTTTGCTTCACTTTCGGGTTCATGGATGAAACCTGTATGCAATGCAATTTGATTCGAAAGTATGTGTCAGTAACATCAAGAAAACGGTCTTCATTTTGTTTAAGTATGCATGGAGTATTTTTATATGCTAAACGTTCTATCTCTTCAGCCGTAAAAAACAACGATGCCTCTCTTTTTGCTGCTTTTGTACAATCTGACGAGTGAAATAGATTAAAAATCCTATTTATTGCTCCAAACCTACTCCGAATTGTCCCAATCTTTGCATATTCAGGCCTGTAATGTCCCTTTAACTTTTTATCAATCAGCTCGGAAACCGATTTGTACGGAGGTGATGTTGTACCTTGAACCAGTACACATAAACTTTCTCCTAAATTAAAGAATTCCGCTTCTAATTCCCACCACCAAGCAGTGGGAACATCATATCCATTCCAATATAAAAGACGGCATATATCCGGTGTAATAGTTACATATTTACAGGCAAGAATTTTAAAGCCCTTTTGCCGAAGAAATGAAAGAATTTCTTGTTCTAAATTTAAGTAAACCGCATCCGGCTTGCATATCACGAATCCAATGTTGTCCCAATTCAATGTTTATAATCTCCTTTTCTTAATATTTTCTTAATATTTTCTTAATATGTAATAATATATGAAAAAAGGGGGAAATTGTATAGACTAGAGCACTGCTTACCTTCGATAACACTTCTGCTTTGTCATCCTCAACTTCTTCTGTCGAATTAATACGGCTAATGGTTAATTGTTCATTCAGTTCACTATTTTGAAAAACAAACTCTAAATGGGCAGCTGGGTCTGTTGTGGTTAAATGTACTTTGTGCCCTTTTTCCACTAATCCAACTGCGATTGCAGATGCCATAGTGGTCTTTCCAACAGGCCAAATTCATATCTGTGTGGAATCGAATGTGATGGTAAAACTTATCATAGCTCAAACGTTGCTCGAGACCGAGACCATCTCCGGCAGCAAGTTCCGGAAAATTCATAGAATTTTGTCACAAGAGTAGTTTAAAAAAAATTGAAGTAACTCGGCTTAAGAACCTACTAAGTAAGTTGAACCACGAATAAGAAAGGCCCCATTCCTTGTGGTCTTACCCCTGTCAAGTAGACAGCTATAAAAAAGACTATGCAACCATTGTGTTTCGGTATTCAACTGGAGCACAGGTGATATCTGTGACAAAATACACCTGTCCATGTTGTGGATATAAATCACTGGAGCAAGAAAAGGACGATGTTTGTCCTATCTGTTTCTAGGAAGATGATCACTGCCAGCGTAAGAACCCCGATTCTCTTGGAGCGAATACAAGAGTCACTTTGCGACAAGCCCAGAAAAACTTTATTGAATTTGGGGCTTGTGAAAGGGTTCATATTAATGACGTCCGAAAACCAACAGCGTCTGATGAACGTGATCCGAACTGGCGTCCATTGGATTGACGTGTATCTCTGAGCAACAATCTCTGTGAAAACAGCCTTGGACATATTGAGTTATCCAAACTCAATGCCATACACATTCAACATTTCGTGAAATATTAAGAGAAAAAGGATTAAAAAACGGAACAATTAAAGTGCATCTTTCGAAACTGAAACGGATATTAAGATATGCTATTAAATGGAAGTTGCTTACGTATGATTTATCTTCGGTTATTGAAATGCCAAAAACCGCAAAGAACACGAAATATTGGACGTTTGACAAGTGCATGGAGTTTTTAGAAAAGGCCAAAAACGAACAATATTATTTAATATTCTTACTAACCATATTTACCGGATTACGACATGGGGAAGTGTTAGGACTTCCGATCCATAATGTGGATCTTGAAAACAATACGATTACGGTGGACCAGCAAATTTGTGTTGTTGATGGGAAAATGAGAATTGAAAAAGTATTAAAATCGAAAAGTTCTTATCGAGTGATCGACGTTCCTTCCGAATATTATACGCCAACTAAAACAACATATCCACGAGCAAAAGAAACTGTTTTTTGAGTTAGGAATCCGAAATCATCATAACCTTGTATTCACAACATCCAAAGGAACGCCAATCTACCCAGGTAATGTTTCTACACGTTTTCGAAAATTGTCCAAAGAGTTTGGAATGTAGCCAATCCCTTTTCATGGATTGCGACATTCTCATGCTACGATGCTAGCAGAAATGAAAGAAAATGTTCATGCGATTGCGGCACGGTTAGGCCACTCATCTACTACCATTACGAACGAAATGTATATTCACCTTACGAACAAAATGAAATCGTCGTTGAGTGAAAAATTAGAGGTCATTTACAACGAAAAAATGAGAAATTCTCTATAATGTGGTCATTAGGGATATTGTATAAAAAACCAAAAAGCCGTATCCCTTGATACATAAGGGATTACGGCTCTGTGTTTGAATATTTACCTCACTTCATGACGAAGCGAGACTAACGTAAATTAAACCCTTTTCCTTCTACGAATTCTTTCATATACATGCGCACAGGGTTGCTGAGCATATTGGCCATCTGCCCGGTCCATGTATCGCGGCGTTTGCCGTTTGTCCGCTTTTCGTAATACGCAGAAACGATATCGTTATATTGTTTCAGCTGCGCTTCGAATTTGCTGCGGTCTTGTTCATATGTTTCTTCATGGTATACGTGTTCAAACGGCAGACGCGGTTTTTTGTCAGGTTGCTGCGCCGGATAGCCGACGGCAAGCCCGAAGAGCGGAATAACCCGCTTCGGCACTTTCAACAGCTTGCACACTTCCGGCAAGTTGTTGCGCAGCCCGCCGATATAGCAAATGCCAAGCCCCATCGATTCTGCGGCGATGGCTGCGTTTTGCGCCGCCAGCGCTGCATCAATAAGCGCGACCATAAACTTTTCCGTGCTCTCGAGCGATGGCAGCACCTCTTTCTGCTCCATTTCGCCAATCACTTCATGACGGTGAAGATCAGCGCAAAACACGAAGAATTGGCCATTGTTCTCAACATAAGACTGATTTCCCGCGATTTCAGCAAGCTTCCGTTTCGTCTCTTTATCATTCACCCCAATGATGGAATAAGCTTGTACGTAACTTGATGTCGACGCCGCTTGCGCGCACTCGACGATCGTGCGAATTTGCTCGTCCGTTAATGGACGGTCTTCAAATTTGCGAATCGAACGGTGCCGCAAAATCGTTTCAATGACTGGATTCATAACGAATGCCTCCTATTACCAATTGATAGCTTTGCTTTTTATGATACCAAAAAAAGAAAGAGCCAAAAATGATTGGCTCTTTCTAAGGCGTTTATTTATCCTCACAATCAGCATCAACAAGATGTCCTTCACCATTTTCCACGTAGTGTTTGAGCATCGCCATTTTGTTATCCCAAAATCGTTCGTAAAAGGCCAGCCATTCCTTTAATTCCAACAATGGAGTCGGTTCTAGACGGTATCGCGTTTCCCGCCCGACTTTTCTCTCCTTCACAAGTCCGGCATCCGCCAAAATCCGCAAATGTTTGGACACAGCCGTCCGGCTGATCGGAAAATGGCCGCTGATGACGGTAACGGGCATTTCCTTATCGGCCAACAATCGCAACAGCTTGCGCCGGGTAGGATCAGCGATGGCCTGAAAGACGTCATGCTTATGTGATAAAGCAGCCATACTACGCCTCGACATACGCGCCTAAGGATTTGCAAAGCTTGGCCCATCCCTGATCCATCCGATCGCGTACGATAGTATGAGATTCGCCAAATTCCGTCACTTTATTCGCATCCCAGCCGGAATGAATAAGCGTAAACTCTGTTTGCTCCTTATTCAGCTCTTTTAGCTCAAAAGTAACGGTCCAATCTTTCCCCCAGCGAAAAGACAGGCGATGAGGCGGATCGACTTCTATTACTTTACACGGAGACATTCCAAAAGGCCCAGCGTTTAAATGAAACTCATGACCAACCATCGGCTGAAGATCGTTAGGCATAAACCAAGCTGCAAGCCCCTCTGAAGTAGAAACCGCCTCCCAAACTTTTTGAATCGGTGCTTGAAAAACCATCGTGTGACGAATATGTGGCAACATGCCGTTCACTGTATTTTGTGTTGTCATTGTTTCAACCCCCACATGTTAGTTATGAAACTTTTTGGTTTCGTTTTGATTATACGAAACCATTTGGTTTCATGTCAATATGGAAATGGCGGGCGAACTACTTATCGTAATTCAACCGATTTCTCAACATCTCGTAACAACAAATTGGCAATAAAAAAGAGGCGGACAACGAAAATGGTTGCCACCTCTCCAAAAACGCTGAAAAGACGGCTTGTCGATCACGATGCGCCACTTTTCTTACTTAATTATTTGTCAGCCACCTTTTTAAAAACGGCATAAGAATACACCATCGGTACAAGTGCAATACAGACGATAGACGCAATGAGAAGCACAGCGCGAATCGAGGAAGGAGCAAAGGCAGATACGATCATGATGATTCCGCCAATGAAAAATACTTTGCCGCCAAACCGGTGCGTGCGCGCCCACACCGTTTCATTCGCCAGCGTCCACGGCGTACGGATGCCCATGAAATAATTCGCTTTGATTTTTGGCATATAATTTCCGAGAATGATAAAAAGCAGACCTAATCCTATATTTGCAATCCAATCGATATTGACATGATAGCCAAGCCCGCTGAAAATAATAGAAAGATGACCAGCGGCGAAAAAAGTCAGCGTTACATTCACGAAAATACGATACGTTCCCTCAAATTTTTGGAAATTGTCTTTACGCGGATCAATTTTCGGCACGCCCATTAGTATTCCGTAAATCAACATCATTAAAACCGGAGTAGCGAAAACAGCAAAAAGCTTTGATGAATAGCCATCCACTTCCCCCGAAAAATTCCAATGAATCGGAACTTCCTCCGGCAGCTGCGGATAGGCCCATATGGAAAATCCTGCACTAATGATGATCAACAAGAAAAAATACCAATGCTTTTTCATTCCCTCTTCCCCTTTCCTTCTTGCAAAGATAAAAGCCAAGCAAGTACATCTTGCAACACCGTCGTGTTGATGGAGTAATAGATGAACTGCCCTTCTTTTTCGGCGTGCACTAAATCCGCCTGCTTTAACAAATTAAGATGATGGGAAATGCTCGGTTTGGAAATGCGGAAATGATCGGCGATTTCCCCTGCCGTCAAATCTTTGTTCTTCAACAAGTTTAAAATGTCTCTTCGTGTTGGATCGGCTAGCGCTTTATAAACAAGGTTCATTTTCATATACGTTCACCATGCTTATTTTGTTATTTAGAAAATTATCTAATTATTTAATTACATTATATAAAATATTCAGTTTTCTGTTAATAACCTGAGAAAACAAAAAGAGAACACCATGTGTCCTCCCCATCAACGAAAAACTATACTTCTACCATCATCGTATCATAGGCGATTTCGATGGACAGCCCTTGTTTTTGCAACTGTTTTTCTATTTCTTTGAGATCATCGAAGCCTAACCCGTTCATTTCTTCGATATGGGTCAATATGGTTTTTTTCGCCTTTAATTTGTGAATAATATCCAGCGTTTCTGCAAATGTCGCTTCTATTTTTAGTACAGGGTGATGTTCAGGTAACAGCCGTTCCCCCGTCAGCGGATGAAACTCAAAAATGCCGATCGGTAAAACCGCTACATCTACTTCCTGTACTTCCCCTGGTGGATCCCAATTATTCAATTCATCCATCGCAATCAGCACCCGCTTTTTCTCGTCCGAAAATAAAAACGCATACACATAGTCTTCAGCTAAGCGGAACGGTCGAATCTCCACTCCTTCCATCGATACACTATTCCCGTCTTGCAGCGTGTGAAGGCGGATGTATTTCATCTTTTCGAGGAAGGAAAGATGTTCGCCGCTGCCGAGGCGGTGCTGAAAATCAATGGCGACCTGCTGCGGCAAGTAGACATCCGTCGTCGTGGAAGCGGGAGGATAATTCCGAAAATCGGCATTGATAGACTCCAGCACCCGCCTTCCCATCACATGATCAGGATGCCAATGCGAGTAAAACACCGCATTGATTTGTTTAATTTTAGAACGATTCATCTGCATATAAATATCTTCCGGCGTATCGATTAAGACGTCCGGACCATGCAGAAACAGGCTTGGACCACTGCGGCTGTAAGGGATTCCTTTCGCGCGCGCCTCGACGCATACGCGGCATTGGCAAAGCGGACGCGGAATCGTCACCGCTCCGCCTGTTCCTAAAAATTCAATTTTCATATCCTTCCCTCGCTTCTGTCATTATTCAAAAACAACACCGTATTTGTCTCCGTCTAACAAAATGTGATACGTTTGCTCACCGACATTATGATGATCCGTTGCTTTTTTGTTCGTCGCAAACATCTCCATCCGAAAATCGTCGATATCGATATCGATCGGTTTATCGCTCGTAAATAATACGTTTTTCCTTCTAAATACAATTGTATCTATTACATCTAAATTTTGTAAATATTTTCACCATAAAAAAAGCGCTCCATATCGGAACGCTTTTTACGGCTATTCAGCAAAGTCACCGTTTTCAAGAGTTTTTTGATAAGCCATTATCCCCCTTTCTAATCGCATTAAGTTTTTTACTGGGGTTTTCGTCGGTGTGCGAAAGTCGAGTTGAATAATACAAACGCAAGTGCAACCAAAATTAAGAGTAGAATTTTATTGTCATTTGCATATTTTACAATATATCCCGCGTAAGGAATTGAATACACCATTTTCCCAACAATTTGCTTTTCAGTCACTTTTTCAAAATCTGTATATTTGTTTGCGTCCCCTTTGAACACGAACAATGTCTGATCATTATTTTTTTCGATCTGTTGAATTCTGTGAAGTATTATCGCTTCATTTTTTCGATAGATCGCAATGTCGTTTTGTTGTAATGTAATTGGATCTACTGGACGAACTACCGCAATAGACCCCGCTTGAATCACAGGATTCATACTAGGTGATAGAACTATATAGCTGGACCAACCAAGTACAAGCGGTCCATACACAAATAGTAAAAAGAAACTCAGTAGGATAACACCTAGCCATAATACAACATCTGACACCAATCTCATATAGTGGTTGATTTTGGGATGTTCACCAACTATCACACTTTTCATTTACCTTGCCCCCCCTTCAAGTTGAGTCGCGATAAATTGAAACGTTACTGTCTCGGAAAAATTTTGGAAAACTTCGTTTGCGGTATCGGGAAGCGTTACTTGAAATTGCAAAGTTTGGCTTGCGTTCTCTGCTAACGGCAAATTTGCTGTTGTCAGTCCTGAAAGAGGCCCGCTATATAATACACTTCCTGTCTCCATGTCAGTCAGTTTTAACTGTAAGGTTTTCGTGGGATCATCAAACGTCCAAAGCGGAGTGGTTCCCGGTGAAGAGTTTGCAAATACTCGATATACAATCGGAACGGTTCCCGTATTTCTCACTGTTACATTTGCCGAAACAGAATCCCCCGGGAGCATATTATTTACTTGCATCAATACGTTAGGACTTGCAGGAACAGTTTCTATATCGACAGTAGCGCTTGTCAGTGTGTTCCCCTCATTGACAACCTGATCCGTAAAACTTGAATTTACATAACCAATTGGATTTGCAGATAACAAAGCCATTAACAACAGCAGAATGGAATTTGTAACAAGTACCTTATTCACCTTTTTTCTCTCCGTTCTGTTGATGACAGAACTCCCTTTATAAATCCACAACCAATTGAACTGGTATCGAATAACTGAGATTCGTTTCAGTGTCAGTAATCTTTATCCAACCTGTGTATTCCCCAAGTCGTGTTGTTAATAAGTTCGTACTAATTGTCGCGTTGATCGAAACCGTTTGCCCCGGATTCACTGTTACGTTGTCTGGGAAACTTAATATACTTCTTAAACTGCCCAAGAGTGGTGCAGAACCATTCACGACCGAAACTGAAAGAAATTTTGCAGAGCTGGACTTGTTAGTAATATTCACTACGTCCGCCACCGTAACTATATTGATAAGGGATCGGCTGATTCTTCCGAAGTCAGCCGTCGACAACGTAGAGTTTAGACCTGTTAAAACAGGAACGGTCGGAGCGCTAGGTTGTTTCGCTGTTCCACCTGCCACATTGATTAAAAAAAACAAATGCTCCCCCGTTGAAAATACATTGCCCGGCAGAGTTCTTGTCACTGACATCTTTGCCTCTGCCGCTTGAAATAACGTAACTTGAAACATTACTATCATTGTTAATAGCAATAAACGAACTGAGATCCTTTTCTTCATTGAATGTCACTCACTAGTTATTGATACGTTCACTTCCAGGTAATTGTGTTGCGTCAAATGTAAATGTTAAAGATTCTTGAAGATTCTGAAAACTATTATCCGCCTCTTCAGGAAACATAATTTTGAACTGCAAATTGTGAGACTGACCGACTGCAAGCGGAATATCTGAAGTGACAAGTTCGCTAATCGGTCCTTGATAATGAACTGTACCAGAATCTTGGTCTTTTATTTCAATCTGAAGTCCTTTACTTGTATCAGTCCAAAGTAGTGTATTTCCTGGGCTTGCAGTTACAGAAATTTTGTAGGTGAAGTCCACGTTCCCACTGTTATGAATCTGTACCAAACGGGTTGCTGTATCTCCAGGAACAAGATTGTTGACATTGTAAATGAGTGTAGGACTAGCAGGTGTTGTTGAAATATCTAATAAAGCAGAACGCACAATATTTCCTGGATTCGAAACCGAGTCTGTAAAACTAGAGTTTATGGAGATAATCGTTCCTGCTCCAAGAATAATCACCGTGCAAAGTATGAAAAAAAGATTTCCATTCGTACGATACTTCAGCTGCTTACTCAACATATTCTCTACCTCCTTCACTCTGTCTGAAAATGAAACGGAAAAATAACAACCACAACTTTCTTACAGATCTAGAGATATTTTGTTGCCTTACGACGTTTGTTCTATCAGGTTTGTGACCGCTATGAAAAAATAGAAATAACCATTTTAATAGAACATTAAATTTTTCCCTTCCACCTAAACAAGAGTGTTTCCTAGGAAAAAACACCTTCTGTTTTTCTATCCAACTCGCCAACGATAGGATAAATAGTTACTTTTTCCTATCTATACTTATTATATAGCTTGTAACAAAATCGGCTCATCACCATATTTTTCGATTTAGTGACAAAAAAAGCGAAAATACTTACAAAACTTTGTTGCTAGGAGTTAGAATCATGCCTGCAGCGCAGACAAGTCACCCCTTTTTCTCCATTTATTTTATTAAAATACATTTTTTGTGATAATATACTTACTTTAATGCTTATTTATCTTCCTTTTACCTCGAAATCATATTATTTTACAAAAACATTTAGGTTGCATTATGATATCAATGTTAAAACACAATACCATTTATGTCGATAAACGATACGTGGATTAACATAGTGTTTGACAAACTATTTACAGCAACGAAAGGAAGAACAATCATGGCTAAATTATTGTACATTACAGCAAACCCAAAGCGGGAAGAAGAATCTTACAGCTTATCCGTTGGCAGAGCGTTTCTTGACGCTTATAAACAACAAAACCCGCAAGATGAGATTATCGAATTAGACCTTTATCGTACCGATATCCCTTACATTGATGCCGATGTATTAAACGGCTGGGGCAAACTGCAGCAAGGATATGCATTTGAACAGTTAAACACAGAAGAAAAACAAAAAATAAGCCGCATCAATGAACTAACCGATCAATTTATCAGCGCAGATAAATACGTGTTTGTCACACCGATGTGGAATTTTAGTTTTCCGCCAAAAATGAAAGCCTTTATTGATACGATTTGTATCGCAGGAAAAACGTTCCGTTACACGGAAAATGGTCCGGTAGGGCTATTAACAGGAAGAAAAGCCCTACATATTCAAGCACGCGGCGGAATTTATTCAGAAGAACCAATGAAAGAAATGGAATTTGGAGACCGTTATTTACGGGCGATATTCAGCTTCATCGGCATTACTGACGTTCAATCCATTATTGTCGAAGGAATGGCGCAATTCCCGAATGAAGCCGAAGCAATTAAACAAAACGCGATCAAGCAAGCTGAACAAGCAGCGAAAAACTTTTAACGAAATGATGACCTGTTCCTTTGGTAAGGGGCAGGTCATTTCTATTTTTTCTATTAAAAATAAAAAAGCTTGCCGATTACATCGACAAGCTGTATGATTCCAATGTTTTTTAGTATGTAGTCAAGATAAATGATAATGGCGGAGGAGGAGGGATTCGAACCCCCGCGGGCTGTGACACCCCTATCGGTTTTCGAAACCGACCCCTTCAGCCAGACTTGGGTACTCCTCCGTATGTAGATAATGGAGCCTATCGGATTTGAACCGATGACCTCCTGCGTGCGGGGCAGGCGCTCTCCCAGCTGAGCTAAGGCCCCATCACGAATTGATCGGGAAGACAGGATTTGAACCTGCGACCTCACGGACCCGAACCGTGTGCTCTACCAAGCTGAGCTACTTCCCGATTACAGCCGCTAACGTTAACGGCAATTAGTATTCTATCTAAAAAAAATAATATAGTCAATACTTTTTTGCAAAAAAATTTTTGATCGGGTATGCAGAGATGGATCACGTGGTCAAAAAGGCAAATCTCTGCTTGACTAAAGCTAGCAGTTTTTTGTACAAGGCTCTGTTAGTTGTAATTAGTAAAACAAAAAGCTGCCTTATTGGCAACCGTGAACAAACAATTAAAAGCAATTTATTCGGATGTGGTGTTTGTTACAAGGTTTCCAAGTAGGTTAGTAAGGGAAGCTAGAATTTGCTGAGCTTGGGTTGGTGTTAGATTATCTGGTGAAGTTAGTCTAATACATGGTAATTCTAATTGGAGTTCAAGTCCAAGAAGTACAATAGTAATTGGGCAAGGAATGGAAATACAAAGTATTTCGTCACCTTGACAACAACCTTCTGGACATTGAGGTTGTTGTTGAGTTTGTTGTAGGTCGTCGTATTTTGTCTTATCACCCATATGAAATCCCCCTTTATTTGAATTTGCTTACAATGTATGAAAAGAAAGGTTTGCTTGTATGGACTCATGATGTCGTAAAAGGAAAATAAAGAAACAACCTATATCTGTTTTAACTAATGGGCGGTTTTTCTTTGGTCAAAAATCAACAATAAACGATAACAGAGCCTTGTATAAAAGAGCATCTTTCATGCCTTCACATGGGCAGTAAAAAAGGGACGAACCGAATCTGTTTTCCAGCCGTCCCATCTTTTTAGTATATATCTCGTTTTGTAAACACTATAAACGAGATGGCGAGCGCCGCAAGTCCCCATACCGCCAGCACCGCCATCGAAAAACCGAGCGTCATGCCTTCAATCGGCGGCGCTGTCCCGCTAATGTAATCCGTAAGGCGAAGATTGACCATAAACAAATATTTTGCCGAATGCCAGGAAGATACCATATTGGACAAAATCGCGCCCGAAATCAATGCCGCAAGCATAATCCCCATCACCGCGGCGGTGCTTCGCATCAAGACGGAAAGCATAAACGTCAATGTCCCCACCACGATGCACACAAACCAGGCAAGCCCCAATTCCATGAGCACATACTTCCACTGCGGAAGCATATGAACATTTGCTGTATTCAGTTCTTCTCCTTGGGCGACAAACCCTGTCAATAATGGAAGCCGCCATCCTTCGTATCCGAACACCGCTCCAGAAATGAAATACGACAGAAGAGCGACCGTAAGCAAAATAAACGAAATCGACAATAACAGCGCGATATATTTGCTAAGCAAAATCGCCCCTCTTTTAACCGGCCTCGTCAACAAGAGCTTAATCGTGCCCCCGCTCGCTTCTGATGATACTAAGTCAGCGGCGACGACCATGACAAGGAGCGGGAGGAACAAATCGATCGCGTTGTCGATAAACATACGCATAAACGTCGGTGCACCGGGAGCAGATGGGTTGATGTCATGCTCTAAATAGTATTGCTGCTGTTGGAGGCGAATTTGCAAGTATTTGCGCCATTCATCTGAAATACTGCTGGAATTGAGGCGGTTTTGCGCGTCGATAATTTGTTGCTGCAGCTGTGTCCGCCAATCCGTCGTTCCGAGCCGTTCCCGCATTTCCTGCACCCTCTTATATTGCGCGTATGTAAAAAGGGAAACAAGCACAGCGACAATCGCCGCAATGACCCATAACCGCTTTTTGCGGACAATTTTCAACATTTCGTTGTACACGAGGTTACTCAATCGTGTCCCCTCCCGTCAATTCAATGAACAAATCCTCGAGCGTCGGCAGTTTCGGCTGAATTTCATGGACGGCGACTCCTGCTTCGACAAGCTTTTTATTCCAAACGGAAAGTTTTTTTGGTTCGTACGGAGTGATAAGCGTATCCCCATCGGTTCGAAAAATCGACGTTTCCGCCGCTAATATCGCTTTCGCCGTTTCCAGCGGTTCGGCCCTCCACACGACACGCGCTTGTTCTTTTAACAGATGTTCCACCGTATCAACCCGAAGCAACGTCCCTTTTGCCATAATCGCCACGCGGTCGCACATTAATTGAATTTCGCTTAACAGATGCGAGGAAACGAGCACGCTTAATCCTTCCGTTTCCGCCAAAAAGCGGATAAATTCGCGCATTTCGCGAATGCCGACAGGATCAAGCCCGTTGGTCGGCTCGTCCAAAATCAGCACTTTCGGTTTTCCTAACAGCGCCTGTGCGATGCCAAGACGCTGCCGCATTCCGAGCGAATACGTGTTCACCCGATCGTGGATGCGGTTTTGCAAGCCGACTAACTCCACCACTTCCTTGATTCGTTCTTTTGGAATATCGGGAACCATGCGCGCGAAATGTTCGAGATTTTCCCAGCCGCTTAAATACGGATATAATTCGGGATTTTCGACAATGCAGCCGATGTGGCGGATCGCTTCGGTAAACTGGCGCTCTAGGTCATAGCCGCAGATGGAAATGCGCCCCGATGTCGGCTTGATGAGCCCGACGAGCATGCGGATCGTTGTCGTTTTTCCCGCACCGTTTGGCCCTAAAAAGCCAAACACTTCCCCTTCTTTTAGTTCAAAGGAAATTCCCTTAATAATTTCTTTGCCGCGAATCGTTTTGCGCAAATTTTCGACGATTAATGTCGCCTGCTTTGTCACTTTTTGCCCCCCTCTGTGAATGTGATTAAGGAGGCAACGCGTTCGCCAATCCGTTTGTATCCGTCTTTATTCGGATGAAAGTGGTCGCTGTATAAGTAGTCATTCACATGCAACGCAAACAAATCGAACGTCGGGACCGCGATAATATTCGGATAGCGGGCCGCCGTTTCTGCCGAAGCAAAATTCCACTGCCTTACGATCGCTGATGTCTTCTTCGCGTCACCAAGGTCGCTAAACGGATTGTAAAGCCCGATGTAAAAAACAACGGCATCTTTATTGACGCGGCGAATGGTTTGAAAAATGCGGTCTAAGTTGCGCAAATACGAGGCTTTTACTTGCTCGATTTGCTTTGGCGTAAGCTTGAGCGCTTCTCCGCCTTGAAACAAATCGTTCCCGCCGATGGTCATAACAATGATATTGGCCAGTTTTAGCTGCCGCTGGATCTCGGCTTGTCCTAATTGCTTAAGGAGTCCGTCAGACCGCTGTCCTTTAATGGCCAAGTTCGTGACACGAATCGGCTTCGTTGTTTTTTTGCTAAGCTGATCGACCATATAGCCGACATATCCTTTTCCGCTTTCGTCTCCCGTTCCTCTTGTCAGCGAGTCGCCGAGGGCGACAATATAAATTTCACGGTTGTCCGCTTTTTTCTCTTTTGTATATTTTGTCGTGTCTGCCGGCGGCGCTGCGGCGGAAAAAAATTGATCTTGAATGGTCATGGCAAGACCGCCAAGCCATAATATTCCCGCCAGCGCGGACACGACGACAATGCCGGTTACGATACCGCGTCGCATACGATCACCCTTTCTTCTTTGCCTTTGTTTTCTTATCATACAACATTTTCGCGGATGGTGCCTAATCGGGGGACTCGCGATGGCATACCCAATAAAAACAGCTTGGTGATGTCACCAAGCCCATTATGTACGAACCAGTTTCATGGATATTTGTTTATTCAAATCAGCGTCCCACACCCGATGGATTTCAAATGTTCCCCGTTCAAAATACAGTGGAAACCGTTCTCGAAACCATCCTTGCATCGGCAATTGTATCGCATCAGAAATAGGCACCCACATTAATTCCCCTTCCGGCGGATGTTCAAGCAGCGTACCTTCAAAAGTATTCGTCCAATAGTTAAATACCATATACCGGACGTGTTCTTTTTCATTCACATATTCATCCAACCCTTTGAAAACCAAATTGGAAACGGTTAGCCCTGTTTCTTCTTTTACTTCTCTCACTGCCGCTTCTACAATACTTTCCGGAAACTCTACCTTTCCTCCCGGTGCCACATATCCCGGATACCCTTTGTGATCAGGGCGCTTGATTAATAATACTCGATCTTCGTGCTGAATCATACACGTTGTATACATACGATGTTCGACGCTTTTCCAATCCACTGTCATCCCTATCCCTTTCTGTACATGACAAATTCTCATTCTAATCTTGTTTGATTGTCTTTTGCAAATAATCGACAATTCCCATCGAACATACTTGGAGATCGAGACGGATAATATCGTACGCTTCGGACGTCGATGGAATATTTTTTGCTTGCAAAAAGGCGCTGACCTCTTCATATAGCGCTTGAAACACCGCTTGCGCTTTTTCGTGCATCGGCGCGTCGTGTTGTTCCGCCATCACCTTTTCCCCCGCTTCAACAAACTTCGGAAGCCAAAAACGAAGCTGTTCGAACGCTACGCGAGGATTTTCGAGCATGCCAAAATGACCGAAATAAATGCGTTCAGGCTGAAGCTGTTCGAGACGCTCAGCCGATTGCAACATCGCCTCCGGTTGAAATTGGTTCGGAGAAGTGGACGGCAAACAATATTCCAAGCCATTTTTTAGCAACTGCGGATAAAACACCCCGATCGTATCGCCAGTGAAAACGCCGCGGCTGCGCGAATCGTAAATCGAGAAATGATGATTGGCATGACCAGGCGTATGTAAAAACGTCAACGTGCGTTCATCGCTGAGCGTAAGCGTATCGCCATCTTCTTTTACGATGAGACGATCCTCTGGAACCGGCAAAACAGGAGAAAACAATTCATCAAATTTCTCCCTATACACCGCTTGCGCTCCAGCGATTAACCGTGACGGGTCCGCCAAATGCCGCTTCCCTTTCGGATGAACAACAACACGGGCATTCGGACATTTTTCTAGCAGTACCCCAGCGCCGCCGGCGTGGTCCAAATGAATATGTGTCACAATAATATAGCGGATATCCGCAGGATCAATATGGAGCGCTTCCAATCCTTTTAATAAATGCGAAACGGAAGGACTTGGACCCGTCTCGATAATAGCAAGCTCTTCTTCGTGAAGCACATATGTACCGGTGCGCTGTGCAACTCCTAAATCATACAAATCAATCATTGAAATGCCATGTCCTAAATCAACTGGTTTTTGCATAATGTCATCTCCCATTTTTATATTTATTTTAATATTCTAACAAATAAAAAAGAGAATCTCTACAATAAACAAGACATAAACGATTTCGGATCATCTATCTTCCATCGTTTATGTCTTATACGATTTAATCGTTAAATTTCTGCCCCCAGATCGTTACGTCCATGATTTCGAATAAGAGATATACTTGATATGCCTGATGAACAGGCTGTTCCGCTGTTTCTCACTCCCAGCACCAAGAGATTACAGAACGCTTATATCCTCTATCCATCGCTTTGTCTGTTCCAATCCGTGACACGCAAGGTACTTTCGTTTATTTTTATGACGCCAGGTCATTCGATAACGATACCCTCCGATGATTGCGAACCGCCAACCATATCGAAACTGCCCAACCGAGCACAATAGCGCCGTACACGGTTGGATACCAGTTGTCAGGAGCTCCCCACGCATGAAGCAAGGTGCGAACATTAGTAAAAATGATTAATCCCCCGACTAATACCCCAAGCAAATGGGACGGCAGCTTGCGAACGAGCCACGCCGCGATTGGCGCAGCGATGATTCCCCCTAACATCAGCGTTCCTACCCAAAACCAGTTGACTTGTTCCCAGCCTAACGAAATGACAAATCCGATAGTAGCAGATAAAGCAACGGCAAACTCCGACGTATCAACCGTTCCTATCACTTTTCTTGCCTCCATTCCTTTATTCGCAAGAAGAACCGGTGTGGAAATCGGGCCCCATCCTCCTCCGCCAGTCGCATCGAGAAAGCCGGCCACTAAACCAAGAGGAACAAGTTGCTTATTCGAAAATTTTCGCGGCGGTTGCTGATCTTGCCTAGCAGAAAGAAATAAAAACCGATATATGATATAAAACCCAAGCGCCAACAAAAATAGTGAAACATATGGTTTAATGAAATCCCCTGGAAGATTGCTTAAAAAGCAGGCGCCGACAAACGCGCCAAGCGAGCCGGGAATAATTAATTTGATCACCATGTCGCGGTCGACATTTCCAAATTTAATATGAGATGCGCCCGAAGCTGCGGTTGTGACTACTTCCGCTAAATGCACCGAGGCGGAAGCGACCGCTGGGGCAATCCCAAACGCAAGCAACAGCGTTGTTGACGTAACCCCATACGCCATTCCGAGCGAACCGTCGATAAGCTGAGCGATAAATCCAACAATCACAAACACGATTAACTTTTTCATTTCATTCCCTCCATCTGAAATGATCGAATATTTTTATTAATTAATACATTAATACCAAGTATTCATAGTTGTCAACTATGAATTTTAAAAAACAAAACGGGATTCAGACTCATCATCTGAACCCCGTTTTGTCTAAGTGTGAACAATAGAACTTTATCATGTGATTCATTTTCCCCTTCACTTCGTTTCAAGGAGGGAGGTGAATTGGGAAAAATGTTAAAATTTCGCTTGATACTGTTCAATTTCCCAAGCGTGCACAGCGGTGCGGTAGCTGTCCCACTCCGCTTTTTTCATGGCGACGTATTCCTCAAACACATGCTCCCCGAGCGTTTCGCGGCCGATCGTGCCGTTTGCGAACTCTTCCACTGCCGCTCCTAAGCTCGATGGCAGATTTTCGATGCCAAGCAGAGAGCGGCGCTCTTCTGTCATATGGAAAATATCTTCGTCAATCGGCGCCGGAGCTTGCAAGCCTTTTTCCACTCCGTCCAAACCAGCGGCGGCAATGATGGCAAACGCAAGGTAAGGGTTGGCCGACGGGTCTGGACAGCGGAGCTCGACGCGGGTCGCCATACCGCGTTTGGCTGGGATGCGGATTAACGCCGAACGGTTTGACGCCGACCACGCGATATAGCAAGGCGCCTCATATCCCGGGACAAGCCGTTTGTACGAGTTTACTAACGGGTTCGTAACAGCGGCAAAGCTTTTGACATGCGCGAGCAAACCTGCGATAAACTGATAGGCCGTTTCCGATAATTGGTTTTCATCGCTTGGATCAAAAAACGCATTTTCACCGTCTTTAAATAGCGACATGTTCACATGCATGCCGGAGCCATTGATGCCGAACACCGGCTTTGGCATAAACGTGGCGTGCAGTCCATATTTATTGGCGATCGTTTTTACGACCCACTTATATGTGGTTGCATTGTCTGCCGCCCCTAACGCATCGGCGTATTTGAAGTTGATTTCATGCTGCCCTTCTGCAACTTCGTGATGAGATGCTTCAATCGTAAAGCCCATCGCCTTTAGCGCGCGGTAAATTTCTAAACGAACGCGCTCGCCAAGATCTTTTGGAGACGGTTCGAAATATCCGCCGCTATCATGGAGTTCTGTCGTCGGGTTTCCATTTTCGTCCGCTTTGAATAAAAAGAATTCCAATTCTGGACCGACAGAAATCGTATACCCTTTTTCTGCAGCACGGTCCACGGTTTTCTTTAAGACGTTGCGCGGATCCCCTTCAAACAGCGTTCCATCAGGATTGAGAACAGAACAAAGGAAACGGGCTTCGGAATATCCTTCCTCTACCGTCCAAGGCAATACGGCAAACGTGTTTAAGTCAGGAAGAAGATAGAGATCGGATTTGTTGATAGGGGAAAATCCTTTAATCGAGGAGCCGTCAAACATGATTTTTCCTTCCACAACATCATCAAGCTGCTCTACCGTCACCGTAACGTGTTTTAAAATTCCTTCGATGTCGACAAATTGCAGATGCAAAAGCTCGACATGTTTTTGCTTGATTATTTCTTTGATTTGTTCAAGCACTGCTTCCCGATCGCTTGTAGGAGAAACCATCACCTTTGACATGTTACATTACCTCACATTCTGACGTTTATTTTTATAACATGTCTTTATTATAGGAAAGGAGCACGTATTTGGCAATACTTTTTTTATTTATTTTTCTGTATTTTTATTACGCTAACTAGAAAACGCTTTCAAAAAAACCACAAAAATCGAGTTATAAATAGTGATATATCTGTATATTTATGCTTTTCCATTAATAAAAAAGACAGCTGCCTATAATGGTGAATTCATCAACACCCTTTTAGGCAGCCGCTATGATAAACATATGTAGCCATTACCAAGAGAATTTATTATAATCACCGTCTCAGCAATCATTGGTTTGATAGAATGCTCGATAATTGAGAAAACAAACGACAATCGCCGAAATGGCCGCAACGACAAGAAGGGTAAATACGATAAAAATTTGGTATTTGACCGCAGCAATCGGATCTGCTCCCGCCAAGATCATTCCCGTCATCGTTCCAGGTATTTGTACAAGCCCCATTGTTTTTAACGTATCAATCGTAGGGATCATCGCGATTTTGACGGCGTACTGTTTTATATTGTCACGTTGCTCTTGTTTCATCGTTTCTAATACGACGCTTGAGGCAACCATCGCTGTTCCTGAAAACATTCCTGCAACAGGGATAATGTATCGCGCTTGAAACGGAATAATGCGGCAAATTAGCCATAACATAATTGGAATCCCAACAGAAACAATCATGCTGAAAAAAACAAGAAAAAACGTACGTTTTGTATCGTTACCCCGCTTCGAAACATTGAACGAGGCAACAGCAACCATCAATAGCACATAACCAATAATGACATACCATTTTTCTAAAGAAAAAAGATAAGAAATACAATATCCTAATATTAATAATTGAACAAATCCGCGCAATGAAGACCAAATAATGTCTTTTTCCAATTTTAATGAATAGCGGTATGATATAAATACCGGCACAAGGATAAACAGCCATATGACAAAAAGCGATGCATTGTTGATTTCATTCACCCAAAACACCGTCCTTCTCGCATGCTGCTAATGAAGATGACGGTGCCGCCATGACCCTGACGGAATGAGCGGAAGGTGCGCCGCTTTGCTTTTTGGGTATACATATACATACCCTTCGAGCGGCTGTTCCAGATCTTTCACCCAAACCCGCTCGTATTCGTTATGTCGGCCCCCTTCTTCATATCCTTCGAGCTCATCCATCGCTTGCAGCCCTTCTTCCGTTACGGTAAACCATTCGCCGATTACTTCGCCTTCTTCTTCGACAACGAGCGCGGGGTATGCCCCGACGTCATATAAGCGTCCTTTCACTTTTCCCGGCTGAATATCGCGGATATAAGGAGCGGCGACATAATGGTTCGCTTCCCCCACTAACAACGTTCCATACACAAACACACGGTATAGCAGCGGCCTCATTTCTTTCCTCCCTTTGTTTACATAATAAAAGTTATGACAACTAAAAACGGGATATATCTATATATCTATCATACAAAAAAACAAAAACAATGGAAGCCCTGCCTCTCATCCATCCTTGCAGCTCCGAAGCTGCGCCAGTGTGAATTTGTTTTCGAAATGAGCCGCCTGCGGTAAAAAAGGTGATACCGCCAGAAGCGATATCACCTTGTTCCCTCCTTACGCTTTACGTACGTTTGCCGCTTGCGGACCGCGGTTTCCTTCGATAACGTCAAACGTAACAAATTGCCCTTCTTCTAACGTTTTAAACCCTTCGCCCTCAATAGCGGTAAAATGAACGAAAACATCGCCTCCGCCGTCTTTTTCGATAAATCCATACCCTTTTTCGGCATTAAACCATTTTACTTTTCCTGTGTTCATTGTGATTCCTCCAAAAATAAATATTGACCATCGCTACCGCAATAAAGAAAAAAGCCGTGCGCTTACGCAAGCAAGGGAACATATAAGCAGGCCCCCTATTCGCAAGGCACGACTTATGATGATCCTTTATACGACGAACGAAATGGTGCTTTGTTAATAATACTGGATGCGCAAAAGAAAGTCAAGAAATGATGGAAATTATTCCTTCCATTTGATGCTGCAGCCAATGCTTGGCTTTTGTTTTTCTGGCACTGGCTCGCCATTTAATAATGCGTCTAATGCCGCGCGAATCGATTCCCCTGTAACCGGAATGCCATTGTTTGGCCGTGAATCGTCAAGCTGGCCGCGGTATACGCATTTTAAGTCGCGGTCAAAGATATAGAAGTCCGGCGTGCACGCCGCTTGGTACGCTTTTGCCACCTCTTGCGTTTCGTCAAACAAATATGGGAACGGATAGCCTAATTCTTCGGCTACTTTTTTCATATTTTCCGGCGAGTCTTCCGGATATTTTTCCACATCGTTCGAATTGATGGCGATAAACGTGACTCCTTTTGGCTGATAATCGTTAGCAAGACGGACGAGTTCATGCTGCACGTGTTTCACAAACGGACAATGATTGCAAATAAACATAATCACCGTTGCCACATCCGATTTTACCTCTTCCAAACGGACGGTTTTGCCATCAACCACGTTCACCAGTTCAAACGACGGCGCTTTTTGCCCTAATGGAAACATATTGGACTCGACTGCTGGCATACATCCACATCCTTTCCAAATTTTCTATTTACTTTATTATACCAAAGCATGAGACGACATCACAAACTTGGTGCCTAACCGAAATAAGAATAGCTGCATATGATGTCACATAGGTATTTACAGATAGAAAGGAGTGTCGGGCATGTCTTTCATTTATACGAACAAGAAATTGACTCCGCGCGTCTATGAAGGAACCCCTCCCGCTTCATCACATCCTGTTTTCTATTACCGCCGGTCCGCCACCCAGCAAGTATTAGAGGAACAACAGCGGCTTTACAATGAACTTTCCGCTTTACTAGCAGAACTGCAGCGTTCCGTTTCCGCCCAACACGAGCAGCAACAACAGCTATATGAACGATGGAATGAACGAATGGAACAAGACGTAACGGCCAAGCAGACAATTACCGACTCCCTTGTTTTGCAAGAGGAGGCAACAAAAAAACTATCGCAGCAACTCGCCGCGCAAGAACATTTATACCAAGGGCTGCTCGCTCGCTTAGAAGGGCAAGAGAAACTATATCAAACATTAATCGAAAAATTAGAGCTGCAGCACGTGTTTCAGGAAACGGTCATCGAACGGCTGGAAGCACAGGAAGCGACACAATACAAAATGACGCGCCAGCTCGATAGTTTAAAAGAAGCGTTATACGAACGGTGCTCCTTTATCGTCGACACGATGAAGCAGCTGATGCATTCGTTATTTTCACGCCTTGAACGAAAGAAAGCAATAGAACAACCGGAGCAGGAAGAAAAGCTCGTACATTTATAAATAAGCGCGCCCCAACAGCGGCCTAGCGGGGCGTGTTCTTCTTTTTTAGCTGCAATCGCTGAAATAAAAATGAAAAGCAGCATCGATTCGATATAAAAATCCCTACCTACTAACAGGCAAATCAATAGACAATTTTTCCCTAGCAGCGCATAATAAGAAATAATTAATCCCTCTTGGAACATGAAGCACGATAGCGAAAGGATGTTTTACCATGACCCTTAAATTAAGCGTGCTAGACCAATCCCCGATTGCGGAGGGAATGACGGCGGAAGAAGCGCTCGCCAATACTGTCCGGCTCGCGCAATTTGTGGAAGAGCTTGGCTATGAACGTTTTTGGGTGTCGGAGCATCATGATACAAACAGCCTTGCGGGTTCATCTCCAGAAGTGCTCCTTGGCCATATTGGCGCGAAAACGTCGCGCATTCGCATCGGTTCCGGCGGAGTCATGCTTCCGCATTATAGCGCTTATAAAGTGGCGGAAAACTTTAAAGTGCTCGAAGGCCTCCATCCCGGCCGGGTCGATCTCGGAGTCGGTCGTGCTCCCGGCGGTATGCCGATTGCGACGATCGCCTTGCAGGAAGGAAAACGAAAAGATATAGACCGCTATCCAGAGCAGATTGACGATTTGCTTGCTTATTTACATAATGATTTGCCGAAAGAACATCCATTGCATGGACTAAAGGCGACACCAAACGTGCGGACAGCACCCGATGTATGGCTGCTCGGCTCGAGCTCATCCACCGCGCTCCTTGCCGCGCAAAAAGGATTGCCGTATGTGTTCGCCCAATTTATTAACGGCGAAGGTGGGGAATATTATACGAAATTGTACCGCGAACGGTTCGTGCCATCGAAATATTTGGATAAACCGCGCAATATGGTCGCTGTGTTCACCATTTGCGCCGAAACGGAAGAAAAAGCGGAATGGGTGGCATCAAGCCTTGATTTATCACTGTTGATGATTGAACAAGGCATGGTGTCCAACGGCACGCCAAGCCCGGAAAAAGCAATGGCTTACCCGTACAGTCCGTTTGAGCGCAAACGGGTTGTCGAAAACCGCAAACGGATGATCGTCGGTTCGCCAAAACAAATAAAAGAACAGCTGTTTCGGCTCAGCGAGGCTTATGAAACAGAAGAAATCATGCTTGTAACGATTACCTATGATTTTGCAGACAAGTTAACATCATTCCGATTAATCGCGGAAGAACTTTGGGGGAGAGGAAAATAGATGAAAGTCATTTCTGTTAATGTAGGAAAGCCGAAAACGGTAATGGTCGATGGAAAACCGCTCACAACAGGAATTTTTAAAGAACCTGTGTTGGGGCCGCTCTTCGTGACGAAGCTCAACTTCGATGGAGATGGGCAAGCGGACTTAGTACATCACGGCGGATATGACAAAGCGATTTGCGCTTACCCGTCCGAGCATTTTAGCGAGTGGGAAAAACAGTATCACTGTCCATTTTCTCCTAGCGCGTTTGGAGAAAACCTTACGCTAAAAGGACTGACGGAAGACGAAGCATGCATCGGTGATATCTTTTCCATCGGCACGGCCGTCATCCAACTGTCTCAGCCGAGACAGCCTTGCTTTAAGCTCGCCAAACGGCACGGTTTGCCGGACCTTCCGCTAGTTTTGCAAAAAACAGGACGCACAGGTTTTTATTTTCGCGTGTTACAAGAAGGAATCATTCAACAGGGAGACAAGCTCATACTCATTGAACGCAGCCAAACACCTTTATCCGTTCGCTATGTAAACCGCATTTACTATATAGAAAAAACAAATGTGGAGGCGATGCAAAAAATCATCGCGGAACCGGCTTTATCAGAAAGCTGGCGTAAAGTGTTTATAGCAAGACTTTCCGCCATCACCAACTAATCATAAAAACGCCTTGTACGCGCGTACAAGGCGTTTTTTACGATACTTCCCCTTTTTGCAGATGGCTGTGGTACAACTCATAATAAAACCCTTTTGCCTTTAGCAGCGATTCATGCGTCCCTTGTTCGACAATTTTTCCTTCATTCAACACAAGAATGCGGTCCGCGTGTTGCACCGTGTTGAGGCGGTGGGCAATGACAAAGCAGGTCCGTCCCTTCATCAGCCGCTCCAGCGCCTCTTGAATTTGCATTTCCGTGACCGTATCAATATTGCTTGTCGCCTCATCTAAAATTAAAATCGACGGATTTGCCACCATCGCGCGGGCGATTGCCAACAGCTGTCTTTGACCTTGGCTGATGCCGCCGCCATCTTGCTTCAACACTGTATCGTAACCGTTCGGCAGCTTCGTGATAAACGAGTGTGCATTCGCCCATTTCGCCGCCTGCTCCACTTCCTCGTCGCTCGCTTCTAACCTTCCGTAACGAATATTGTCGCGAATCGTCCCTTCAAATAAAAACGTATCTTGTAAAACAAATGCCATATGGGCGCGCAAGCTAGCGCGCTTAATAGAACGGCTATCGTGCCCATCGATGAAAATATGGCCGCGGTCAGGGTCGTAAAAACGGGTTAACAGCTGCAAAACCGTCGTTTTTCCCGCCCCGGTCGGGCCGACAAGCGCCACCGTTTCTCCAGGGGAGACAGAAAAGCTGACATCACGAAGAGCGTCGCGGTTTTGATCATAGGAAAAAACGACATGGTCAAATTCGACCTTCCCTTGCAGGTGGCCAAGAGAAATCGCTCCCGTTTCATCCCGCTCTTCTTTGGCCGTATCAAAAATTTCAAACACCCGCTCCGCGCCGGCCAGTGCGGACAGCAGCGTATTCCATTGGTTGGCCAAATCATTGAGCGGACGGGTAAACTGACGGGCATACTCGACAAAGACGACAATAACTCCGATTGAAATGATTCCTTTAAGCGCCAAAAGCCCGCCAACGCCGGCAATGAGTGCGAAGCTTAAGTTGTTTAAAAAGTTCATCAGCTTCGGAATAAAACCGGAATATGTCTGCGCCCAAAACCCGGCGCGCTTTAGCTGTTCATTTTTTTGCCAAAAGTCGTTGATCATTCTCCGCTCCTGCGAAAACATTTTCACAACTTTTTGTCCGGAGATGACTTCTTCGATAAATCCGTTCATTTCGCCTAAACAACGCTGCTGCTCGCGAAACCGCTTTTGCGTCCGGTTCGTAATCCACTTCATCCCCGCATACATCAGCGGAACGACCAGCAAGGTCACCAGCGTAAGCAACGGGCTAAGCCAAACCATCACCCCAATCGCCCCAACAAGCGTGAGCATGCTCGAGATCACTTGGATCGCCGTGCTGTTAAACGTTTGGCTCATATTATCAATGTCATTGGTGATACGGCTCATTAATTCGCCTTGCTGGCGCTTGTCAAAAAACGAAATCGGCAGTTCGTGAAAATGACGAAACAGCCGTTTGCGGATCGCATAAACCGTTTTTTGCGCAACACCGATCATCCAATAGTTTTGCAGAAACGTCGAGGCGGACAGAGCGACATAAATAAAAAGGAGAAGCGCAAGCACCAGCCAAAAGTCGTCCGTCCGCCTTTCTACTATATACATATCAATCGCTTTCCCGACGACATATGGGCCGAGCAGGCTTAAGCCGGAACTAATGATGACCATTATTACTGTTGCCAAAAGCCAACCTTTTTGCGGCGAAACAAATGACCAAAGCCGCTTTAGTGTGCCAATATTATCCTTCGCTTTCCGTTTTTGGCCCATCGTCAGCGGCGTACTATGCCGTGGTCGTAACATCGTTATGCCCCTTCTTTCCAAACTGCGATTCGACGATTTTTCGGTACAGTTCGCTCGTTTCTAACAGCTCGTCATGGCTTCCTTTTGCGAGCAACTGGCCATCTTCTAGCAAGAAAATCACATCCGCTTCCATTGCCGTGCGGATTTTTTGCGTAACAATCAATGTCGTGCACGTATATTCCTTTAGCGCTTTAAGCAGCTTCGCTTCCGTTTTTAAATCGAGCGCGCTCGTACTATCATCTAGCAATAAAATTTTCGGATGGCCGACAAGTGCCCGGGCAATCGAGAGGCGCTGCTTTTGTCCGCCCGACAAGTTCACTCCTTTTTGCCCGATCACTGTCTCGTACCCGTCAGGAAGGTTCATAATCGTATCATGAATTTGCGCGTGTTTCGCTGCTTTTATCACTTCTTCCATAGAGGCATTGGCATTTCCAAAACGAATGTTTTCCGCAATCGTCCCGGAAAAAAGCAGCACTTCCTGCGGAACAAAACGAATCGCGGTGCGCAGCTGTTCTTGATTCATGCGCCGAATATCGACACCATCGATCAATACCCGTCCATCGGCCGGATCGTACAAACGGGGAATCAGCTGCAGCAGCGACGTCTTTCCCGAACCGGTCGCTCCTAAAATCGCCACCGTTTCGTGCGGACGAACGACAAATGAAATATCTTTTAACACAAGGGCGCGGCTGTTCGGATAGCGAAAAGACACGCACTCAAACCGAATCTCTCCTTGACGGATAGGCGCTGCAACGGCCTCAAGCTCGTCTTTCATTTCTACTTCCGTTTGAAGGACATCCGCAATCCGGCTTGCTGATGCTTTGGCTCGGGAAAACGCCATCGTAATAAACGTAAACATCGACAACGCCGCCGTAATACGGGTCGCATAATTGACAACGGCAACTACTTGCCCTGCTGTGGCGCTCCCCGTTTGAACATCGACTCGTCCAACAAAAAGAATAACAATAATCGCCATATTCATTACGAATAGCAATACAGGCGTAATGGTTTCCACTAAGCGCAAGACGTCCATCGTCCGCTGCATTAATGACTCGTTCACCGTCATAAATCGTTCTTGCTCGTACGCCCCTCTCATCCACGCTTTAATGAGACGCATTCCCGCCAAATTTTCGCGCATGACGTTATTGACACGATCAAGCGCTTGCTGGACGATGGAAAATGAGGCGGCTAATTTATTCATCATCCATAGCAAAAATGCCACTAATATCGGAACAGCCACAACGAACACGAGCGCCAGCTGTACATGCACAATCAATGACATAACGACGCCAAACATAACAAGAAGCGGAGCGCGCAAGGCGATGCGCAAGCTCATAAATACCATGTTTTGCACTTGTGTCACGTCGTTTGTCATCCGCGTAATCAAGGAAGCGGTCGAAAGCCGTTCGATGCTGGCAAAGGAAAACGACTGAATTTTTTTGAATAGATGCTTTCGCAGCGAAAAGCCATACTCTTGGCCAACGTAGGCGGCAGCAAAAGAGTTGGCAATTCCTGATGTAAACGCTAAAAGCGAAGCGCCAAGCATCACCGTGCCCCACGTCCAAACGACAGACAAGTTTTGTTTCATAACTCCATCGTCAATAATTTTCCCCATCAACAGCGGTTGCCATAATTCGACTAACAGCTCAATGATCATGAGCGTCCAAGCGACAATCATCCATTTGCGATACGGTTTTAAGTACAATAATATTTGCCACATGTTGTCACTCCCCGTACCTATTATCTGAACCTTCACGCGACTGGCTCTAACGTACTAAAGAGTTTTCCTACAGTTGGGTGCAGGCACTTTCCGTTAAGTCTCATGGGCAAGCACCTCACTGGTGTTTAGCGCCCTGTCGGCTCGGTTCAAAACCGTTTTCCACTTCATCCCAAGACTTAAGTCACGGGCTTTCGTGGTGTATACTTTTGTAATTTTTATTTTATTTGCCAAAAAAGCAATTTACAATTTTTTGATCCTTTATGGAAAAAGACAATGGTCGCAAATGAACAAGGGGAGTGTCGTACGAATACGATTTTTTCGTATATTTTTAGTTTTGTATACAATGGTTCTGCCACATTTCTAGCAACATTTCCTGGCTGGAAATTTGCTGAGTCCGCGAAGCCAATAACCGAACAAGATCCTCTTCCTGCTCCACAATCGGAAACAATTTATCGAATTTTGCAATTGCCAATATCTTTTCTACCGTTTTATTGGTGGAGACGACCAATGCGACTTGTTTGTTTTGGTAAACCGCCTTTTTGAAAAAGTGAATCAATAACGCTAATCCCGTACTATCAATAAAAAGAAGTTGACTGACGTCCATTATTAGGATATTCCTGTCGATTTCCGCCAACACCATTTCCATTTTTTGTCTCGCTGCCTGTTGCGTATGGTAAACCAATTTTCCCTTTAACCATATTTTCGCGTACGTTTCTGCCGATACCGTTACTAATTCAAAAGTGGATATCCGACGATCCATTCTGTCCTCTCCTCATTTTCATTACGATCGCGCATTTGCCATCCGCATGCGGCTCGAATGACACTGCGTCCATCGTTTCCTTGATCAGTAAAAGACCGCGCCCGGATTCGGCAAGCAAGACATCTTCCAAACTTTCCCGCCTCAATCGTTCGATTTCTCTTATCGGAATCCCGCCGCCTTCATCGGTCACCGTCACCGTTACCTCTTCCTCTGTAATTCGCCAGGATACGATCAACGCATCGTCATCTACTTTTTTTCCCAGCTGTTTCACTGCCTTTACGGAATTGACAACCGCTTCATGGACCGATAAGACAAACATATCGCGATCATGAAGGGAAAAAAAGTGGGCGATTTGCTTCGCCAGCAAATCGCAAAAATCAATGGCCTCTTCCGTCGCTTTGCATCGCATCGTTATTTCGTACATTGTTTTGCACCTACTGATATAGTTAATTTGGAAGTTATCCTGTTACTGGACCGTAATAGATAGCAAACATATATCATCGACAGGGCTTGTCGGCGATTTCCCCTCTTCCATCAACATATGCAAAAACTGTTTGTCTGATAAATGGCTGTACATTTTCGTATACGTACGAATTTTATTCATACTTCGCAAAATAGAGGAGTCGATTTCATCTAAAATCCCATCGGTATATAAAAATAGTCTTGTCCGCTTCCGGTAAGGAATCACCTCTTTTTCAAACGGGAGTGAAAACGGGCTGCCGATCGCCAATCCGCCCTTATCCAATTCGATGATTTCTCCGTCCTCGGAAACTAACAGTCCGGCGGGATGTCCGGCGTTGGTATACTCGATCTGCTTCCTTTTCGTATCGATCACTAAATAAATCATGGAAAATAAATAGCGGATTTCATTTACATCATCCGGAAACAAGTTTTGCACATGTTTCTCCAGTTCGGTAGCAACATACACAGGATCGATGACACGCACAATCAGCCCCCTTAACAGTGAACGAAGCAGCATGCTGACAAGCGAAGAGGAAATGCCGTGCCCCATTACGTCAATAATAATGACGCCATAACGATCCCGGTCAATTTGGTAACATGCATATATGTCGCCAGATAAGTCGTCCGACGGAATATAAACCGCATCCATCGTTACTACATTGTTTTGAATCGGGGGAGTCAGTAAACTTTGCTGAATTTTTTTCGCAAGCTCCACTTGCCGTTTGTGCTCGAGTTCTTTTTGCTTCCACCTTGTAATATCTTCAAGCATCACGATATATCCGGTAACGTTTCCATCTGAATCGGTCACCGGAATGAGCGCATACTCGACGTCGATCAATGTTCCGTCTTTTCTCTTGATTATGTACTCCCCAGCTTTTTTCTTTTTTAACGGATAGGAAAACATTGCTATATGATGAGGGTACTTATAAAACAGCGAAAACAAACTTCGGCCAATGACTTCCTCCCGCTTCCAGCCAAATAACGATTCGGCGGCATGCCCCCAGTCTCTTACCGTCATATTTTTGCATAGCGGAATGACGGCCAGCGGGGCAGTTTGATATATGGCGCGCAGCATTTGCTCTGATTCCGAAACTGGTGTTTCCGCATCGGCAAGACACCAGACGTAACATTCCTCCGTCGCGCCAGAAAGTGCATACACCGTTAGCATTTTGGTGCATTTTTGGCCATTATCCATGCAATAATCAACTTTTCCTTGCCAATAACCGCTTTCTAACACGGACTCCCAAATCCATTCACACTTTTGGACGATATGCTCATCCGCAAGGAGAATATGAACGGATTGGCCAATTAACTGTTCTTTCGTATAACCGGTCAGTTCCGCTATCTCGTCATTCACCGCTATAATCAATCGGTTGCGGTCGGTAATGATCATTCCGCCACTGACACGATGGTTAAACGTTTTTTCGATCACCTGTACATTTAACTTCACCATTGTTCAACCCTTTTTCATCGTAATCTCTCTTTTATTGCCCCACTTCATGATAAAAGGTCACCTTTTGATCCCAAGGCAACCATTACTTTGAAACGGAGATTTTTCTTTTTTAATGTAAATTCGCTTCTCCTTCTCTTTTTCCTTCTTTTTCTTTGGAAAAAAAGATAGCTATTTTTTCCTATTTTCATGATTGCTGGTTGAAATAGCGATGACGAATGGCGGCAATAAGAAGCAGGCAGAGCGGAACAATGATTTGTAATGGGATGTGCATATAAAGGGTAACGATTTTTAATCCTTCCATAATATGTTCCGGATAGTTGCTCGCAATGGCGATCGATAACAACAAAACCATTAACCCAAGCGGATATACGAGACGCTGATAATTTTGAATACGAAATAAATTCGCTGTTCCGATCACCGCAGCATAAAAAAATACGGATATTTTAAAAAATCCGCCAATAATAAGGGCAATCATAAAAAGTACATCCAGACGTTCCAAAAAATTCGCAACTCGAATTCTCCGTATCGTGTCTAAAAGTGGAAATGCGGAACGGGCAACAACATCCGCTCCAAGTACAGCAACGTTAATCGTCATAATCATTGTCAAATTAAGACCGCTTAGCACCATACCTGTTATCGCGGCTTGTTTCATTTTTTCTGGGTTATTCATATATGGAAATAACATCGTAAAAACAATCATTTCTCCAAATGGAACGTAAAGCGTCTCCGTAAACACGACTTTCAATACCCGTTGCCATCCTTCTTCAAGCACCGGTTGCAGCCGATGGATATCCACCAATCCTGCGGAAATGACTAATATAAACCCAGATACTGCGAGCAGATAAAGCAAAGTAAGAAACAATCCCCCCGTCCGCGCAATGACCTCAATACCTTTATAAACGCCATACATCACCGTTAATATCATAATCGCATTTAAAATAAAGAGCGGTGTTTCTGGATACGCAAACGTTAACAACAGCTCGCCAAAATCACGGAGCACCCGGGAAGCAATATAAAGAAAATAAACAATATATACAAACGCCAAAACTTTACCGATCCAAGGGCCAGTAATGTCTTGTACATACGTAGTCAATGGGGCATTTGGATAGTAACGATAGAGGCGGTAATAAACGAAAAACAATAATAAACCAAATGTTAAACCTAATAATATCGCAAGCCAAACATCTTGTTTGGCACCTACACCAAGCGGAATAACGATAGCACTTCCGTGTTCAAACAGTACGATTAATACAAGTAATTGCCGTGCGTCTATCTTCGCTCGTTCCATCATTTCACCGCCCTCACTGTCCAAATATGTACGATCTAGTCCGTAATCCTGTCCGGCGAATAAACGCATCTACCGTGACATGCACCTCTAGTTGCGGAAAATAGCGATCATCCCAATCTGATTTCATTGTTTTCCATTGCTGCGGATAGGAACGATAGACAACATCTCCAAACCCAAAGATATCCGTTTTTGCTTTTTTTGCTTCTTCTACCGCTTTGACAACTTCCTTCTTTATACTTTTTTCCACTTTTTTTTCTAATGCAAAAATTTGCTTAGGATTTGTAAAATCAACGGAGACAAATTCTTCGCCGATATCTCCCTCTGCATGAATATGAATGGAAATGGACGGTTTTCCTTTTTTCATATGCGCCGCTACGCTCGTTTTGGCACGAACGACTTTATAGGCAGTTTCTTCTTTTTTCTGCTTCCATTCAATCGTAACGCCCGTTTGTTCAATTTTATCAAGAATCCATAACACTCCACGCGCTGTTTCGCCAGAAATCCATCCGACAAGTTTATCATCTTTAAACATAGCTAAACCATTGATATTTAATCGCGCATCAGGTTCAGAAGCTTGCACGTTCGTCTGCCGTTTCCCTTTTTGCACACTTCCTACAATCTCCACACCGCTAATGATTGGTGCTTTTCCTGATGAAGCGAGATCGTTAATTATTTTTCCTACATCAACATTCATCGTTTGCCCCCATACTTTTTCAGAAAATTGTAATGTTTTTATAATTTGATTTGCTGAAATTTTGTCAATGGGCGTTAATATTTTCAGAACATCTTCCGCTGAATGATGACGGGCGATCACGACCATTGCTGTCGTACGAAATTGACTATTTCTTTCGAGTGCATCAAACAACCCGTCGATTCCTTCTTTTGCCACTTCTTCACTAATAACCACTAAGTTTGTATGCGCATAATATATAAGCCGCGATAGTTTTTTAGACGCTTGTCGGCTTGCCTCGACGAGGTTATCTCCTGTTGCTTTGTAGATGGAAACCGGCACCCCGCCACTGCCTCCACCTCGCTGTGTCGAACCAGCAACGTTTCCTGGGTTGACGACTTGAAATGTTATCATATATTTTCCGTCCTTCGTTTTATCAATCCCGACTGCGATGACAAATGCCAAATCGGTCAGCTCTTTTTTGCTCCAACATCCGGAAAGAACGGTTACGCATAACAGAAGAAAAAGGATGACGGCCATTTTTCGTTTCATGATCGCTCCCCCTCGTTTTTCTCCTGGCGATTGGAAGCGGGCGGCTGAGGCCGCTGATCTTTCCCTTGACGAATAATATTTTTCTGGTTGATTAAACGCGGACGCTCTTTAAACGCCCATGTCGGCAAGCGGAAAAGCGTATCGCCCAGGTTGGACGGGATAAACGGAGCAAGCGGTGACATATATGGAACACCAAAGGAACGAAGGCTGCATAAATGAATCGTCATTACCAAAATACCCATAATAATTCCATAAAACCCAAACATTGCTGCAAGAAACATAAGTGCAAAACGAATGAGGCGCGCAGAAATTGCAATCGCAAACGAAGGGGTTGCAAAGCTGGCGATTGCCGTAATGGAAACGACAATAACCATTGCTGATGAAACAAACCCTGCCTCTACGGCCGCCTGTCCGATAACAAGTGCCCCGACAATCGAAACAGCCTGGCCGACGGCACGCGGCAAGCGCACCCCTGCTTCCCGCAAAATTTCAAATATTACTTCCATTACCAACGCCTCGACAAACGCTGGAAATGGAACCGACTCCCGTTGGGCGGCAATCGCAATGACAAGTGGAGTTGGGATCATTTCTTGATGAAACGTCGTTGCTGCAATATAAATCGCCGGTGCAACAAGTGAGAGAAAGAAAACAAGAACACGCAAAAATCGAAGTGCTGTTGCAATATCAAAGCGAGCGTAATAATCTTCAACCGCTTGGAAAAATTGGATAAATAAAGCTGGTGCAATTAGCACAAATGGAGTTCCTTCGACGAATATGGCTACTCTTCCTTCGAGAAGGTTTGCTGCTACCACATCCGGTCTCTCTGTATGATACGTGGTAGGGAAAGTAGTAAATGTTTGATCTTCGATTAATTGTTCGATATATCCCGATTCAAGAACACTGTCAATATGTATGTTGCGAAGCCGTTTTTTAACTTCTTCAACGACTTCGTCGTTGGCAATTCCTTTCATATACATAATGGCAACGTCCGTTTTTGTCACTTCGCCAATTCTCATTGTTTCGAGCCAAAGATTCGGATTTTTAATGCGACGGCGAATAAGAGTCGTGTTCACACGCAGCGATTCCGTAAACCCATCTCGTGGGCCGCGAATAGCTATCTGTGTTTGCGGTTCTTCAATCGCTCGATATTCTCCCCCCTTCGTACTTGCGCTTAAAGCAAACGGCACTCCATCAAGAAGAATAATCGTTTCTCCTGACATAAGTGCTAAAAATAAATCAAACCACTCAAAGATACGCTCGATTTTGCCAACAGCAGCTAGTTTTTTTTCCATAAAGCAAAACGTATCTTTCGGGGATAAAGAAAGCGGAAACGTTGCTGTCATAAGCGGCTCCAACAAAAATTGATATACATTTTTTTCATCGGCAAGACCATCAATAAAAATAAGCGCGGCTCGAATCGACCGTTCTTGCCCAATCGCAAAACGACGGATGACAATATCGGAACTGTTCCCAGTCGTATGGCGAATGATATCAATATTAACATCCAGCAGCGAATGAATCGGCTCATGTGGAACATCTTGCGCTTGACCGCTTTGATCACGCTCTTGTTGTGTTGTCGTTTTCTTTTTTTCCTGTTGTTTTTTTCGCAATGCCCACTGAAACAGCATCGTTTTCCCCTCGCTCCAACTCTTTACTTGCCATTATAGACAACGAAAAGTTTGAATATACGATCAAAGAATGGTTTCCTTGTAGGAAACAAAAACTAAAGAAAAACCCGACAGTAGGTGGAATTGGATGAAGCTATTAGGTATTTCATTGTTTATTGGCAGCGTTTTAATCGGTGTCGCCATTGAAATGGATGTATTAATGGGCTTTACATTACGTCAATCAATGAACAACGTCTTGAACCCTTTTCGTGTCATGGAAACACCGGAAATGTTTATTTTATTTTTCATTTTATTGTTATGGGTGCTCGATGTGTTAGCGACGCTATTACTTCAAAAGCAGAAAAAAACGTAAAAAGAGGGTGTCCCAAAACAATAGCTTTTGAGACACCCTCTTTGATCATTCCGCACTCCCCCGGGCTTTTTCGAGCAGATGGTGGTCTTTGAGCCATTTTTCGACATGAGTATACGTTTTTTTCCACATGAGATGAATGGTATCGCCGTCGCTTTGCAAAAGCTCGATGTCCCCCTGCCATACTTTGCCGCTATCCACCATTGCACTTGCCGGCTCTTCCATTAAATCGGCATTTAACGCTTCGATAAACGAATCAATCTGCTGCGGGTCGATGATCGTCAACGTTTTCTCGCCCGTTTCTGGGGTGCGGAAGGCGACTTGGCGAATCGGCGAATATCCTTGATCGCGGAGCAATAAATAATAATTTTTCTTATACTCTTTCGATTCTAAAATCGGTTGATAATAGGAAAGATACGGTTCAAAAGGCACACTGTACTTCCGAATCATCCGCTTGCCGTCCTTAAACACATAACCGATGACCACTTGTCGCTGCGACTCAACTTGTCGATACGGCTCAAACGGAAACGGTCTTGGCTGATCTTTGACTAGCTGTTGGTGAAATGCGTAGACAGCGCGAATATTTTCTTTTTCCTTTAAAAACTGGTTTTCTTGCTCAAACGGCACATACGAACGTTGGCCATTCTCGACAAAATCATAGACGGAACTGCCGAAATAAACTTGGCGGATATCCTCTAGCGCCGGCAGCCGTTTTTCATATCCGGTTATATCAAGATGAACCAACATGCCAATGACCACCATCGCCGCGGCAAAATAAGCGTACCCTTTCCACTTATGGAAAACGCGCCACGTTTTTTCGATAATCATTTCGGCAACGAAAAAGCCGATGAATGAGAATGTAACATATCCGAATACAATCCAGGAAAACTGATTTTGCGTAGCGCCGAAATAAAAACCACCGACGAGCATCGTACAAAACGCGACGCCGTACTTAAAGATCGGACGGAGCACCGGAAACGCCAGCGCCTGCGTCGCCGCCTCGCTATGCCGTTTTTGGTACAGCCAAATCGCGAAAATAAGGAACAACATAATCAAAAGCAGATAAACAAGCGATTCGCCCGCTGTCAACGGTTCTGCTTCGAGATTTACATAGCGGTAAAACGGTACGATTTCCTCTAAATTTTTGGACAAATAATAATCGGCAGGGAAACCAACCAATAAAAACGAGGTATTGGTTAACAACAAAATCGTGATGCCTGCCGGGAATAAAAACAAAATGTAAGTAAATACGACTTGCAGCGTCGACATGCCTGTCATCATACCAACAAAAACAGAAGCGGCAAAAACAAACAGTTCCATGATAGCCGTTTCCCACGTCCAGCGGACGATGTCACCGATGGTTAGCGGCACTGAAAGACTTAATCCATAGCGACAAACGGCGGAAAACAATGAAATAAGCATGAGTGGAACAACAATGAGTACCGCTCCAAACACGGCTTGCTGGCAAAACAGCTCCGTCCGCTGCACAGGCAAACTATGCATAAAATCAGATGATTGTTTCCCTTGCATGTAACGAAATAACAGTGCGGCTAATAACACCGGCAGCGTAAAAACGATCATCGTTTGAAACGGTGCGGAAATGCTGTATAAGCTTCCCCATTCCGGATAAATGCCGCCGTCTTTCTGCTGGGAGTAAGCCATCAACAATTGCAGCGGAATGGCAGCGAACCACAGCAAGAAATGCACGATACCAATCCAGCCGACATTACGAAGATTTTGCACAAAAATCCCGCGGTTAAACGATAATATTTTCGATGGCATAGCCGACATCCCCCATTTCGTAAATAAAAATTTCTTCGAGCGTAAGCGGCAGAATATCGAAAATGAGCGGCTGAAACGGCTTAATATAGGAAACGATTTCCTGCTTTTCGCCGCGCACAATGAGGAGAAGGACGCTGCCGCGCTGCTCTTCGTAAACGATATCAAGCGGCTCGGCAAACTGCTTTGGAATTCCGTTGCGAAAAGCGACTTGAATTTTATGGATATCGGTTTTCATCGCATCCAGCTCTTTTTCAAACAGCATTTCTCCCTCATGTAAAATGCCGATACAGTCGCAAAGATCTTCCATCTCCCGCAAGTTATGCGAAGAAATAACGACCGTCATTTCGCGCTCGGCGACCTCTTGGACGATAATGTTTTTCACTTTTTGTCTCACGACCGCATCGAGCCCATCAAGCGGCTCATCCATAACGAGCACGTCCGGCATCGCCGAAAAGGCGAGCCAAAACGCGGCTTGACGCTGCATTCCTTTCGAAAACTGGTGAATTTTTTTGCGCGGATCGAGCAAAAATATTTCTTGTAATCTTGTAAACCGCTCCCGATTAAAAGATGGATAGACACTTTCATAAAACGCGGCCATTTGCTCGATCGTTGTTTGCGGGAAAAAATATACATGATCCGGCAAAAACATGATTCGCTGCTTTATTTCTGGATTTTCCCATACTTCTTCCCCATCAATGAGCACCGTTCCATGATCGGGATGGATAATACCAGCCATCATCTTTAGCAATGTCGTTTTCCCCGCGCCATTGGAGCCAAGCAAGCCGTAAATTCTTCCTTTTTGAATCGTCATGTTCACTCCGCGAATCGCTTGAAAGCGGTCAAACGTTTTCGTTACGTTCGTCAAGTGAATCATCTGTTTCTCCCCCTCTCTCCCCTTGTTCCACTTGTTCGATCCATTGCAGCACTTCTTCTTTTGCCACTCCTAAAAAAAACGCCTCGGCAGCCAGACGGACAATATCGTGACGAATGGCTTCAATTTTTTCTTGGCTTGCTCGTTTCGCCTGCGGAGAAACAAAGTTTCCCTTTCCCGGAATCGAATAAATAAACCCTTGGTGCTCTAATTCCCGATACGCTTTTTGAATCGTGTTGGGATTAATCGTTAATTGTTTCGCCATCATCCGTACGGATGGCAGCTGCTCATGCGGTTTCCATATTTCGCGGATGATCATTTCTTTCATTTTTTCAACGAGCTGTTCATAAATCGGCTGGCGGCTGCGAACGTCTAGCTCAAACATCTCCCCTCCTCCTTTCATCATCTGTACCAACTGTACTATTAATAATAATACACTTATAACAGATAAATAGCAAGTACTTTTCATAAATGTAAAAAAACGTAAGGAATAGCATTCCTTACGTTACGAATATGTCTGCACAAACAAGCCGTCCCCTTCTAACCATTCAGCAATTAAAACTTCTTGATATGATGTCACCCCATAGGCACGGAGCTCCCGCCGCAGCCACTCTTCATCTTTACCAAGCTCGCGAAGCTCATCGGCAAGCAACTTTCCATCGCGAATGAGCGTAATCGGAACGTAAACCGGCTGCGGAGGCAGCTGAAAATCTTCCCGCGTCGTTTTTTGATATTTTGATTTTTTCAAGACGCTGATCGAACCGTTTGCTTCTAAATAACAAAAAGCGACTTCCCGCAATGAAAATGTTTCGCTTTGTCGAAGCAAACTTTGCAGCTGATTGAGCGTCATCCGGCTTTTCTTCAATGCTTCATGGTCAATGATCCCGTTGCGGATTAACACCGTCGGTTTTCCTTCACTAAAGCGGCGAAACGGGAGCCATTTTTGGCTCATGTATTCGACAAGCAATAATAGCGCTCCCCATAACGATATCGAATAAATGATATACCAAAGATGGACATGATCATCATATAGAGCGTTTCCTAACAGCTCTCCTAACACGAGCGCCGAAATAAACGTAAATGGGCTTATTTGATGGATCAGTTTTTTGCCGGCTACTTTCACAACGAGAAATAAAAGCACAAACCCTGTCACAAGCTCTACTGTTAAATGCACCCATTTCATCTATTGCCACCATCCTGATCACGACTCGTTAGTTTCATTATGAACAACAATATGCTGAATTATGTCACATTAAAGTTTTACCGCCGGAAGCCAAAACATATCGGGTGAACGAACCATGTTTATTCCCCTATAAAAAAGCTATTTTTCCACCCCATTCTTTCCGTATAATAATAGTGTTAAATTTTCGTAGATAGGAGATATTATATGGGGGCATATATAAATCAGCATGTATTAAACAATTTGTTTTATATTTTAGTGAGCGTATTTGTTTTTTATTTTATTTATGACCACGGGGAGATATTTAAAAAACAAACATCATACAGAAATACTCTCCTTGCCATTTGCATGGGGTTTCCGATCATTTTATGCATGAAATTTCCTATTTACATTGATGAGCGTTGTATCCATGATTTACGACAAATTCCTTTTCTTGTAGGCACACTGTATGGTGGTGGAATCGTTGGCTTTATTTTGCTTTTGATTTTGCTCGCTGCTCGCTCTCTGATTTACGGGTTTGAGTATCTTACCGCGATTGTGTACATAACCATGTTTATTGTTACGGCCCTCGTTTCGCCAACCTTTAAGCCATTAAAACGTAAAAACAAACTTTCTATGTCGGTCTGGTTGACCTTTTTTCTGGCGGTTCTCACCACGTTTCTCGCCATCATCATCGCTAAATTTCCAGTAACGGACTCTTATATCGTTTACTTCATTTTACTTCCTCCCATTGGGATGCTATTTGTCGTGTATATTATGGAGACATTAAAAGAAGCGATTATGATGCGCTCCAAACTAGTAAAAGTCGAGAAAATGGAAGTGGTTAGTCAACTCGCGGCCAGTATTTCACACGAAGTTCGCAATCCATTAACCGTTGTCAAAGGATTTATTCAATTATTAAAAACCCCTTCTCTTCCACAAGATACAAAAGATCGCTACATTCAAATTGCTTTAGACGAAATTAATCGAGCAGAAACGATCATTAACGATTATTTAACCTTTGCCAAACCAGCATCGAACAAGGTGGAACGCCTCATGGTAGATGCCCAGTTGCGAAAGGTAGTTCAGATATTAGCGCCAATGGCCCATATGAACTCGATTGAAATTGTTGAAGAGCTGCAACCTAGTGCGATGGTTGGAAACATTCAGTACTTTCAACAATGTTTTTTGAATTTGATAAAAAACAGCATCGAAGCCATGTCAAATGGCGGGACATTGACGATTTCATCCCGCTTGCATGGAAATCATGTCATCATTACGATTAAAGACACAGGTATGGGAATGACCACGGAACAAGTGAGCCGTTTTGGTGAGCCATACTTTAGTACAAAAGAAAAAGGAACCGGTCTTGGAACAATGATAGCGGTAAAGATGATTGAAACGATGCAGGGAACGTTGCATATTCAAAGCGAGGTAAATAAAGGAACCACATTAACAATAACGTTTCCTAAGGCTGCGAACTGATCTATCCGAAAAAGAGGGATGTGGAACCAGTCCACATCCCTTTCTTATGACATAGATGTCGAGTTTGAGGGTTGTTTCTCTTTTTTCTGAGATAACAAGAGAACAGTCACCATAATGCAAACAGCACCAACGGCTTGAAACAGACCGAACGGGACATGCAAAAAAGCAATCGAGGCTACTACGGCTGATAGCGGCTCTACGCTAGATAGCAAGCTTGATTCCGTCGGCGATAAGTAGCGGATGCTTTCGATAAATAATAAAAACGCAAATAAAGTGCCGAATACAACGACAAACACGATAAGCAGCCATGTCTCCACATCCCAGCGCACCTCCGGCAGAGGAAAAGGTGGAAAAACGAAACACATGCCTCCCCCGCCGATGACCATTCCCCAGCCGACAACGATGATGGAGTGCCACTTTTTCAGCATCTGTGCCGAAGATAACGTATAAAATGCTAAGGCAACACCAGAAAGAACTCCCCAAACGACAGATATAAATGGCACTTTTAATTCCCCGGTTGAACCGTTTGTAATTAATAGGAAAGTCCCTAAAAGAGCCAATACAATTGCAAGCGCCACTTCTTTCGTCGGACGATGCTTTTGAGCCACCATGACGTATAACACGATATAGACAGGAGCTAAATATTGCAATAATGTCGCCGTAGCGGCATTGCCTGTGGCGATCGATGCAAAGTACGTATATTGTACTCCAAGCATGCCGAAAAGCCCAAACAATAGTAAGCTTACGATGCTTTTGATGTTGGCCCAGATCGACAATACCGCCATCCGTTTGCATGCCGCAAACAATAGCAACGCACTTCCCGCCATTATCATTCGCACCACGACAAGCCATTCTGCGGTTATTTGCTTTTCCTGAAATAACACTTGCGCCGCTGTTCCTGATAATCCCCAAAGCGTTGCACCGGTGATAACCATCATTAGTCCTTTTATTCGATTAGAGACTTGTGCGAGCATGATTCTCTCCTTCTTTTGACTGATGTTGATGGATAGGAGGCATAACGGCAATAAACACCCCTATGATAATCAGCAACCCACCTAAATAAAACGAAACGGTTATCTGTTCATGTAAAAACAAAAAGCCAAACACAGCGCCGACAAGCGGTTGAAAAAAGAAAAATAACGAGCCAATCCCAGCATCCATCATTTCCATTCCTTTATTCCAAAGAAAAAACGCCCCCGCGGTTGAAACAACGCCGAGGTAAAGGATCCCCAATATGACCGGCGTGCTCGGAAGGAAGATTTCTTGTATTTGCAACTCCCAAATCATGACGGGGGTTGTAAATATCAATGCAAAAAAGATCGCATAAGTCGTAATGGTTAAGATGGAAAAACGGCTCGATGCCACTTTCACATAGACCGATAAAAGCGCCCATGTCAGCGCCGCCCCAACTAACATCATATTTCCCCAAAATGATTGTCCCCCGCTATTGTCCAAACCGATGACGATGACAACCCCGATGGTAGCCAGCAAAAGTGCAAAAGCTTTCCTCAAGGTGACTGACTCGTTTAGGACAAATCTTGCGAACAAGACAATAAACGCCGGAGTTGCCGACGTGATTAAAGCCCCTGTATGCGCATCGGATAATTTGGTGCCGATAAATTGCAATGATATCGAAACAAAATAACCGATAAAACCGATCCACCCTAGCAAAAGCCAATCTTGTTTTCGAATGGATATGCTCGTTTTTGTTTTATATTGATGGGCTTTTAATATCCCAAATAAAACAATGAACGCGATGACATAACGAAGCCACACTAACGTAAACGGCGGAACGAAATCGAGGACATATTTGCTGACGACGTACATTCCGCCCCAAATGCTGGCTGCTAGCGATAAATAGAACGCGCCGAAAAATGTATTTTTCATAGAAACAAACCTCCGTCTCATAGGGATTAAAAAACCATCTTCCCTAAGACGAGGCGCGATTATTAGCTGCTCCCCCCGTCTTAAAAGCGAACAGCAGGTTGATCGTTTTCAAACAAATCGAAATACATTCTCATCGCTCCCACCCTTTTCTCTATATCATTCCATTTTGTTTCATTGTATCAAATAATCACCAAATACACATTAATATTTTCACATTATTATGTATGTTACGAAAAAGAATAGGTATGCCGCCTTTGGAAAAAATAGTGACATGATTAGTCATTCACCTAAAGAAAGGTGTCCGCTGTGAATAATACTCGGTTAAATACAGTTCAACTCGTTTGTGTGTTTATGTTATCCATCGGGCTAATGAATCATGTCATTGTGATCCCGTTGCTATTAGACGCAGCCGGTCGTGATGCGTGGATTTCAGCAATCATGACCCTTGTTGCATTGCCATTATGGCTTCCGCTTTTGTATGTTGTCATGAAGCAATCCAATCAAATGAATTTATTCTTATGGTTAAAAACAGAATTTAATCATGCCTTTGCATATTTCGTGGCTATTGTTGGAAGTCTATTATTACTGGTTATCGGCTATGTTACACTCAACGACACGGTTACGTTTACTACTACTACCTACTTAACGCGTACACCCGATTGGGTCATTTTGTTAACCTTAACCGTGATGTGCTTTTATAACGCATATTATGGCATAACGTCCATCGCAAAGACAGCGGTCATTCTTTTACCATTTGTCACTATTTTTGGAATTTTAGTTGCGATCGCAACTACACCGCATAAAGATTATTCATTGTTAAAGCCGATCATGGAGAATGGCTTTACTCCTGTTTTCAAAGGGATGATCTATGCCGGCGCCGGATATGTGGAAATTTTTCTTATTTTATTCATGCAACATCATCTTCAAGCTCGCTTTTCTTTTAAAGCGCTGTTAATCATTAGTGTTCTCGTCGCAAGCTTAAGCATTGGTCCAACAATTGGTGCGATTATTGAATATGGCCCGAAAGAAGCAGCGAATTTACGTTACCCGGCCTTTGACGAATGGCGATTAATCAGCTTAGGAACGTACATTGAATATCTTGATTTTCTTGCTGTTTATCAGTGGATGTCTGGAGCGTTTATCCGAATTTCCCTAGCTACTGCGCTCATACCAGAGCTATTTCATGTAACGGATAAAAAAGCACGATTATGGATTTTGATCATTATTTATATCACCATTTTTTTATTATCATGGATTCCGATCAGCGACGATAAATTTTTAGATTTGCTATATCAATTTGTTTTACCGCTTTCGCTACTATCCATTTTATCTCTCTCTTTGTTTATTGGGATATTGGCACTCATTTCATATTTCAAAAAGAGGAGAGCTTAATCATGCAAATTCCTTCAAGAGCGCCACAAGTCAGAAATAATCGAAATGATCATAGCGGACAGGAAAAGCTTATCATTTCCGAGCAAACTTTGCGGGATCATTTTTCGAACTGTAAAGATGTCGCGATTCTTACCTCGACGATTCAACCGGCAAAAACCGCAAGCGGCACGCTTACCTTAGTGTTTGTCTATTGCGAGGAGCTGTGTGACACTCAGCAGATGAAACAGGTCATATTTCCAATGTTTCGCGAAATGTGCCGTGAATATCCTTGCCAAACGGTGGAGGAAATTGAAGCAAACAAACTAATGCCAATGGAGCTGCTTGGAAAAGAAGTGCTGATTGATGATATGAACTATCTTCTCTTTAACGGTGATTTATTAGTCTACTTTCAAGAAGCGGATGTTTTATATTCCCTTACGCTTGCCAATCCGCCGATGCGCACCCCGGAAGAGCCGAACACGGAAGTGTCGATTCGTGGTGCGAAAGACGGTTTTATTGAGGAAATTTCAAAAAACGTCGCGCTCATCCGCAAGCGAATTAAATCCCATAAGCTCTGTTATGAACAATTTATCGTCGGAACAAGAAGCCAAACAAAAGTCGGATTAATGTACATCGAGGACATAGCGAACCGCGAAATGATTAATGAGGTGAAAAAAAGAATTTTACAGTTAAATGTTGATTCCCTGATGAGCACCAATCAATTGGAAGAGATGATTGGCGACAAACGGTTCTCGCTGTTTCCGTTGTTTGCCTACACAGGACGGCCGGATTTTGCAGCCAATTGTTTATTAAATGGAAGATTTGTCATCTTGCTAGACGGTGCTCCTACCGTCATTATTGGTCCGGGAAACTTATTGTTTTTACTGAATACATCGGAAGATAACGTTACAACACCTATCTTTGTTATTTTTCAGAGAATCCTTCGCTTCATGGGAATTTCCGCGGCTATTTATTTACCCGGATTTTGGACCGCCTTATTATCGTTTCATCCAGGAGAAATACCATTCACTCTCTTAGGAACGGTTGTGCTTTCCAGGCAAGGAGTGCCGTTGTCCGTTCCACTAGAAATGTTTATCATGGTGGGTTTGTTCGAAATCTTTAAAGAAGCGGGCATGCGCTTGCCGTTAGCGATTGGTCAAACGTTATCGGTTGTCGGCGGATTAATTATTGGGCAATCGGCTGTCAACGCTGGCTTATTCACACCGGGAAGCCTTGTTGTTGCGGCCACTTCCGTTATCGCATCGTTTACATTAGTCAATCAAAACTTAGCAGGAACCGTGACGTTATTGCGTTTTATTGTCTTAGCCGCTTCTTCTGTACTAGGGTTATTTGGATTTATCGCTTCTTTATTTATACTTTTAACATATACAGCAAATTTAACAATATTTGGAATACCTTATCTCACTCCGCTCTCTCCTCCAACCAGGGATATTTTCAAAGTCTTAATCCCGAATGGTTGGAAAATATTCAAAAAGAGAGCCGGTTTGGTAAAACCGCAGGACGATACACCAAGGGGGGAAGCGAATTGAAATGCAAAATCGCCTTTCCCTTTATGATCTCTATATTTTTGTTAACAGGATGCTGGGGAGCGCAAAATATTGATCATCTGATTTATGTCAGTACAATCGGTGTTGATTATAAGGATAATCGGTTTATCGTTTATGTGGCGTTCACTAGCTTCACCGGATTAGCGAAAGTCGAGAGCGGAGGTGCCGGAGAAAAATCAGGCATTGCCGTTGGAAAAGCCAAAGGCGAAACGTTTAATATCGCAACCGACAATCTGTATCATTCTATTCAACGAATGGTATCATGGGCGCATGTGAAAAGTATCGTGTTTACGAAAAGAGCACTGAAGAAAATAGTATTAAAAGACGTTTTAGACATTTTAGACCGATATAACGAAATTAGGCCTACACTATGGATTTATGCGACAGACGAACCGTTAACAAAACTTTTTTTTGGGGCTGCACCAGTTTTGCATTCATCCCCTTACTATTCTTTATTATCTAACCCTGAAGAGATTTTTCAGCAAAGTTCATTTATTCGGCCGATTCGCTTACATCGCTTTGTAGCTGATACCAATGAAGCTTCAACAACAGTGCGACTTCCTTATCTCAACATTACTACGCGCAATTGGGAGGAAGATAAAAAAGAAAAACCGATGTTAAATTTAAAAGGAGTGTGCTTTGTTGACGATTATGAACTTCAAAAATGTTTTGATCGCTCTAAGTTGCGGGGAATCAGATGGATGGAAAAAGGAATAAGCAGAACTCCCGTTTATGTCAAAAAAGGAGACAAAGTCGTTGCATCGGTCGTTGTTCTTCAACCGAAGTCAAACATTTCCTACCAAATCAAAGGAAATACTCCTGTATTTAACATCAAGGTATCCGCCAATGGAAGTGTGCTTGAGTTAAGGGAAAAATTAACGGAACAACAATTAGTTCGCTTGGCGCAAAAGACAGTGGAAGATGAAATAAGAAGCCTCTACAAGTTGGGGCTAAAATACGATATAGATATCCTTAATCTCTCGGAAGCGATGTATCGCAAAAAACCAGAAGATTGGAAGAAATTTTCCGAAAACGGAAAGATTCCATTAACAGATGAAAATTTAAAAAAGATTAAAGTTAAAATTTCCATTGATACATTTGGGAAACAGAAATTTAGATAAAACAAACTAGGTTAGAACGTGAAACATATGCTGTTTGTAAAAAACCTTTTTTATTGCAACCATCGCCAAATGGGTTATAATGGAATAAAGAATAAATGGCTCCCTTCGCTTTCAGCGGAGGGGATTTTTTTTGAAAATAACAAGGGGGATGGAGAAATGCAAGTAAACGTCCAACGTGTCGCGAGGATGCAAGGAACCGTATATCCCATTTTAATCGCCATCAGCGTGGGACATCTATTAAATGACTCGATGCAAGCGGTTGTTCCGGCGTTGTTTCCGATTTTAGAAACATCCATGAATTTAACGTATACCCAAATTGGATGGATCGCTTTTACCTTAAATATGACTTCTTCGGTGATGCAGCCGGTTGTTGGCTTTTTTACGGACCGAACCCCCTCGCCTTACTTTCTTCCGCTCGGAATGGCGGCGAGCTTGCTTGGTATGGTAGGGCTCGCGTTTGCGCCGCATTTTTTCTTTGTGTTATTATCCGTCTTGTTTGTAGGGTTCGGCTCAGCAATTTTCCATCCGGAAGGGTCGCGCGTTGTATATTTTGCTGCAGGGGCAAAAAGAGGATTTGCCCAATCCATTTATCAAGTGGGCGGAAATACGGGAAATGCCCTTGCCCCGCTATTTACAGCACTGATTTTTGTTCCGTTTGGGCAAAAAGGCGCGGCTTGGTTCACCGTGATTGCTGCTTTTGGCATCGTCCTTTTGTTTCGCGTGTCACGATGGTATTCGCTCCGTCTTAAAGAATACGGAACGGTTCAGAAACAAACCAAGGCAGGAAAAGGCGGTGTCAAAAACCAACGAAATATCATCTTCGCCTTAATACTATTAATCTTTTTAGTGTTTGCGCGGTCATGGTACTCCGCCGGCATTTCCAACTATTATCAATTTTATTTGATGAAGCACTATCACGTGCCGATTCAAGAAGCACAGATTTATTTGTTTGTATTTATGATCGCCGGAGCCATCGGGACATTTGTAGGCGGGCCACTAGCGGATCGATTCGGTAAACGAAATTTGATGTTGTTTTCGACGCTCGGTACGGCACCGTTTGCCCTCATGCTTCCGTACCTTCCACTTGCATGGGTACTGCCTGTCGTTTTTCTTGCCGGTTTTATTTTATCATTAAGTTTTTCCACATTTGTCGTGTATGCCCAAGAATTGCTTCCCGGAAATGTCGGCATGGCGTCGGGGCTGATCGTTGGCCTTGCGTTTGGGATGGGAGCGCTTGGGGCCGTTGTTCTTGGAAAAATTGCTGATTTGTATAATTTAAATGTCCTTATGATATTGTGCAGCTTCCTTCCGCTGCTTGGGGTACTCACATGGTGGTTGCCGAAAGAAAAATCGTTCGCTTCCCAATAGGCAAAAAGGCTGTCTTCCGTAAGAAACGAAGACAGCCTTCATTGGTTTGCTGCATTCACCGAGCAATGATTATTTTACTTGTAGAACATGTTAGGCTGAACTTGCCCTAAACTTCTCTTACTTCGCCTCTTGTACTTCCTCGAAATAGTCTTTATAAAACCCGCCGATTTTCCCGGTGTTGTCAATGACAAAATAAAATTCTTCAGTTTCATTTTTTACTTCATACGTTTTTCCAGGTGTTAACACATGATTAACGATGTATTTTTCCGCATTTGTATGTACACATTTCACTTTTTTCAACGTTGGGCGTTTTAACCAAGTATGATGAATCATGTTCGACTCCCCTTTTTTTGTCATTCATTACTATTCCCATTTTAGCGATATTTCGCTTTGGCTGCAATATCAAAGGAATGGTCATTCACAATTTTGATGAAAGGGAGTGCTGTTGGGCATGCTATAAATAGAAGTTTTGAAAATAAGGGAGGAGACACGATGGAAAAACACCCGAGCAAACGTCAATTCCAACAAGATTTAGAGCAATACAACATGGATAATGTAATCAACGCGCCAAAAAACTACGTATATCGAGTCGGATACGAAGCATCAAGCGGCAATCCGACCGGGAATCATGATGAAGCGAAAAAAATACGGGAATTAGAAGAGTAACCAGAATACCCTTTATAAGGGGATTCTGGTTTATTCGTTACGGACCGCTTCGAACGTTATCGTTCTTCCGCACGGTTCAATGATCATTTCCCCATTTTTCTTCACTTCACGGAAAATCGGCTGTTCAATACGGCGAATGGGACGATATCCTTCTGCTTTTATACGCTCCAGACATTCGTCAATCGTTTCATGTTCTTCGACGATAAATCTTTTTTTCATAGCCATCACCCTCCTCACTTTTATGTTACCTATTTGATTAACGACTTTCGCATTTTTACAGATTCATTTATTTCGCGCTAAATTCAAGCAATTAGCTAACTCAATTATTGCACAAAACCATACATCTTTATTATTTTTTGTAGTATTTGTGGTCAATTCGGTGGTCACGTGGTCAAGAATGCAGGAGCCTTACTTCGCCTTCTTTTTTTATAAACATCATCTTCTTTCACTTCTTTAAACTGTTGGTTGCTCCTTGATCCATGTGAGTAAGAACTCTTCACATTCTTTTGCTGGAAAGTACCACTTGCCGCCGATTTTGTACTTTGGAAAACGCGGATCGTAAAAGAACTTTTCTTTGATGTTGTTCTCGCTCATGCATGTTTGACGACAAAGCTCTTTCATATCCCAAAACGTGTGGCGATGTTCTAACTGATCGAGCCGTTTTTTGAGTTCATCCAAGAACAGTTTTTCTATTTGTTTTTCGTCTATGTTGATGGTTATCATTATGATTCCCCTTATTTGATTTCTTTGTTTATGATTACATCCGAACAATACACAAAAATCAAAATGAATAAAAATATGCCTAAAATATTGATATATCAACATTTCTTTAAAAACTAAAAATCACAACATATCATGTTAGATGTATTTTTGGTGGGTAAAATGTGGGTAAAATGTCGGGAAATAATTTGTTAGATAAAACTTATTCAGAAGGCCGGAGTCTTGCTCCGCCTTCCTCTTTTATGATGAACAAAAAAGAGACTACTCAAAGCGAGTAGCTACTCGTTAAAAAATGGGTATTTTAAGAGCATTTTTTTAAACGATCCCTCGTCTTTGATGGGAAGCGCATCAGCAATGTTTTAGCATATTACTTACGAATAAAATAGCTAAGAATCCCTAATAAAATACCATTATTTTACAAAAAATTATGTTATATTAGTATATAAATGTCGAGATTTTTGAGAAAAAAATTTTCATTCTTCCCCCTTCTTCAACGTAAAAGTAATACCATAATTTTATTTAAAGGGGGAATATTTCTATGAAGTTTAAAAAAATTGTTAGTTTATCCTTTGCTGTTTCTATGTTATTTTTTCCATTCCTTGTAGAAGCAGCCCCTAATGATGAGGCAGAACCCCCAAAAACCGTTTCCGAAATTAAAGTGTCTCATGGAAAAGGAGCATATGTCCCAGGAGAAGTCATTGTTCAATTTAAAGATCAAGTAAATGCTGAAGAAAAGGCAAAGGTATTAAAAGGAGTTGGGGCAACGGTGGTTCCAGATAATGATCCAGTCAAATCCAAATTTCATGTACTAAAAGTAGGAAATGTAGAAGCTGTTGTGAAAGCATTAAATAATAACCCGTTAGTAGAATACGCGGAGCCAAACTACTTATTTAATGCAACTTGGACACCAAATGATACGTACTATCAGAGTTATCAATATGGTCCGCAAAATACGTATACCGATTATGCTTGGGATGTTACAAGAGGTAGTAGCAGTCAAGAGATTGCTGTTATTGATACGGGTGTAGATTATAAACATCCTGATTTAGATGGAAAAGTCATTAAAGGATATGATTTCGTAGATAATGATTACGACCCAATGGATTTAAATAATCATGGTACGCATGTAGCTGGAATAGCAGCTGCTGAAACAAATAATGCCACAGGTATTGCCGGCATGGCCCCATACACAACGATTTTGGCTGTGCGTGCTTTAGATCGAAATGGCAGTGGTACTCTAAGTGATATTGCCGATGCAATCGTTTATTCTGCTGATTCAGGTGCTGAAGTCATTAACCTGTCACTCGGTTGTGATTGTCATACAACAACATTAGAGAATGCTGTAAACTATGCATGGAATAAGGGATCTGTATTAGTTGCCGCAGCCGGAAATGATGGAGTCTCTACAACATTTGAACCGGCTTCTTATGAAAATGTAATTGCAGTTGGTGCAGTAGATCAATATGATCGATTAGCATCATTCTCTAACTATGGAACATGGGTAGATGTCGTAGCTCCAGGTGTAGACATTGCCTCAACTATTACTCGTAACCGATATGCCTATATGTCGGGAACTTCCATGGCATCCCCTCATGTAGCTGGTCTTGCAGCCTTATTAGCGAGTCAAGGACGGAATAACGTAGAAATTCGTCAAGCCATCGAGCAAACAGCAGATAAAATCTCCGGATCTGGAACATACTTCAAATATGGAAGAATCAATTCTTATAGTGCTGTAACATATTAAATATTAGTTGACTAAACGAAAACATAGAATTTAAAAAATTTCATTATTAAATAACGACACCGTGTCCAATGCCAAGGGCACGGTTTCTTCATTCAATCTTTTGGAAAAATTACGACATATTCTTGGAATTGTGAATTAGTTTATCCCCGTAGGCACATGGACGAACATGTCGGCATATCTTTTACATAACACCAAAAAAGGAGGACATCAGGTAATGGCACCAATTGAACTTTTCGCATGGACATTATCATCTATCTTAGGGATTAGCTTCATTATTTCTTTAGTGGTAGTATCAAGAAAACCGAGATACATTGCTGAAATGGAACTTAAAAGTCCTGATTCCCCTGAAAAAAATGAATGCAATTCTTAGTAAACATAATTACTCTTGTGTTTCCTTAAAACGGAAAATCATAATCTGGCCACGGGAAGCAAGCCACCCAGTTTTCAGGGTTGGCACGTCAACGAGCATCTTTTATTTCCTGGCATTGAAAACTTCACGAAGTTAAAGAATGTGGTCAAAATGTGGTCAAATGCTAAAAAATAAAGCGTAACCCCTTGATGGAACAAGTGTGTTGCGCTTTTGTGTTTACATTACCTATTTCAACACAAAAAACAAACCGAACGATTGCGTCGTTCGGCTATCGATTTTGCTTTACATATTTTTGGTACAGCCCATATAAAACAGCTGTTTTATATGTTTCTAATTTTTTTCTTTCCGCCGGATGGCGGCGAATTCCTGCCTCTTTCAACTGTTGGACGAGCCAACCTTTGGAACCGAAATAAGCCATAGACATCCCCCTTTTTCTGTTGCCTGTCTAATATATACGACGGAAACAAAAAAATAAGAACGAAAAAACCGGATTGGCAATGACGCCAATCCGGTTTTAATCATCATGTTTATGACCTTTTCCTTTTTCTTTTTGTTTCTTTTCATGTTTGTCATGCCAGTGGTGCGGCCGTTTTTCCTTCTCTCTTTTTTCTTTCGGGCCGTGTTCATGTTCCCATTTTTCTTCTTTCTCTCGTTTTTCTTCCTCTTCTTTTTGTTGTTTATGCCATTGTTGCCATTGTTTCTGTTCTTTCTTTAAAGCTGGGTAGGCGAATGATTGCGCTGGCGTGCCTTCGAGTGCTTTTTCCATGATTTCACGGAAAATAACGGCGACCGTTTGGCTGCTTGTCGTTTGTAAATAATGGCGCTCATCGGTATGATCATATCCAAGCCAGACAGCTCCGACAAGCTGAGGAGTATAGCCAACCATCCACTGATCTTTTACCCCATTTACTCCGTCTAACGGAACTTGGGTCGAGCCTGTTTTTCCCGCTAACGCCCTTCCAGGAATGCGCGCGAGTTTTCCTGTTCCTTCTTTTACGACCCCTTCGAGCATAAATGTTATTTTTTGCGCCACTTCTTTTGATGTGACACGCACATCATGTTGTTTCCATTTCGCGATTTCGTTGCCGTTTTGGTCGACGATTTTCGTGATAATGTGCGCGTCTGTTCGCACGCCGTCATTCGGAAACACGGAATACGCTTCGGCCATTTGCAATGGGGACACGCCCTGCTGCATTCCGCCTAATGCGATTCCTAAAGAATGATCTTCTTTGTCCAAAGGAATCCCAAAACGTTGTAACGCATCAATTCCTTTTTCTACGCCAATTTCATTCAAAAGCCATACAGCCGGAACGTTCAACGAATGAATAACCGCCTCATACATCGTAACGCTTCCGCGGTACGTATGATCATAGTTTTCCGGGCGATAGCCGTTAAACTCGACCGGCTCATCTTTTAATTCGTCAAATATATGGTACCCTTGTTCTAACGCCGGCGTATACACAGCGAGCGGCTTCATCGTCGACCCCGGCTGGCGTTTTAGTTGTGTCGCCCGGTTAAATCCGCGGAATACATGCTCGCCGCGTCCGCCAATTAACGCCTTGATCCCGCCTGTTTTCGGATCAAGAAGCACCGCACCGCTTTGGACAAGCCGATCGTCCGTTCCTTTTGGGAATAATGCGTCGTTTTGATAAACCGTTTCTAACCCTTCCTGCATGCGGGGATTCAACTCTGTATAAATATGTAGCCCCCCAGAAAGTACTTCATTTTGCGTAATATGGTAGCGCGCGATCGCCTCTTCGATCAACTGATCCACATAATACGGATATTTACCCTTGTATCGGTCTGGTTTTTTTTCTTTTTGAACCACTATTTTTTCGTTTTTGGCGCGCAAAAATGTTTGCTCATCGATATAGCCTTGTTCCTTCATCAGCTGAAGTACAACATTTCTTCTGGCAATCGCTTTTTCATAATGGCTGACTGGCGATAAAGCGGACGGGGCTTTAATCAGCCCGGCAAGCAACGCCGCTTCGCTGACGGTTAATTTAGAAACGTCTTTACCAAAGTACGTTTTCGCAGCGCTTTGCACTCCCCATGCTCCTTCGCCGAAGTAAACGCGGTTGACGTACATTTCTAAAATTTCTTTTTTCGAATACGTTCGCTCGATTTTTTTCGCGATAAACCATTCTTCCCATTTGCGCCGCAATGTTTTTTCGTTCGTTAAAAAGACGTTTTTCGCTAACTGCTGTGTAATGGTGCTTCCGCCTTCCACCCATTCTCCAGCTTTCATATTGCGGATGAGAGCCCGTAAAATGCCGAAATAATCAATTCCTTCATGATCATAAAAACGGCGGTCTTCCGTGGCAACGACCGCTTCTAAAAAGTGGTTTGGAATGTGCTCTATGGATACGGCTTCCATCTTGGATGAAGAAATTTTGCTTGCAACGCGACCATTTTGATCATAAATAATAGTTGGAGCAGGCAGCGGATGATCAAGTTCCCTAATATCCCTAGTTGCAATATACGATTGAACGGCCATGTAGCTGCCAATAAGAAAGAGCGCTAAAATAATCCCCCCTATTTTCCAATACGTTTTTCGCTTGTTTTTTCTTTTTTGCCATCGGCTTTGTTCCAACGAAATCCCCCCTTGCTCTATCAACGTTATACAATTCGAAGCAACACGCCTTTTTCCGTACATCGTCCATCGAAAAAAATAGCGCAAATGGCCGAGATGCGGCCATTTGCGCCAGCGTTCCATCATGCTGATGGAGCATTTTTCTTTTTTCCTTTTAAGAAGAACGATAAAATGAGCGCCAACACAGCAAGTCCGGTCGCGACAAAAAACGCGTCGTTAATCCCCTCGACAGCAGAATGCTGCTGTACGATGCCATATAAAAGCTGCGCGACTGCTTCATCGCTAGGAATCGCATGTTTTAACTGCGCGACAATATCCATGAAGAACGGATTGTTTTCTGTCATCTCGTTCCGGTAATTTTCCGCATGAAACTTCGCACGGTTAGACATGACGGTAACGAGGAAAGCCGTTCCCAATGATGCCGCTACTTGCCGCAACGTGTTCGCCATTGCCGTTCCGTGACTGTATAAATGACGCGGCAATGCGTTTAGCCCTTCCGTCATAATCGGCATCCCCAACATCGACATGCCGAACATGCGGAAAATGTAAAGTACCAAAATATGGCTGTATGGCGTATCCATCGTCAGCTTGCTGAACTCCCATGTTGTCACGACCGTAATAACTAAACCGACAATCGCGAGCATGCGCGCGCCGATGCGGTCAAAAATCCAACCGGAAATCGGCGACATAATCGCCATCACGATCGCGCCAGGCAAGAGCAGCAAACCGGCGTCAAGCGGCGTAAAGCCACGCAGGTTTTGCAAATAGACCGGAAGCAGCACCATCGCGGCAAACAGGGCCATGTTAATGACGCAGCCGATGATGGTGGACAAAGTAAATACATTATATTTAAACACACGGAAATTCAAAATTGGATTTTCCACCGTTAACGAACGCCATGTAAATAAAATCAAGAATATGACACCAATGATAATGGACACTATTACATTCATCTGTCCCCAGCCGTTGCTTCCGGCTTCGCTGAATCCGTAAAGCACGCCGCCAAAGCCGATCGTTGAATAAACTGCGCCGCGCCAGTCCAAAAGCGGATTTCCTGTTTTCGGTGTATTTTTTAACCAAAGAAACGCGAGCACAATATCCACAATCGCAATCGGTAATACGACATAGAACAAAAGACGCCACGTGTAATGTTCCACGATCCATCCCGATAATGTCGGACCGACCGCCGGCGCGAACATTATCGCAATCCCGACAGTTCCCATCGCTACCCCGCGTTTTTCCGGCGGAAAAATAGTTAGCATAATGACCATCATCAACTGCATAATAATTCCCGCCCCTACCGCTTGGATCAAACGGCCGGTCAAGATAACGGAAAAAGATGGAGCAATCGAACAAATAAACGCTCCGATCGCAAAAAGCGACATCCCTGATAAAAACAGTTTTTTTGTTGGAAATTTGGCAATTAAAAACGGGCTGATCGGAATCAGCACGCCGTTAACGAGCATGTACCCTGTCACAAGCCATTGAATCGTTGACGTTTCCACATTGAAATCATGCATCATATGCGGCAGCGCGACATTAATGAGCGTTTGGTTCAAAATCGCGACAAACGCTCCAAGCATGATCGTGGCTACTATTTTAGCACGATTACCACTAATATTTTCCAACGTTGTTTGTTGTCCCGATGTCGCTGCTGTCTTCAGCGGCTTTTCTCCGCTATCTGCCGTCATGCCATGTGCATGTGCCATCTCCGCTCGTCCCAGACTAGACGGGACGGGGACGTTTTTTCGTCTTCTTAGCACAATATTCAGCACGGTAAGAACGAGGATGGAAAAGATAATATAGCCAGTTAAAAACATTGACATAGGCCATCACCTACTTATGAATGCGAACGGTGACGTTCATTCCTGGTACTAATCCCGCCCCGTTGTAATTGTCAATGGAAATCGTCACTGGAATTACTTGCGTCACTTTCGTATAGTTCCCGGTCGCATTTGAACTTGGAAGCAGGCTGAATGTGTTGGCCGTCGCATATCCAAGTTTCTCTACTTTTCCGCTAAACTTGCGATCCGGGTATGCATCCACGTAAATATCGACATCTTGGCCTACTTTGACATCTTCAATATCCGTTTCTTCAATGTTGGCCGTTACCCATAAATCATCCAGATCATAGCCGCGCGCCAACGCCATGCCGGCTGCGACGAACGAATTTTCCACCGCATTTTGCTGGGCGATCGTCATATGATGCGGAACAGTTACCGGAATATTATGCTCGCCGTCGGATACTTCACCAATTTTATCGCCGCTGTTAAACGTTTTTCCAACGCTTCCGGACCAGGAAGCCAGCTTTCCGGAAAATGGCGCAGCAATCGTAATCGCCTGGCCGTCGATACGGGCGTTGTCCGTTTTAATGTAGTTGGTTGCTTCATTGACATAATAATAAGCAGCAAAACCGCCGCCTACAAGCAATATAAGAACGATAATATTTAATATAATTAAGCGTTTTGCGTTCACGTTGTTACTCCTCCCCCAATAAAATGTCTTTCATTTTTCGCTGGATGGATAAATATTGTAAAATCTCTTCCTCATTAAAGGCTTGCTCGATTCTTTTTAATCGTTGTATTAACACGGATTCGTGATTAAATGCCTTTTTAATCGTTTCTCTTCCTTTATCCGTCAAACTTAATATGACTGCGCGGCGGTCATGTTTTGAAATTTCGCGAACAACTAGACCAGCATTAACAAGACGGTCGACCGTACCGCTGACATTGCTGTTGCTTAAATTTAATTTTTCCGCCAAATCGTTCAGCCGGATATTTTCTTTTTTCCATAACGTGTAAAGAATCATTAACTGCACTTCCGTAATTCCTACCCGCGCCGCATCTTCGCGGACAAGCCGGTATAACGCCTTTTGCATTCGGAAAACCGAATACATAATTTCTCTTTGAATACCTTCCATTGATCCCCCCTCCTCACTATATAATATTTAATAGAAATAGTTTTAATACGAACTATTTCTATTCGAATTATGATTATAACATGACAATATACAAAAATCCAATGAATCAAATTGTGTCTAGAACAAAAATCACAAGATATATTCTTTATGGGGGAAATGTCGGTAAAATGTCGGGGGAATAATTCGTTAGATATTGTTTAGAAGGCCGAAGTCTTGCTCCACCTTCTTGTTTATCTCATTTAGAAGAGATTTCATCAACACATGAAGAAAATGTATACGAAATAAAAAAGTACAACACAACGAAAAAAGTGTGGCAAATTAAAAAGCCCTTCCGTGCGGGAAGAGCTTTTTGATAAGCGACAGATGAGAAAGTATATCTTCGCTTTCGCATTAAACATCCAATCCTTGTTTGCCAAGGAAGGCAAATATGTTGACTTTATCTGTTTTAGTCCCATTAGATGATCAGCAGAGTTTCTATAAAAAAGCATGGCTATTTTACTGCTGCCCGCACAGAAGAGATCGCACGAAGAGAATATCAGGAGAGTGACGGACCGCGCCAAGTTATTTTTGTTGTTGGTAATGACTATGATTAATTGGAGGGTTTTTTGGCTTTTCTGCTATTTCTCCAGAAAATTCCACAGTCGCTAAGCTTGGCGTTCTCTTTCGTTGATTCATAAAGCTGTTTATGCCTTGCATCGCACGCTGAATCGGTTTTGGCATCATATACTGAGCATTGCGCCCTCTTCTCATGCTGAAAACAGCTGTCGCAGCAATTCCAAAGCCTAAACTTAATATAGTCCATATGGCGTTGTTATTGCTCCGGCGTCCTGTTAAACGCAACAATTGGTTCCAAATTCCTCTATTACGCCCAAAATTAAATAGACGTAAGCGATTCATGATCTTTACACTCCTCTTTTCGAATTTCCCATGCGCTCGAAAAGATAATAATTCTTTTCGAACATTTATTAATGTGCCTTAGAGAAGGAAGATCATGCATGGAAACACTTGCTTCATGACACCGCATATTCTTATTCCATAATTGATTGTTTCGATTTTTGACAGCATATACGTAAAAAGCCGATCTCTACCCGAGAGATCGGCTTTTTACATGCATGTGTATGGTGCCGCGTTTGCCGTTGGTGGAATGCAGTTTCTCAACCACACTCTACCAGGTGGGTGTTCGCAGAAACGTTCCTGTCGTCCTCTAACCTAGCGTGTAAGGAGGCATGACATTCCCGTTTCAATGTAGAACTCCCTTTTTATTGCCATCGGTTGAAACTTCATTCTTCAACGTACAACGCAGCGGTTGTTTTTGGTGATTATTATCATACATAATCTTTCTTCTTTTTTCAAGTGGTCGACTTATTCATTTTTTGGCAGCTTATATAAACAGCATATATATTTATTGTAGCAAGGTTAACGCTTTTCGTTCAGCCTATACTGGATAGACGCCATGCTTTCTTTCTGAAAACGTCATATATTTCGACATATACGCGTCAAAGCGGCGGATCAGTTCATCGCGCAGTTGATTTGGAGCGATAATGCCGTCTACGACCATTTCCGATGCAAGACGGTAAATATCGATATCGCGACGGTATTCTTCACGTTTTTGTTCGACAAAGGCTGCACGCTCTTCCTCCGGCAATTCGGCAATCTTATTCGCATACACAGCGTTAACAGCCGCTTCCGGCCCCATGACGGCGATTTGCGCGTTTGGAAGCGCCAAACAGCAGTCCGGTTCAAACGCTGGTCCGGCCATCGCATACAACCCGGCGCCGTACGCTTTCCGCACGATGATCGAGATTTTCGGCACCGTCGCTTCCGACATCGCCGAGATCATTTTCGCTCCGTGGCGGATAATGCCGGCGCGCTCGACCTTCGTACCGATCATAAAACCTGGAATGTCGGCTAAAAAGAGAAGCGGAATGTTAAACGCATCGCAAAGAGTGATAAATTTCGCCGCTTTATCAGCAGAATCGTGGAACAGCACCCCGCCTTTGACGCGCGGCTGATTGGCGATAATGCCGATTGGCTGGCCGTTTAAGCGCGCCAGTCCGGTAATAATCTCTGGCGCAAACAGCTTCTTAATTTCGCAAAACGACCCTTCATCGATCACGCGCTCAATCAAATCGTACATGTTAAACGGGGCGTTTTGGTTCGCCGGAAGAATATCTTCAATCGTTTTTTCAAACGCTTTTGGCGGCTTCGCTTCCGCAACTGGTGGCTTTTCGCTGTAATTGGCCGGGAAGTAGGATAAATAGCGACGGGCATAGGCGATCGCCTCTTCTTCCGTTTTCACAAGCACATCACCGCAGCCGGAAACGGTGCAATGCATACGGGCGCCGCCCATTTCTTCAAGCGTCACTTTTTCGCCGATCACCATTTCCGCCATGCGCGGCGATCCTAAATACATCGAGGCGTTTCCTTCGACCATGATGACAATATCGCAAAACGCCGGAATATATGCGCCCCCGGCCGCAGACGGACCAAACAAGAGGCAGACTTGCGGCACTTTTCCCGATAATTTCACTTGGTTATAAAAAATTCTTCCTGCACCGCGCCGGCCTGGAAACATTTCAATTTGGTCGGTAATGCGCGCGCCCGCTGAGTCGACTAGATAAAGAATCGGGCAGCGTAGCTTTTCCGCCGTTTCTTGGATGCGAATAATTTTTTCAACGGTCCGTGCTCCCCAAGAGCCTGCTTTCACCGTTGAGTCATTGGCCATGACGCAAACGGTCTGCCCGTTGATTTTTCCCACCCCGGTCACAACGCCGTCAGCAGGAAGCCCATCAGCAAGACAATTGGCAAAGAGTGCGTCTTCAAATTCGAGTCCGTTGTCCAACAATAATTTTAAGCGGTCACGGACAAACAGCTTTCCTTGCGCCGCGTTTTTTTCGTGGTATTTTGGCGCTCCGCCTTGTTCAATTTGCCGGATTCGTTCCTGCAATTGCTCTGTCAGTGCTGCATTTTGTTTTTTCATGACATCATTTCCCATGGTGTCTTCCTCCTATTCCCCTTTGTAGACCGGTTTTCGTTTTTCTTTAAACGCCTGCAATCCTTCAAGACGGTCCTTTGTTGGAATGGTCACCTCATATGCCATTTGCTCCAGGCGCAGTCCAGTCACCAAATCGACGTCTAAACTGCGATTAACCGCCAGTTTTGCTTGCCTTACGGCGATCGGTGCGTTGGCAGCGATTTGCGTGGCGATTTCCAGCGCTTTCTCCATTAATTGCGCGCGCGGCACCACGTATTCGACAAGGCCGATTTGTGCCGCTTCTTGGGTGCTAATGCGCTTGGCGGTGAAAATTAATTCCTTCGCTTTTCCGATTCCAATCAGGCGTGGAAGTCGCTGCGTTCCACCTGCGCCAGGGATGATTCCTAAAGACGTTTCCGTAAGCCCCAGTTGCGCCGTGTCTACCGCCACGCGAATATCGCAGGCAAGGGCGAGCTCCAGCCCGCCGCCGAACGCCGAGCCATTTAGGGCAGCGATGACCGGCTGCGGCAGCTGTTCTACCTGATTGATCGTCTCGCGAATGAGGGCGACCGTTTTCCGTACTTCCGTTTCATTCATGCCGGCGCGTTCTTTTAAATCCGCTCCGGCACAAAAGACTTTTTCCCCCGCTCCCGTCACAATGACAACGCGGACGTCCTTCCGGAAAGCAAGATCGCCAAGAAGCGCGGACAGCGCGTTTAAGAGCGCAGTCGACAGCGCATTTGCCGCTTCCGGTCGATTTAACGTCACTATTGCAATACCATTTTCCTGCAGCTCGTATGAAACCAATGTTGACATCCTATTCCTCCTTTGTTTATCGCGAAATCGTCTGCAAATAACGGCTAGAAAGCGGACGCCCGATTTTATCGCGAATAAAGAGGGCTGCTTCTGTAAGCCGTTCGACATCGATTCCGGTAGCAATATCCATGCCGTGAAGCATATAGATTAAATCATCGGTAGCGACATTGCCGGAAGCGCCCGGCGCGTACGGGCAGCCCCCTAATCCGCCAAGCGAACTGTCAAATGTCGTGATTCCCATTTCCAACGAAACAAGAATATTGGCTAAAGCCGTCCCCCTCGTGTCATGAAAATGCATTGCCAGCTTTTCTTTTGGAAAGCGCTGCAAGACGGCTTCCAACACTTCTTGCACTTGTTTCGGGGTGGCGACGCCGATCGTATCTCCTAGCGAAAGCTCATCGATCCCCATGGCAAATAATTGTTCTGACACGCGGATGACTTGTTCGACCGAAACGCTTCCTTCATACGGACAGCCAAAGACGGTCGAAACATAGCCGCGCACCGTTTTTCCTTCCTGCTTTGCCGTTTTCACCACTTCTTCTAACACCGGAAACGTTTCCGCGATCGATTTATTGATGTTTTTACGGTTATGCGTCTCGCTTGCGGACATAAACACGCAAACTTCATCGATTTGCGCGGCCAGTGCTTTTTCCAATCCTTTTTGGTTCGGAACGAGCGCGGCGTACGTCACGCCTGGCACCCGTTCAATTCTCGTCGCCACTTCCAATGCATCGGCAAGCTGCGGAATCCATTTTGGATGGACAAACGAAGTGACCTCAATATATGTTAAGCCTGTTTTCGACAATTGATTAATCCAGGCAATTTTATCTTCTGTTGCGATTTGTACTTTTTCATTCTGCAGTCCATCGCGCGGACCGACTTCTTTGATGGTAACGCGTGTTGGCCATCTGCCCATGTTCATCCCACCTCTTACTCTAGTTCAAGCAGAACGTCGCCCTCGTTCACAAAGTCCCCTTCCTGTACAAAGATTTGTTTGACAACTCCCGAAGACTCCGCTGCAATCGGAATTTCCATTTTCATCGACTCTAAAATCACCACATCTTGCCCTTCTTCGACCTGATCTCCTACAGAGACAACAATTTTCCATACACTTCCCGCCATTGATGCGACTACTTGACTCATTGTGTTTCTTCCTCCATTTCTTCTTATTTTGTCGTTGTTGTTTGCAAGTGTTTTTCGACGAAGTTGGTGGTTGTATCTCCTGCTTGGAACGCAGGGTGGGAAAGCACGTCTTTTAGCATTGGGATATTCGTTTTAATGCCTTCGACTTGATAGCTCTCTAGCGCCGCAAGCATGCGTTTGATCGCTTCTTGGCGGTCGTTTCCTTTCGTAATGAGTTTGGCGATCATTGGATCGTAAAACGGCGTGACCGCCATCCCGCTTTGTACCGCCGTTTCATTGCGCACATATTCTCCTTGCGGCAACACAAAGGTTGTGATTTTCCCTGGTGATGGGAAAAATGTTTTCGGATCTTCGGCGTAGATGCGCACTTCGATCGCATGGCCGTCGCGGCAAATATCTTCCTGTTTGTAACGAAGCGGTTCCCCCGCGGCGACGCGCAATTGTTCTTCGACTAAATCAAGTCCGGTAATTTCTTCGGTAACCGGGTGTTCGACTTGCAGCCTCGTATTCATTTCAAGAAAATAAAAGTTTTTCTGTTCATCGACTAAAAATTCAATCGTCCCGGCGTTCGTATAGCCGATATGTTTGGCAGCCTTGACGGCGGCTTCTCCCATTTTCCGCCGTGTTTCCTCATCCAAAAACGGCGACGGCGCCTCTTCGACGACTTTTTGATGGCGGCGCTGAATCGAACATTCCCGTTCCCATAAATAAATGCAGTTTCCATGTTCGTCAGCAAGGAGCTGGATTTCGATATGACGAGGATTAGCGATATATTTTTCTAAATACATCGCCCCGTCTCCAAAGAACGAAGCAGCGCGTTTTTGGTTTCCTTCGAACGCTTTGCGGAGCTCGTCTTCATCGCGCACGATTTGCATGCCGATGCCGCCACCGCCTGCTGAAGCTTTTAACATAATTGGATAGCCAATTTCTTCTGCTGTTTTCGCCGCTTCATCGACATCTTTTAGCGGAAACGAAATGCCTGGAACGATCGGAACGCCAGCTTCTGTCATCGTTTTTCTTGATTCAATTTTGCTTCCCATTTTGGCAATGACGTCCGCTTTCGGCCCAATAAAGACGATGCCTTCCTCTTCACAACGGCGAGCAAATTGTGGGTTTTCCGATAACAACCCATACCCTGGATGAATGGCTTCCGCTTTCGTCGCTTTTGCCACTTCGATAATTTTTTCGATATTTAGATAGCTTTCGCTCACGCGAGGCTTGCCGATCAAATACGCCTCATCCGCCAGCTTGACGTGAAGTGAGTCGGCATCCGCTTCCGAATAAACCGCCACCGTTTGTATTCCTAACTTTTTGCAAGTGCGAATCACCCGCACCGCGATTTCCCCGCGGTTGGCGATTAATATTTTTGCAAACATCCCATCACCCTTTGCATCGTTGTTTTATTCCAAAGCGGCGCGGCGAAATAATGCGCCGCTTCGCCAGACATTGTTTACTTCGTCAATCTGAGACGCTGTTTCGCCATTTCGCGCAATTTAAACTTTTGTATTTTTCCGGAGGCAGTCATCGGATACGAATCGGTAAATTCGATATAGCGCGGGATTTTATGGCGTGAGATTTTCCCACGGCAAAACTCGCGAATTTCTTCTGCGGTTGCCGTTTGTCCTTCTTTTAAAATAATCCACGCCATCACTTCTTCCCCATATTTTTCATCCGGCACACCGACGACTTGAACATCCAAAATTTTTGGATGTTTGTATAAAAACTCTTCAATTTCGCGCGGATAAATGTTTTCACCGCCGCGAATAATCATGTCTTTTAAACGTCCGGTAATGCGGCAATATCCGTTTTCATCCATCGTGGCCAGATCGCCTGTATGCAGCCAGCCATCTTCATCAATGGCTTCTTTTGTCGCGTCCGGGTTTTTATAATAGCCTTTCATCACATGGTAGCCGCGCGTGCACAATTCCCCTTGCACACCTGGCGGCACTTCTTTATTCGTGCCCGGCTCGACGATTTTCACTTCGACATTTGGCAGCGCACGACCGACCGTTTCCACGCGCAAGTGAATCGGGTCATCCGTTCTTGTCTGTGTAATCACCGGCGATGATTCTGTCTGACCGTAAGCAATCGTAATCTCTTTCATTCCCATTTTCTCCATGACCGCTTTCATCACTTCAATCGGGCATGGAGAGCCGGCCATAATTCCCTTGCGAAGCGTTGATAAATCATATTTTTCAAAATCAGGATCGTTTAACTCGGCAATAAACATCGTCGGCACCCCGTGCAAGGCCGTACATCTTTCAGCTTGCACGGTTTGCAGCACTCGTTTTGGGTTAAATTCCTGCACCGGCACCATCGTTGCCCCAACCGTAGCGCATGCCAACGTGCTCATCACGCAGCCGAAGCAATGGAAGAACGGAACTGGGATGCAGAGGCGGTCATTTTTGGTGAGCTTCATGCATTGCGCAACATAATAGGCATTGTTGACAATATTGTAGTGAGTGAGCATCACGCCTTTTGGGAATCCTGTCGTTCCCGAGGTGTACTGCATGTTGATAACGTCATGTGGATCGAGCGAGTTCATCCGTTCATCAAGCTGTTCTTCCGTCACATCATGCGCCATCGCAAGAATGTCGTTCCACGTAAACATCCCCGGATAGCGTTTCTCCCCAATGAACACGACATTTTTCAATTTTGGCAAACGCTTGGACTGAAGCTTTCCAGGCTCGCTTGTGCGCAGCTCCGGAACAACCTCGTAAACAATATCCACATAAGAAGAGTCACGATATTGTTCAATTAAAAAGAGCGTCGTCGAATCGGATTGTTTTAATAAATACTCTAGTTCTGCGGCACGGTAGTTCGTATTGACAGTAACAAGTACCGCTCCCATTTTTCCGGTCGCAAATTGACAGGCGATCCATTCCGGCACATTGGTTGCCCAAATCGCCACATTTTCTCCTTTTTCAATGCCAAGACGCATCAACCCGCGCGCCACTAGACGGCAATAGTCATTGAATTGCCTATACGTCATCCGTAAATCGCGATCTGCATAAACGACCGCTTCATGATCCGGATACAACTGTGCTTTTTCCTCGAGCAGCTTCCCCACCGTGACCGTCAACATAGACCGTTTCCTCCCCTTTGTCCAAATTCATTTATATGCGCATTTCCCTACATCTAGCATCCAAGTTGACGGGCGATGACCAAACGCTGAACTTCGGACGTTCCTTCCCCGATTTCCATTAATTTAATGTCGCGCAAATGGCGTTCGACTCCATACTCTTTCATATAACCATAGCCGCCGTGAATTTGAATCGCCTGATTGCAGACACGGAAGCCCATTTCCGAAGCGAACAGTTTCGCGAACGATGCTTCTTTTGTAAACGGTTTTCCTTGATCCTTGAGCCATGCCGCTTTATACACCATATTGCGAGCGAGTTCAATTTCCATCGCCATATCGGCAAGCTTAAATTGGATCGCTTGAAATTTTGAAATAGTCTGACCAAATTGGACGCGCTCTTTCGCATATTGAAGCGCTTTCTCAAATGCCGCTTGAGCAATGCCAACCGCCAGTGCGGCAATGGAAATGCGGCCCCCATCAAGCGTGTACAAAAACTGTTTAAACCCTTTTTGCGGATCACCAAGCACGTTTTCTTTCGGCACGCGGACGTTTTCAAACACAAGCTCACACGTATTGGAAGCACGGACGCCCATTTTGTCGTAGTTCGAGCGGATTGTAAACCCTGGCGTATCCGTTGGAACGATAATGGCGGAAATAATATTTTTACCGCGTTCATCTTTTCCTGTTACCGCCGTGACAATCACCTGTCTGGAGTATTGGGCATTAGTAATCCAGCATTTTTCACCGTTAATGACATATTCATCGCCATCCAATACCGCGGTGGTGCGTGTGCCGCCCGCATCAGATCCAGCGTTTGGTTCGGTCAAGCCAAATGCTCCCAATGTTTCTCCTTTTGCCATCGGCACAAGCCACTTTTGCTTTTGTTCTTCCGTACCGAAATAATAAATCGGGCTTGCGCCTAAGGAAACGGCAGCAGCATAGCTTAATCCGGTGCCGCCACAAGCGCGGCCGATCTCTTCAACAGCAATGGCATAGGAAATCGTATCTCCGCCCGAACCGCCATATTTCTCTGGAAACGGGATGCCTAAAAGCCCTAATTCGCCCATCTTTTTAAACACATCAATCGGAAAATGCGCTTCTTCATCCCATTTCGCCGCGTATGGCGCAATTTCCTTCTCCGCAAAGTCACGAACCATCTCTTTAATCATCTGCTGCTCTTTTGTTAATTCGAAATTCATTCTCTCTCCCCCATTAGATATAATTTATCTTAAAACCGACTAGTCGGTTTTGGTCGTTAGCAATAAAAACAGGTGACAACTGTCTCTGTTTCTATTAAGACCGACTAGTTGGTTTCTTTACACACGCATTATTTCTCCTCCGAAAACGAATGAAACAAAGGCGGCAGCAAAAATCGGGAAATGGACGGTTTTTCCTTCATTTCTTCCCGCAGCACGGCATGCAAAATAAAATCGGCAAAATATTTTGCGATTTGTTCGATCGAAAGCGGACCTTCCGGGTTATACCATTTATACGTCCAGTTGACCATGCCCATAATCGACATGCCGGTAATTTCCACAGATAGTTCAGGACGGAATTCTCCCGCTTCGATCCCCTCCCTGATGACGCGAAAAATGACTTGTTTGAATTCATCGCGTTTTCGGTTAATCTTTTCCGAGTATTCCGGCTTTAAATATGTGCTTTCTTGATAAAAAACGGTAATGTGAGGCTTATATAAATGAAACACTTTAACAAACGACTGGATAATGGCATATAAGCGCTCTGTCGGGGTTGTGTAATTTTCATACGCTTCCTGCGCCTTGTTCAAAGCATACGTAATAAATACGTCGTGAATGTGATAAAGCAGCTCGTCTTTTGACTTAAAGTTATGGTAAAAGCCGCCTTTTGACGTATCGCTTTCCGTCACAATACGGTCAACGGTCACGCCGTGATACCCATATTTTTCAAAAAGGTGAAGAGCAGTGTCGACAATTCGGTCTTTTAGCGGTTTTTCTGCCATGATAAATCTCCTTTATTTTTATGTTACCATCATTTTCTGAAAAATAAAATATTTTTGTTTAATTATAAAATACGTAATGGTTGCCGGAATTGTCAACTATCGTTTATTATCAATCATGTAACGAAAAAGAAAGGAACGATACGATGGCGAAAATATTAGTGTTAAACGGCAGTTCAAGAGAAAACGGAAATACCGAACAGCTGACAGACGTGATGTTGGAAGGTGTTTCTTGCACCCGTATTAACATAAGAGACTTTTTGATTCAGCCGATTGTCGACAAACGTCATGATCCAGCAGGGTTTACGAAAGTTGACGATGATTATGATCAAATGATTGAACTCGTCCGTCAGCATGATGTTCTTGTATTTACGACGCCCATCTATTGGTATGGAATGAGCGGGCATATGAAACAATTTATCGATCGCTGGTCACAAAGTTTACGGGATACACGCTTTTCTTTTAAAGAAGAAATGAAAAAGAAAAAAGGCTTTGTCGTGATTTGTGGCGGTGACAACCCATATATAAAAGGTCTTCCGCTCATTCAACAGTTTCAGTACATTTTTCAATTTATCGGTCTTGAATACATCGGCTATGTGATCGGAGAAGGAAACGCTCCTGGGGACGTTTTGCACGACAATCGAGCCATCAGCCAAGCGAAATACTGGAACCAATTTTTTCGCTCGCTATAAAATTCCCCTCCGTTTTAAGCGGAGGGAATTTCCTTCATCTCCCAATAAAGCATTCCGCCATTTTCTCGTTTTAGACGAAACCCGGCTTTTTCTAGCACGCGTTTGGAAGCGATATTTTCTTTTGCGCATTCGGCAGCGACTTTGTGCACTTTGGGACATTGTTTCAGCCAGTGTACAAAAGCGCGAACCGCTTCGGTCGCATATCCTTTTCCCTCGTACTTTGGTACAATCCCATAGCCAATTTCAATGACGCCGTTTTCATCCGGAGCGCCTTTGCCTCCAATTTCTCCAATAATCATTGAATCGCCTTTATGAACGATAAGCCCGCTCCACTTTTGTTGTTCAGGATGTTTCTTCCATTGTTCTAAAAGCCACGGCAATATTTCCGCATAATCGCGGTTTGGCCACTCTGCTGCGACATCATACCCAGAAGCCTTTTTCAACGCTTCCTTGCCTTCCATTGCGGCTTCAAGACAGTTCATGGAAAAATGAATGATCTGCAAACGTTTTGTTTCGATGGGAAACATTTTTTAACCCTCCTCTCTTGCATCTCCACTGGCCTCCCTCTTTAAGAAACAAACTCGAGAATCGTCTCAATGACTTCCGTTTCCCAGCGATGTCCGTCGAACGTATGGTTCGCTCCTTCTATCAAATGGACGGTGGCGCGGCTGCCATAGCATAATTGCTCATACATATGGCTGACGCGGTACGGTACGACATCATCCTTCGTTCCATGAATAAGCAGCACAGGGCCGTCGTACGGCTTGGCCCGCTCAAATACGTTGATCGTTTGCAAATCCTCCAAAAACGCCCGTCCGACTAAGTTGCCCCCGTGATCAAAATACGGAGCTGTCACATCGATATTCCCTTGCCGAATCGTCTCCGCAATCAGCTCATGCATGTTTCCCGCCGGCGCCATAAGAATTAGTTTGGCGACATCGTTCGGTCTTTCGCCGGCAACGACGCTGGCAACAAGCCCGCCCATGCTGAGGCCGAGCAAGTAAATGCGCGACGGGTCAATGCGCTCATCGCGTTTGACAAAGTCGACAATCGCATGCGCTTCCTCTATTTCTTTCGATACGGTCATGTCTTCAAAGTCGCCGTCGCTTTCCCCGCTGCCCAAAAAGTCAAATCGGAAGCTGGCGATTCCTTGTTTCTCCAACGCGCGCGATATTTTTAAAAACAAACGGTGCGGTTCTAGCTTCGTGCCGGTAAAGCCGTGAAACAAAATAACCGCAGGGACCTTTTCATCTAGCGCTTTTTCCGGGATATGCTCCATCCCACGCAATGTCATGCCTCGATGAGTCAAAGTAATCGCGTTTTGCACCTTCGTTCTCCTCTCTTCATTTTTTATCCACTACTATGTTCGTTATATTTTTATGGCATTCCTCTATGACATATGGGTGATTTCCACAATTTTATACATAATCATGACGGTTTTTCCAAAACATAAAGATGGAGGTGGCTTCTTTTGGAACCGATGTTATGTCCGAACTGCAAAACGAATCGAACCCGTTTTCATTTAATCGAGCAACATCCGCGAGCAGTAAAGCTTAACCCACAAACAGGCGAAATTGAACAAGAGTATACGAACGAAACTTTAGAACCGTTCCATCTTCCATATCGCGGTCCAAGCTATCGCGTGCAGTGCGGCACATGCGGATTAATTGAGGATGCCGAGATGTTTATTCAACGAGCGAAATCTTTACAAATGAGGTGAGAGGCATGGCAAATGAAAAGCAAACTCCGTCATCGGCAGTTGATCAAAAGCAGCTTGTAAACGACAAAGCAAAATCGGCAAGAGAAAAAGGCGATCAGCATATCCGTCGGGTTACACCAAACGGAGCGGACGGGCAATAATCATGAAAGGTGGGCCTACTTCCCTAGTCAAGTAAGCCCACCTTTTTCTAGAGATACATCGTCCATGTGCCGATATCGCGAAAACCAAGGCGTTTATAAATGCTGCCTGCCTTTGGATTATCATAAAATAAGCATAATGTTTTCCCTTCGGAAAGCAAGTCTCGAATTAATTTTGCGACAATAGCACTTGCGTATCCTTTTTTGCGATGCTCTTCATCGGTACAGACGCCGACAATCATCGCGGATAACGAATTTTCCGCTGACGTGGATGCAGAAGCAACTATATTACCATTTTTCTCGATGTAATACGTTCTTGCCGTCTTCGCCTCCATCCCTTTCACGAGCATCTCTCTTGCGTTCGGGCCAACGACAAATTCGGCAATGCGCCGTCGCAATTCGATAATGCGATCTACGTCCTCAAGCGTAGCCTGTTTAATTTCTATCGAGTGATCCATTTCGTTCGCGTATTCATCTGTATCGCATTCGCAAAAATACATGACACGCTTATTTTCGAGCGGCAACCATTGTTCAAACCGCTCCACGATAGCCGACTTACCGGAAAGCATAAAAGAAGAATCGCTCGTTTGCCGAATCAACGCGGCAAACCCTTCGACATCAAAATCTCCTTGCGCATACGGAATAAAAGAATTATAATACCGAAGCAGCACTGCTTTTAGACTGCCTGTTTCGTCCAATTCTCCCCAAATTTCTTGGAAATCGGCATCATACCCAAACGATTCGATGTCACCGATAATAAATAAATTAAACGACGGTTCTTTTTGCAGAAACGAAAAAAGCTGGTCATGGTCATGCTTTGTTAGACGCCGAATCATCTCTCTCCCCCTCTTTTTTTAGATTTTTACTATCATACTATACTGAACCAAAATTAGGCAATCATCATATACATAAATTTTATGCAAACTGATGATAAACGAAACAGATGGAGGAAAAACGAATGAAATTTGTTGACGAGCTATATGAATACTATAAAAACCGACTCACAGGTGATGAAGAAGATGCGGAAGTGATGACGATGTCGATTTTGGAAGAGCTCGACCGCAACGATTTGCTGCAGCTCATTCAAGAAATGACCGATGAGGAATTAATGGGGATGGTGGGGCTTTACATTCTCGAAAGCCTAAAAGCGAAAATGGCGCAGGATGGAATCGGACAAACAAAACTACGAGATATGCCAAACGTTCATTGAAAAACAACATGGGATGGCGTGGCTACGCCATCCCTGAGATTATTTTATCGAAAAAATTCCACATCGTATCCTTCTTTTAACAACACTTGGTGAATTTGATGAATATGCTCCTCGTTTTTCGTTTCGAGCGAAAAATGAATTTCCGCCTGTCCCGGCAATACTTTCGCGCCGATGCGCTGATGGTGGATCGACATGACATTTGCTTCTAGCTCTGCGATAATGCGCAACAATTTATTTAGCTGGCCAGGTTTATCAGAAATAACGGTCGTAAACGTGACAAACCGTCCAGATTCGACGAGCCCGCGTTCAATGATTCGCGAAATGAGAGTGACATCGACATTGCCCCCGCTTAATATAGCAACGACCTTTTTTCCGGTAAACGGCAGCTTTTGATACAACAGCGCTGCCAGCGGGCACGCCGCGGAACCTTCCACTAACAGCTTGTTCCGCTCCAGCAAATATAACATCGTCCGTGAAATTTCTGCTTCTTCGACGCAAACGACGCCATCTACGTATTTCTCAATATATTCGTACGTGATATTTCCTGGCTTCTTCACTGCGATACCATCAGCAATCGTATCAGAGGAAGTAATCGTTACCGGCTTTTTATGACGTAGCGCTGCCGTCATTCCAGGGCAAGCAGACGATTCGACTCCATATACTTGAATCGACGGTTTCAACTGTTTTAATGTAAATGCCAAACCAGCGAGGAGGCCGCCGCCTCCAACCGGGCATAGAACAACATCGACATCCGGAATCTGCTCGAGAATTTCCAAGCCGATCGTGCCTTGTCCTGCCATGACCGCTAAATCATCAAACGGATGAACAAACGTCATCCCTCGTTGCCGCTGCAGCTCAAGCGCATACTCGAGCGATTCATCAAACACATCGCCATACAAAATCACTTCCGCTCCGTATCCTTTTGTCGCTTCGACCTTGCTTAATGGCGCTCCCTTTGGCATGACAATCGTGCACGGGATGCCGATCATGCTGCTAGAGTAGGCGACCCCTTGGGCATGGTTTCCTGCCGATGCGGCGATCACCCCGCGTTTTCGTTCTTCTTCTGTTAACGACATAATTTTATTAAATGAGCCCCGCACTTTAAACGAACCGGTTTTTTGCAAGTTTTCCAATTTCATATACACATTATTGCCGGATAAATTGCTAAACGTTTGCGAATGCTCGAGCGGGGTTTGATGAACAACTCCTTTCATTTTCTCTTTTGCTTCTAGTACATCATTTAACGTTAGCATCGTTTACATCACCTGACTATTCTCATTTCAGCTATCACACTAATCATTATATAAGAAAAATGAGTAGTGCTACAAACTATACTGCATATAGCGTTTTTTTTCCTTCATTAAGTGGAAAGCGTACAAAAGAAACGGAAATCCTAGAACGCTAAGAAGTGCCAGTAAGCCAAATATGTAGATTCCATGTGACACACCAAACAAAGAAAGGAAACATCCGCCTAATGTCGGTCCGAATGCATTTCCAATCGATGTAAATCCCATTGCCCCAAAATATAAACCTTTCATATGCGGCTTAGCGATTTGATCAATAAATAAATCCGACATGGTAAACATCATCACTTCGCCCATTGTAAAGACAATCATCGCCGCAACAAGAAAAGCGGGTTCATCGACAACCCCAAACAAGAACAAGCCACAGCCCACTGTCAACGTTCCTGACATAATCGATACAATCGGAGAAAAATATTTCCCGATTCGCGAAACCGGATACTGCATGACTAATACGGAAATAGCGTTAACAACGATTAAATATGAAAATAACTCAACCCCATTTTGAAACTGCGGTGCGCTGGATAAGTATTGCGGAAGCGTCGAGCTAAATTGTGAATAACCTACGGTTCCTAAAATCATGCCAATCATAGCAAATAAAAAAATTTTATCATGTGCTAACACGTTGCACGCGCTTCGCAATGTAACGCGTTCTCTCGACGAATGCGCAGAAACGGCTTGAGAATCTCCGTAGCGGTGGAACAAAAACAATAGCGATGCCCCGTACAGCATATAAATAGTAGCTGTAAGCCAAAACGCCGAAGTAGAAGAAGCGCTTCCCATTTTTAAACCGAGCAACGGGCCGACAGCGGCGCCGACGTTAATCGCTGCATAGCGTAAATTAAACACAAGCAATTTTTTCTTTTGATCGGTTAAATCGGATAATAACGCCCGTGAAGAAGGTTCAAAAAAAGAACGGCATATACCATTAAAAGCATTGCAAAGAAAAAAGATTGCAACGTGATCAGCCACGGCAAAACCGATAAACACAAGCACCCATAGCCAAATGGAAACAAGCATGACCCGCTTTCTCCCAAACCGATCGGATAAATGCCCGCCGATAAATCCGGCAAATAAACTAACAAAGGCGCTAATCCCAATAATTGCCCCAACCTCCACAGGACTGATTCCTTTCACCTTGGTTAAATAGATCGACAAAAACGGGATCGTCATAAACATTGCTGTCCTCGCAAATAGCGTGCCGATGATAATATGTAAGCTGATTGGGTGTAACGTAAGAATGTTTCGCATATGTTTCCTCCTAGCACATATATGTTTTGCAAATCGTTTTAAACTTCATTATGATAGAAAAGTAACGAACGTTCGGAGGGAATAATATGAAAAAGAATCGATTTCTTCCCCTTTTATTTGCCATTATGTTTTTAGTGATGTCAGGATTTGGAATTATCATCCCTGTACTCCCCTTTTTAGCCGAAGACGTCGGTGCGACTCCGACACAGTTAGGGCTGCTGATGGCGATTTACTCGCTGATGCAATTATTGTTTGCCCCGTTTTGGGGGCAAATGTCGGACCGCTACGGGCGCAAGCCAATTTTATTCATCGGCATCGCCGGTTTATCGCTCTCCTTCTTTTTATTTGCCATCGCTAAAACGCTTGCCATGCTGTTTATCGCCCGTATTATCGGCGGAATGCTATCGGCAGCCACAATGCCGACGGCAATGGCATATATCGCTGACGTCACTACGCCGCAGGAACGCGGAAAAGCGATGGGAGCGATCGGTGCGGCTACGGGGCTTGGCTTTATTTTCGGCCCGGCGATTGGCGGCATTTTTTCGAAAGTGAATTTACATACCCCTTTCTTTATTTCTGGCGGGCTTTCCACCGTCACTGCTTTTCTCGTTCTTGTCTTTTTAAAAGAATCATTGACAGCAGATAAACAATCGGCAGTGTCCAGCAAAAACGAAACGCTTTGGCGCACGTTGAAAGGACCGCTTTTATATTTATACCTTCTTCAATGGTTTATCACCTTTTCCCTCGCCGGACTGGAAGCGACATTCGCCTACTTTGCTGCCAAACGCGCCGGATTATATTCCGCACAGCTAGGCTACATTTTTATGATTATGGGCCTTGCGAGCGCCATTGTCCAAGGGGGGCTTATCGGCAAATTGATTCGCAAATTTGGTGAAGGTCGTGTCATTCAAGGCGGCATTATCGTATCTGCGATCGGATTTGCCTTGATTTTACTCGTTCATAATTTTCTGACCGCTGCCGTCTTTTTATCGATATTTGGTGTCGGCAACGGCGTCATCCGTCCTTGTGTATCAGCGCTTGTCACAAAACATGCGCCAAGCGGCCAAGGGCGCGCCGCCGGGCTTCTCTCTTCCTTTGACTCACTCGGACGCATCGTCGGCCCGGTAGCTGCCGGCTGGATGTTTACGAAAATGATTGAACTTCCTTATCTTTTTGGCATTGGCTTATCTATTTGTGCTCTCGTTTGTTACCACCTATTTTCTAAACAATGAAGAGAGAGGCGCCGGACGTTATCTTAGGGAAAATCTTCCCCTTTTTTAATTGTTAATTTAGAACATAGTTTAATAAAAAATTATAAATATTCACATTTTTTGTTATAATATTGAATGGTAAAATATCACTATACGTAACTGGAATTTTATCACAACATTTCGATTTGCGTAATATTTTTTATCTTATAACAAACTTATTCGTTCAAAATTTGCTTATATAAAAACAAAACGACACGGGAAAGGATGAAACAAATTGACGGAAAAATGGTATTACACTTCCCCAACAACTAGCGAATGGACAACCACGGTCACAAGCGCAGAAAAAGACGGAGATACATACATTGTCACATTAGCGGAAACAGCGTTCTATCCCGAAGGCGGCGGACAGCCATGCGACAACGGTACAATCGCCGGTATCCCTGTGCTAGAAGTGTTCGAAAAAAATGAAGAAGTATATCATCGTCTTCCTTCCCTTCCTGCCGCATCGACTGTTCGTTGTCAAATTGATATGGCGCGCCGTCTCGACCATACCCAGCAACATAGCGGCCAGCACTTATTGTCTGCCGTGTGCATCGAACTGTTTGACGCGCATACTGTCGGATTCCATATGGGCAATGAAGTCGTAACGATTGATTTAAACGTCCCGTCTTTATCAGAACAGGCGCTTACAGCCATCGAAAACCGCGCCAATGAATTGATTTACGCCAACATCCCTGTCGAAACCTATTACGTAACAAAAGAAGAAGCACGCCAGCTTCCGCTTCGCAAACTTCCTGAAATCGAAGGAAATATCCGAGTTGTCGAAATAAAAGGGGTTGATGTTTCCGCCTGCTGCGGCACGCATGTATCACGGACGGGGGAAATCGGCATGATTAAGCTGTTGAGAACGGAACGCCATCGCGGAATGACACGCCTCTCGTTTGTTTGCGGCAAACGCGCGCTTACCGACTATCAGCTGTCCCATCGTATCGTAACTGCTGCTTCTTTGCAACTGGGAACGAATCGGGATATGCTGCTTGACGTTCTCGACAAATGGGAAGCAGAAAAGAAAGAGATGCAAAAGCAGCTTGAACAATTTAAAGAGATCGTATTTGCAACAGAAGCGGAAAACGTCGCTCAACAAGCAGGGCAGGAACAGGTCGTCGTACGCGTTTATGAACAATATACGTTAAAGGACATACAAACTATCGCCAACATGATTGCCAACCGCTATGAAAAAACGGCGGTGTTAGCTACAACATTAGAGCAGCGCATCGTGATCGTCAAAGCGCCTTCCCTTTCTCTGCACATCGGAAAGCGGCTCAAAGAAATGCTTGTATTATCAAACGGAAAAGGCGGCGGAAACGAACGGCAGGCACAGGCCGTTTTTCCTTCCGAAGAAGAGATGCGAAAATTTCTTCGTTTATTGCAAGAGGACATTCAAAAGGTGAGCGTTCGCGATTGACGCCCACCTTCCTCTTGACCAGCATAGCCATAGGAAAGAAAACATAAAAAGCAGGGATTACTGGGCAGCCACTGATTTGCGCTCCAGCTATCGGGCACTGGAATTACAAAGATTGCGAAACAATCGCCGCCGTCATTACCGCCAATATGAAAAAATTGTTCATTCAATGATAGCCAAAATAAATATATTTTTGTACAATAACTAATGAATGTTCAATAAGGAGTTTGGGATAATGGACGATTTATCTTACGAACACCTGAAACAGCGAACAGCGGAATTAGAACAGCAAATACAATTTTATCAAAATTTTATTAGAAAAATCCCGTTTCCATTTGTTTTCACCGATTACAAAACAGGAATAAAATTAGAAAAAAGCCGCGAAAAAGCAGCGCCAATCATGAAACCGATCCCTGTTTCGCCGGCAAAAGAGGCGGAATTACAATGGGATATTGATTTTTATCGCGACATACCGTTTGAGAAAATCGAAACATTTTTAACGCCGATTTTTGACCTTGTTCCCCATCACATTGTGTTTGTCGATGGCAACGGCATCATTACGCTTTGCAACTTGCAAGCGGCCAACGATACCGGGGTGAACCGCGACGCGATCATTGGAAAACATATCCGTGAATTATTGCAGCTGCCCGATGAACTGATTGTGACGCTGCAGTCCATTGAAAAAAAGGAACCAATCTATAATCAGGAAGTACTAGACCGCTTTTACGGCATCATTAATACACGCATTATTTATAATGACGACGGCTCGATCAAACGGGTCATCAGCATGTTCCAATCGTTAAACTTGATGAAGGAAAATGAAAAACTTGCTGTCGCCGGCCGCATCGCCGCCGGGATTGCCCACGAAATTCGCAATCCGCTAACGACGGTGCGCGGCTATTTACAATTTTTGAAAAGCGATCTTCCGGATCGAATTATTTCGCTTATCGATCGCCTGCTTATTCCCGAGCTAGATCGCGCCAACAGCATTATTACCGACTTCTTAAGCATCGCAAAGCCTGCGGATATTAAAATAGAAAAAATCCGACTCAACAAATTTATTTTAGAAGACGTAGGAATGCTGCTGCAAAGTGAAGCGTTGCTAAATAATGTAAATGTTTATTTTGACTTAGATAAACAGCTCGATCCGTATGAAATAAACGGTGATAAAAAACAGTTGCTACAAGTGTTTTTAAATTTATTCCGCAATGCAGTCGAAGCAAAAGTAAAAAAGACAATGAATGTTACCATTTCCAGCAAACGATCGAACAACATAGCGCAAATTCAATTTTGCGACGATGGTCCGGGCATACCGCCGACAGTGATCGATCATATTTTTGATCCGTTTTTCTCCACTAAAGAAACAGGTACTGGCCTTGGGCTTCCACTATCGCGAAAAATTATCGAAATTCACAAAGGAACGATGAAAGTACAAAGTGATGGCAACGGTACATGTTTTCTCATTGAGCTACCCATTGACGACAAAAAGCTGTCCCTATAATAACGGGACAGCTTTTTGCTTATACTTTTATTTTAATAATAGTTTCTTTTTCTACATTTTGCATTTAGAACAACGTTTAATAAAAAACATCTTAAAAAGAAAAAGATTTCATTCTTGTTTCTCCCTTTCTTTTCTATTATCCTATATTAATAGTGCAATCTTTATAGAAAAGAGGCTGTTGTCGATGCAGCAGACGATGACGTATAGAGAGAAAATCGTTCAATTACTACATATTTTTCTTCCCGTATTCATCACCCAAGTCGGCCAATATGCAATGAATTTTGCCGATGTCACTATGTCAGGTCATGCCAGTTCCAAAGATTTGGCGGGAGTCGCGATTGGATCCAGCTTATGGGTTCCGGTGTTTACCGGAATGAGCGGCATTTTGCTGGCGCTAACTCCCATCGTTTCCCAGCATCTTGGAGCGAAGCGGCATGAACAAATTCCCCATGCGGTTATCCAAGCGATGTATTTAGCGGGTGTGATCGCACTTTTTATCATTGCCATAGGTGCCATCCTTTTGCACCCGATTTTGGACCATATGAACCTAGACAACAAGGTGCGGCGCGTCGCTTTCCACTATTTAATGGCCCTTTCCGTTGGTATCGTCCCGCTCTTTCTTTACTATGTTTTGCGTTGCTTTATCGATGCGCTCGGGCAGACGAAAATTACGATGTTTATCACCTTAACGGCGCTGCCAATCAATATTTTGTTCAATTACTTGCTTATTTACGGCCAATGCGGATTTCCAAAGCTCGGCGGCGTCGGTACCGGCTATGCAACCGCCATTACCTACTGGTATTGCTTTTTTATCGCCGCTATTATTGTCCGAAAGTTTCAGCGTTTTGCCCGCTACCGCCTGTTTACGCGTTTTTATCCTCTCTCTTTCGCTGCGTGGAAAGAGCTCTTGAAAATTGGCGTGCCGATTGGTTTTGCGATTTTTTTTGAAACAAGCATTTTTGCCGCCGTTACGTTGCTGATGAGCGAATTCAGCACGACGACGATCGCCGCCTATCAAAGCGCTATGAATTTTGCTTCGTTTCTATATATGATCCCGCTCAGCATTTCGACCGCTTTGACCATTGCCGTCGGCTTCGAGGTCGGGGCGAATCGCTATCAAGATGCGAAGCAATACAGCTATCTTGGCATCGGCATGGCGGTAGCGACGGCAGTCGTAACATCGCTTTTGCTTTATTTTTTCCGTGCCGATATCGCCCGTATTTATACGAATGAGCCTGATGTTTTGGCGCTGACGGCACAATTTTTATTGTATGCGATTTTCTTCCAGTTTTCCGATGCAGTTGCCGCTCCCATCCAAGGAGCGCTTCGCGGCTACAAAGATGTTAATGCCACGTTTTGGGCCGCCTTCGTCGCCTACTGGGGAATTGGGCTTCCGCTCGGTTACACGCTCGCCAACTTTACTTCTCTAGGAGCGTTTGGCTACTGGATTGGGCTGATTTCCGGGCTTGCTGCTGGCGCGATATTTCTCTTTTTCCGCCTCCTTTCTATCCAGCGCCGCTACGGATGCAGAAATGAACATGGCTGACATATATTCAAGATGTCAGCCTTCTTTCTTTAACGCTGCTTTTTCGTATACGGTCGATTTTCCCTTTTTCTAGTTCCCGTTCCTAAAAGTATGTATATACGCGGTCAACGCTTCATTCCTTCCTTTCGTCCATCTGTTGTAAATAACCAAGCGGGAAAGTGAAAATAGTCAAGTTACATGTGTATCATTTAACTTTCTTGTGATCTAAAAATATTGGGAAGAAGCTGTACTTCAGCCTCTTCCCATTTGTCGATGTGACTAGTTAACCATTAGCACCATGTTGCTCCGACAATGATGAGCAAGATGAACAAGACAACGATCAATACGAAACTAGAACCACGGCCATGACCGAAGCCACCGTAGCCGTAGCCTCCCCAGCCATAGCCGCCCCAAGGGCCGCCGCCCCAGCCGAATAAGCCAAATGGCATCATTCTTCACCTCCTTGTGCAAAATCACTGGTTTTTAGCACCACCAGCCACCAATACACGCACATCCGACAATAATTAACAAGATGAACAAGACAACGACTAACGCAAATCCGCCGCCGTAAGCTGCACCCATTTGAAAGCACCTCCTTCACTTTTGTACTAGTAGACTATTCAACTGGCGGATAAATGGTTAGATGTTTTTATAAAAATGGGTATTTGCCAGGCCGCCAGAAAAACAAAAAACGGACTGGTTCCTCCAATCCGTTTTTACACTTCTAGTGAATTCTGTTTCATCCATTTGTCATGCAACCATTGCATTCGTTTTGTTTTAGCGAAAGAAAAGAGGATAAGCGCTCCCCAAATGCAGCTAAACGCATACATGTGCGTTTTCGTAAACTCCTCATGAAACAAAAACACGCCAAGCAGCAAGCTGATCGTCGGGGCAATATATTGCAAAAACCCTAGCATGGTCATGGAAATTCGTCTTGCTCCTTTTGCAAAATATAAAAGCGGGATCGCGGTTGCCGGACCGGCCCCAAGCAGCAATACCCCTTGCCAAATTGTCACCGATGACAGCAAAGAAGGAGCATCGTTATACAGAAGTAGAAGATAAATAAAGGAAATTGGTGTCACCGCCATCGTTTCGAGCGCCAAACCAATGGCAGCATCGAAGCTTGCCAGTTTTTTTACCAGTCCGTAAAATCCGAACGAAAAAGCAAGCGACAGCGCAACCCATGGGAATGTACCGTATTGAAAGGTTATGATACAGACTCCGAGGCAGGCGAGCGCAAAAGAAATCCACTGCCATACGTTAAGCCGCTCTTTTAACACGATCATCCCCAATACAACGCTCACGAGCGGGTTAATATAATAGCCTAAACTTGTCTCGACAATATGACCATGATTGACCGCCCATATGTATATAAACCAGTTTGCACTGATTAAAATGGCAGCTGCGCTGATTCCCCCCACTAATTTGGGTTGCCTACAAATGGCGAACAGCTGATGGTGCCACGCTTTCAGCTGCCGGGTAGCCCACAGCAGTCCAATCATAAACAGAAACGACCAGATGATGCGATGCGCTAAAATTTCCAGAGCCGGGCGAACTTCTAACAGTTTCCAATATAACGGCAGTACGCCCCATAACAAATACGAAAACGCCGTATAGATGATTCCAATTTTTTCTTCGTGCGATTGACTCACTTGCTCTATCTCCTTTTACTTTTATTGCTTTCGTTTCATTATAACCCCATCTTATGTTTCCTTCCAAGAAAAAACGCCTGTAAAGAGCAGGCGTTTTTCCTATTATCTAATTGCCGCTAACACGATGATCAGCAAAATAAACAGCACGACGATTAACGCAAAAGAAAAGCCGTAGCGATATCCTCCGTATCCGCAGCCATAGTAATGCGGCACGTATCCGCCATAGCCCCACATCGTCCTCTCCCCCCTTTCCTCAATAAATTACACACGCACAACCGACAATAATTAATAAAATAAACAGTACAACAATAATCGTATGACCTCTGTCGAATATGCCGCTCACGGCGGGCACCTCCTTTGTCTGTTCACCGCCATTATATGCATTCGCCCACTCCCTCGGCCGGGCCATCGCCCAATTTCACGAAAAAAAGATGGGCAGAAGCGTTGTCCATCTTTATAAAAAAACCTTAACCGCTTGGAAAAAGACGGTTAAGGGATCTTGTCCGGTTCGATATGGACATGTGTCATTTCAATGTTATGGCGTTTTTTCATCAAACGTTCCACTTCGTCGGCAATTTTGTGGCTTTTGACCACAGTTAAATGCGGATCGACATGGATCGTTACTTCCAAAACGATGTCATTTCCCAGCATTCTCGCTTTTATATCGGCAACATCCTTCACTCCATCAATAGCGGCAATTTCATGCTTGTATGCCGTCAACATTTGTTCGTCAAATCCATCGGTTAATGTATGGGATGTTTCCATAAATACTTCCCAGGCCGTTTTGCAAATAATTCCTCCGATGATCGCCGCAACCAACGGGTCCAGCCATAGAAGCTTGAATTGCGCGCCTGCGATGCCGACGACCGTTCCAATGCTGACAAGCGCATCGGACAAGTTGTCTTTTGCGACGGCGGCAAGCGCCTGGCTATTGGTTCGCTTCGCCAGCCGCTTATTAAAAGAATAGACAAATAACATCACAAAAGCGGAGGCAACGGCAACAAGCATAGCAAGCAATTCCGGCGCGCTTTCCCTCTTTTCCGGCCGGAACAGCGCCGCTGCTCCTTCCGCCATGACATCGATGCCGATTGACATCATCATAAACGCCGCAATTAAAGAAGAAATATTTTCCGCCCGCGAATGGCCGTATGGATGATTGTGGTCGCGCGGCTTTTTCGCAATTTTCATCCCGATATAAACGGCAGCGGAAGCAATGATGTCGCTCAAATTATTCCACCCGTCCGCTTTTACCCCGTCGGAATGGGCAATGGAACCAACAAGCAGTTTGCTGACGGCTAAGGCTATGTAGACAACGATGCTAATGAAAGCTCCCGCTTCTGCGTTACCTTTTCTTTCCACACACTTCACCAACCTAATTATCATTTCTGCATTTATCAGTGTACCAGCAAAAAATCGTGTAAGTCTACAGCAAGAAAGTTGACTAGCGGAAGGAGTATAGAGACAGGCAAATTTTTTCCGATTCGGATAACTTTTTTGAACAAAGGCAAATTGCTGTAAAACTTCGTACGATAAAGAAAAGAAAAAAATCGTTGCCTTTTACGATTTTCCCCATTTGCATACCAACCAAGAATGGGAAAACGAATTGCAGAAAAAAATTCCAGCATATTGACATAACGTATTCGTCGGCTAGTCAGCCCGTTGCCGCGCAACCCCTATTCATTACGGCCAATATGTCCTCGTCGATATTAAAAATGATCGAAAACCGCTAACAAATGACGAAACAATATGGCGATCAGCTCGGTTATTGTGTATTTTCGTGTCAAAAATAGTCATTGGTACAGACGTGTCCATCTTCCCCTACGTACACTGTGAGTGTAACATTTACAAAGGAGGGGGATAAATGTCGCCGCATTGGTACCATGTTTGTTGCCGTTACCGCGGTCGAGTTGTACGGATCCATGATAAATTTGGAAGTGTCCATGTAGGACGGATCACCCATGTCACCCCAACCCACGTTTATATTGCGCCGGTCGGCCCACGCAACCTTGGCGGATTTGGCTACGCCTTCGCCGGCTGGGGATGGGGGTGGGGATGGGGCTATAGAATCGCCCTCGCTGCCATCGTTGCCATCGCTTTAATCGGTTTGTTTTGGTAATAATATATAAAAAATGGATTGCTTTTTTGAAAGCAATCCATTTCAGCTTGTCGACTTTGTCGACAAGCTGAGCCTCTAACTTTGTGGATATATCCACAAAGTTAGAGCTTCTATCTATATGTCAAGTTTAAACACAAGACCACGTTTCTCAAATCCCATATGTTTTTCCCAAAAATGATGGGCCCGATGTCGGGCTAAACCTGAATAAAGAATAATCTTTTTACATTTTTGCTCTATAGCAAATTCTTTTAAATGGTTCATCATTACTTTTCCATAACCCTTCGATCGTTCTAAGGATGATGTTACAAGTTCAGAAATCCATAAATGTCGTCCATTTGACAAATCCGTTCGAATTGCAACGATGGCAACCGTAACAATTTTCTTCTCTATTTTTAGAGAAAAAAGGCGATATCCATCGTTTATCATTTCTTGAATGTAATCCAGGTACTCAATTTGGCTTAATTCCGGGCAAAAATCTGTAATCACAGGATATGATGCTAGAAATTCATTTTTAGTTTTCAACTCCAAAAATTCCATACCTTCTGTCCCCCCCCTCAATAAAAAAAGAACTTAGCTTCTTACAAGAGACGTTGGAGTGTGAACTTTTTCTTCTGACTTTGCTTCTTTTCTTGCATTTATCTTTGATTTAACTCCACATAATCCAAATGCATTACTTATTCCAATTTCCGCACTACCATCTACTCCATTCTTTTTTCCTTCTTGATTAGAGATATTTAATTTCGTTACTTGAGAAAAACCATCATCAATTACAGCCAACAAATCAAACACTATTTTTTGATTTAGATAAATAGTTATTGGTAAAATTTCTTTTGTTTCAGACACATCTTATCTTCCCCAAATTGTATTTTATGCCCTCGCTTTATATTCCGAATCATCTGCTAAATTAATCATTTGCAAGTTAAATTTTACCATCTTAAGAATAATAAGAAAAGTAATACATCTGAATTTAATAATTAGAAAATTTAGATTTTAAATCTGCATTGAGGCAAAAATAACCCACTTGCCATATGCCTGAATAAATGTGAATGAACTCTTTTTTTATTTCTTAACGTTGATTCCGTGCAGCCTTCAAGTTTTTTTACTTTTAATACAAAATTTCGGGCATCGTCAATAGTGAAAGGTTTGTCAGAATGTTTGTTCGTATATTTTTTCGTTTTTGTTTTGGCCAAAATAAAAACACCTCCTTCCATGTTTTACAACATGAAAGAAGGCATTTTTTGGTCTTAGTTATATCTTACCTTTTGTATCGCCCTTTTACATCTTTCTAACAATGCGAAAATATTCTTCAAGCGTTATGTTTCTTTCAAATATGACTTTCGCCGCTTTTTTGCCGACATAACGAAGATGCCATGGTTCATACTGGTATCCGGTCACCGCTTCTTTTCCTTTCGGATAGCGGATAATAAAACCATATTCATGGGCATGTTGAGCCACCCATTTCCCTTCCTTCGTTTCTCCAAACGCTGTTGTCAACGCATAGCCGACCGACGGACTTGTAATATCCATTGCCAATCCGGTCTGATGCTCGCTTTGCCCCGGCAGCGCAACGGCTTGAACAGCTTTTTCTCTTCCTTTTTCTTTGACTTCTTCCGTAAAGATCGCTTGTTGCCGCTCATAGGAGCGATATCCGGATGCGGCTACCAGCTCGATTCCCTCTTTGCGTGCCGCGGCAAATAACGCTTCCAATGCGGCTGCCGCTTCCGCCCGCATATACCGTTTGTCTACATTTTTTTCCGCAAAAGAAAACGGCACGCGCGGCACAACTAAATCATTCGGCTTATACGTCGCGGGAAGCGATTGTTCCTTATTGACAAGCGCCAGTATATTGTCTGGGTTCATAATGACTTTCATGCCATTATGCACTTCGACAATATTCCAATATTTCGCTTCCAGCCATAATTCCGGATCGGTTGGTTCCTCTGTCTTCGGCGCGTTTTTATTTTCGTTCGTCGGCGGCGCCTCTATGTTTTCCACCGTTTCCTTCCCGCTATTATTCTTGTTTTGCGGATGGGATGCATCATTTTCTCCTGCCTTCGGCAAATTTTTTTCCTGTCCGTCAGGCTGGCTGCACCCGCTGAAAAAAACAAGTGATAAAACGATTATTGCTCGACATAGCTGTTTCATCATTTCACCTTTTCTTCCTAATCAATATGCGGCAAATACCGTCCTTCCCTTTTCACAAGGAAATCGCAGCAACGACGAAGCGGGTGCCGCACATCGGCAAAGGACGGCACCTTTAGGCGATTCATGCTTCAGCGCGAATCGCTGTTTCCAGCGCCACTTCAATCATTTCATTAAATGTCGTTTGCCGTTCTTGTGCTGTCGTTTCTTCCCCTGTCAAAATGTGGTCACTGACCGTTAATACCGACAGCGCTTTACGGCCGAATTTTGCCGCCAACGTATATAAGGCCGCCGTTTCCATTTCGACCGCCAACACGCCGTAGCGCGCCCACGTCTCCCAATTCGGCTCATCATTATAAAACATATCGGCGGTAAACACATTGCCTACCTTTAAGGCAAGCCCTTTTTCGACACCGACTTCATACGCCGTGCGTAACAGTTCAAAATTCGCCGTCGGTGCATAATCGCGTCCGCGGAAAATCAAGCGGTTCATATTCGAGTCCGTGGACGCGCTCATCGCTAAAATGACATCGCGAACGTTCACGTCTTTTTGAATCGCTCCGCACGTTCCAACTCGAATTAATGTTTGCACATCATAGCTTTGAATCAGTTCATTGACATAAATAGAAATAGAAGGAACTCCCATTCCCGTTCCTTGTACAGAAATACGGTGCCCTTTATATGTACCGGTAAACCCAAGCATGCCGCGCACACGGTTATAGCATACCGCCCCCTCTAAAAATGTTTCTGCGATATATTGCGCGCGAAGCGGGTCGCCCGGAAGCAAAATTTTATCGGCAATTTCCCCATGTTTTGCCTCGATATGTACGCTCAATGTATATACCTCCTATTCGCCTTTTCAGCGCCGCATTTTATACCCTTCTTATCATACCATATATTTGTTGAAAATGGCAGTAATCATTATATGTAAAAAATAATTGTGATGGGCATACTGTGTATGCGCCTTCCCCTATTTTGGTTTCACCAACGATCGGACAAGGAGGGACATACGAATGAAAAAGAAGCTCGAACAAGCCGTCGAATACGCAAACAAAACAAATCCGTCTTCTCGCTCCAACAACCAGCCGTCCACGTCGAAAAAAGAAAAAACAAAGTTTTAAAAAGGGAGAGCCTTTCTCCCTTTTTAAGACGTTTTTGAATGATAATCATTATGGTCACGGCGGCGCGCTAAATATTTCTCGTTAATATACAATACTTTTTTATCTTTGCTGCGCGTATACTTTTTCTCCCGCCCCTTCTGTTTCCGAATAAGCCAGCAGCCAAGCAGGTAAATAGGAAGGACAAGTTCCAGTGCTCCGATAAACACATACAAAAACTGCCGGGTAGATGCCATCGTAGACAAATGGAGTTCTATATTGCTTAATTTATAATAAGAAACGGCGACCATAAACCCGGCAACAAGTACATTGATCACATGCAGGAAAAGTACGTCTTTCCAACGAAAAAACATTCTTTCTATTTGTTCCTTTACCAATAACAAAACAGCAATAGAGCTTACGCAAAGCAACATGGAAATAAAAAGTGCGGCCATCCTCGATTCCCCTTCCCCTTCACGCTTTACCGTAAAAATTTCCCATCAATGAACCGCTTTTTGCTGCGCAAACTAACAGTGACCATATCGAACTTCTGCACGACGAAAGTCGGCAAGTTCTGGCGTACTAAAGAGCTTTTCCTATTCGTGTGTGCAGGCACTCGTTCTTGTTCCGTCAAGGATCATGGTAAACACTGGTGTTTAGCGCCCTTTGGACCAGTTCAGAACCGTTTTCCACTTCATCCGATGGCTCGAGTCACGGGGTGAAGTAGCTATATACTTTTGTAAACAAGGAGGAAACTGTTTATGGGTAAAAAACATCGCAACCGTATTAACGGACAAAAAAAGAATAACCATATTCCGAAGGAAGCACTAATCGCAGAGGATGCGGCACATGCGAAAGAATACTCTGCCGCAGGAGGACGGAAAAACGGACCAGGGCATCATGACAACCCAGAGTCATAAATAAGGCTTCACTACGTAAAAAATCATAAATGGAAACCCTTGTGCAATAACAAGGGTTTTCATGTTGATGGGTCCACTTCATCAAAAGACAGTGTCACCACTTTTGTATACTCCCCGCGAACCATTTCTTCTTTCGTCGCTTTTTCGTTCAGCTCTTCGTCGTCATCTATTCCCGGCGCTATTGTTGGGTAATCGTGCTCCTTCTTGTTGCGTTCCAAATAATCGTCCCCCCTTTCCGTTATTATCCGTTTCCAAAATTCGCACAAACTATTCGACTTTTTTCTTCATTATACCATTATCTATTCTTATTTGTGTAGAATTTTTTGAATTTTTAATCAGCAAACATGAAGGCGATTGATTTTTCTCCACCCTTCCGGACATAGCCTGTAGTACACTTGTCCCTTTATTCCTTCATCAATAAGTACAATATCTCCGGTACCCATAAAACGGGCATGATAATCTTCGGGCATTAAATCCGCTACGTTAAACATACGATAAAGATAGGACAATGCTTCATGGTGGCTTGATGCTTTCACCGTCAGCCTATATACTTGCCGATATCCTTTTGTTTGGCCAAAATGCGGCGTCTGAAAAATGGTGACATCATAAGCGCGATGGACATGAAGCATTTTTTTCATCAATAAACGTACCATCGTTCCACTCTCCTTTTGCCAGACAAATGTTAGTATTTATTCCATAATATTTGTGATTAACCATGTCGATTCCTTTAGCAAAATTGCTGTTGTTTTGTCGAATGGTATCATGAGTGTTGATGATCCATTTGTTGAAATTTCACAAAGCCGATATATCCGGCTAAAATAGCAGATGCGCCTGGCTTTTCTGCGTGCCGCATGCCCAGTCGGCAAGCACTGGCCTGCCGAAACATTGATTCTTGTTGGTCAATCAACACGCCTGAAATGGTATGCTGCTTTGGTCAGTACCGGTTCTGCTTTTTGGCAAACATCTTATTCCAAACTGTTAGGATTTGCTAGAGGCATGGATTGGCTGCGCCCGAATAAATGATGATCGAACGGAAAAAATGAAAATACAAGATGTGCTAGCAAAGGAGGAGAACTGAATTATCCAAATTCGCACGTTCCTGCAAATGATCCATCCAATCCAATACATCTATCGTTCTTTTTTATACCGCCATCACATCCCGATCGCTTCTTCACATCTTTTGCTCGACCTTGCTCGCCGCTGGGAAAATCCGCCGCCTTCGATCAGCCTCACCGATGAAGAGCGGCAAATCGTCAGCTCCATTCGCCAAAAAACGGCGAAATATAATCGCAATAATATTACGCGGACGGCAGCCTATTTTAATTTTTTTCAGGCTCATCCTGAAGTGCATTGGGCATTTTTGGCACATATCGTTTCACGAAACGGCGGATGGAATATGACCGATTTACGTGGAAGTGTCATTCCCCGCCTTCTTCCCGAAAAGCAGATCAACCCGTTCTTTTTATTTTTAGAAAGAGCAAATGCGCTTATTTTTCATGACGCCTATCCGCAGCTTTTGCTGTATGAAGAAAGCAAACAAAAGAAAAAACCACTATTCCATTTGCTTCCTTGTTTTGCTGTATCATCCTTTATGAAGCCCTTTTGGGAATATTTTTGGGAAACGAAAGATGCGCCGGTCATCACCGTGGCGTTAATTATTAACGAACAGCAATATATTCAAAAGCGCGTCATCGAAAATCCATTTTTCCAAACGCACGTGCTTTCGACCATGCCGTTTATTGCTGAGCAATGGCTTGGCTTTAACGATGTGCTCATTCCTTATAAAGCGGGGCGCCGCGTTCGTCTTGCCGGCACAACTGTTCGCGATTTTGCCGATGTCCATCACCGCATTCATATCGGTAAAACGCTTTACAGTATGTTGTTTTTCGAAAAACGGCTCACAAAGCGGGCATATCAATTTGCCCGTGAAGTGGCCCATACCGGCTCGCGGGCAGACTTTTGGCCGCAATGTTTCTCCGCCGAAGCAACGGATTCGTCACGCATTTACAGCCCACGTTTAGAGGCGGTTTGGCCGGATATTTTTCATTCGTTTTCCGACCGCCGCGACTGGTTTACCGACAAAACGATTATTCAAATGATGGAAACCATTCCTGCCGTCGAACATAAAGATATAACCGCCAATTATATGCATAACGTGGAGATGCTGCGAACAGCAGCGATCACTGTCCAATAAAAAACGACGAGTGGCATTACTCGTCGTCTTCTATGTCCAGCTCCTCGTCAATAATGCATTTTTCCAGCAAATAATCAAACGTAATATCGGCCAGCTCTTCCAATTCCGTCTGCGTTGGCACAAAACCGCGGCGGATCAATTCATGATAAAAAAATTCAGCAATTTCCTCCGTATCAATGACCACTTCGATTTCCTTCACGACCTCTCGCCCCCTTTGTAATGTTGTATGTAACATTGTACCGTTTTATGTCAAACAAAATTCCTTATCGATGTACTATTTTTCCCGGCTTGGCCATATATGTAGTAACAAAAACGATCACGGGGGAATTGAACATGGACAAGCAGGCAATGGCAGATAAAATAATGGAAACAGTTGTAAACAGTTTGACAGTCATAGTGATGGTTGCCGGGATTCCTTACTTCCTGTTTATTTTATATCAATTTCTATTATGGTAATTAGCCATCATTTGTAAACGTTTTACAACCGTTTCCATCATCTGTTTATACTGTTCATCGTGAAACCATTCATATAGGAATTTGTAATCGTTATACATATCAAGCAGCTCATCAATCGATGGCAACTTTGCCGCCTCTTCCGCAGAAGAAAGAAGAGCATATGTTTTCATTGGTGCAGATAGAACAATATCTTGTATGAGAATAATAGAAGTTTCTTCATCATCCGCTAGCGGGATCATATCTTCCATATGGACTTCAATTTCCCAGCCGTCGATTAACCGTTGTAATTCATAGATCGTTTCTTCCCATCCCTCCCCATGATAACGGTAAATTTCCGTGCGCACTCCAACCACTTTAAATAAATGGTCGCCGTAGTCGCGGACGCGGACAATTTCACCCAAGAAAAACGGCAGCTCCACTTCTATTTCTTCTGTAATCCATAAATCGCCGTCAAAGTCGGATAACAATACTAACATATGTTCCATAAATAAGCTGCGGCTATGGTTAATTTCATATAAAAATGTATCATTGATTTGTTGAATGTCGGTAATCGTGCCAACCGTTCCGTACAGTGTGTTTACGACAATATCCCCGACCGAAAATTTTGGGCGCTTTGGGCCACTCATTCATATCCCCCCACCTAAAGCAGTGATAATACATTATATGCATATACCAATGAGTGGACACCTTAAGCGCCGCGGAAAAACATATGACAGCGCTTTCACGAAAGGGCGGAAGCAATATTATGCCTCCTGTATAAATTGTTCCCAAAGCTCATCAAATACGATCATGCTGTCTAAATAATCACCGTTTAGCTCCAAATACTGGCTAATTTCGTCATAATCTGCCGATGATTTCGGAAAACTATGATCATAATACGCTCCGTTGGCAAAGCGCACAAACGGGTCTTCTCTTTTGCCGTCACGGAATTTCAATAAATAACGATAAAATGATCTTGCCATCTTTCCCCATCCTCTTCCTTCCTATTTCTTTGTTGTCATTTTAATGAGTTTTTTTCATTTTGTGAAGCATTTTTTCTAGAAAAAATTAGGAATACCACTCCTTCCCGTTTCTAACTCTTCTTTGTATTGAAATAGTACGCACTAGAAATCGTTTTCATGAGAAAAAATGATAAAAAAGACGCTTTCATTGCTTTTTTTCCTCATTGTTGCGCAATAATGCTTTTATGAATCCATATTGCCGCTTGTGCGCCTTCGCCCATGGCGATCGTTACTTGTTCGGAATGAACGCCGATGTCGCCCGCCGCCCAAATGTTAGGGACATTGGTTTGTTTCGTGCGCGGATTAGTCGGAATGTGTTTATTTTCTAATCGCTCTACGCCAAGCTGTTTTGCTAAATCCGTATTGACTTTGTTATGGCCAAAGGCAATAAAACCGCGCTCCGCGAAAATTTCGTTGCCGTTTTGCAGGCGGACACCGGAAAACTCTGGACCTTCCTTGACGAGCACGGATGCAATCGGCTCGCGAAGGTAACGAATCCCTTTCTCCTGCAGCTGTTTCTGCCATGTTGCTGATAGCTCTTCGCCGTCGTGATTAATATAAATAATGTCTTTCGTCCAATATAACAGCGTTATGGCCATATTGGCCCCGGCAGTGCCCGCGCCAAGCACGATCACTTTTTTATTGGTGACTTCATATCCGTCGCAGTCCGGGCACACGTAAACGCTTGTCCCTAAACATGGAATCAGATTTGGAATCGGCGGAATCCGGTCTTTTACCCCTGTTGCAAACAGCAGGCGCTCGCTTTCATATGTATTTCCGCTTTTTCCGAACAAAACAAATACGTTGCCTTTTTTCTCGGCGGCGATTACTTCATCATCGGCAAAATGCACGCCGTATTGTTCCGCCTGCTTTCTTCCAAGCGCACGCAGCATCTCCCCGCTTACCCCGTCCGGCCAGCCAAGCACGTTATGGTACGCACGGCAAAGGGTAGAACGGCCGTTATTGGCGTCAATTACCAAAACGCGGTGACGGTAGCGGCCGAGTTGAATCGCCGCCTGCAATCCAGCAATTCCTCCCCCGATAATAATGCATTCATACATGTTGTTTCACTCCCGATTATCGCTTTTATCTTTTATTGTCTGCTGCTTGTTCCTATTCATGCATAAAAAAATGCTGTCTCCATATACAGGAGACAGCATTGATAAACTAGGAGCAAATCGTTTGCTCTTCTGCAGAAAAATCAATTTCAAAGCCGAGATCTTCGAGCATTTGATAATCAGCCGATTTCTCTTGACCGGCTGTTGTCAAATAATCACCGACAAAAATCGAGTTAGCCGCATATAAGCCGAGCGGCTGCAGCGAGCGCAAATTGACTTCACGCCCGCCGGCGATGCGGATTTCTTTCGTCGGGTTCATGTAGCGGAACAAAGCCAGCACTTTCAAGCAGTAGCGCGGATCCAATTCGTTCGTTCCTTCAAGCGGCGTCCCATCAATCGCATTCAAAAAGTTGACTGGGATCGAATCAGCATCAAGAACACGCAAGCTCCGCGCCATATTCACCACATCTTGTTTTGTTTCTTTCATGCCGATAATGACGCCCGAACATGGAGAAATGCCCGCTTCTTTCACTGCTTCCACCGTTTGCACACGATCATCGTATGTATGGGAAGTCGTAATGTTCGGATGATGTTCTTTCGACGTATTAATGTTATGGTTATAGCGGTCGACTCCCGCTTCTTTGAGGCGCGCCGCTTGTTCTGGCTTTAAAATGCCAAGGCAGGCGCAAACTTTTAGCCCAAACCGCTCCTTAATTTCTTTGACCGCGGAAACGACGGTATCGATTTCTTTTTCGCTCGGACCACGGCCGCTCGCGACAATGCAGTACGTGCCAATGCGCAGGCGGTATGCTTCTTCCGCGCCGCGCAGGAGCGTTTCTTTATCAACCATTTTATAGGTTTTCACCGGCGCCGTTGAAACGGCGGACTGGGAGCAATATCCACAGTTTTCCGGGCACAGCCCCGATTTGGCGTTAATGATCATGTTAAGTTTCACTTTGTTGCCGTAATACGTGCGACGAATGCGATACGCCCCCTGCAACAACAGCAGCAGCTCTTCATCCGGACAGTCTAAAATCGCCAGCGCTTCTTCATCGGTCAGTTCGTAGCCTTCCAACACACGATCGGCTAATTCCAGCCAATTTGCCATTTTTCCTCTCCCCTTTCCACATCGTTACATTTATCGTAGCGAAAGGGGAGTTAAATTGTCAACTGAAATTTTATTAAGGTTAACTATTAATTCCATACTTTATATTGCTTCGATCAGTTTTATCGCCTTATTCAACATTTCATTTCTCTCCTTCTCCTAAAGTGGTTGTTCGAGCAAACGAACGATCGTATAAAAAAGGATATGCGTCCATGCGGGACAGCATATCCTTTACTATTATTTTGTTAATTTTTCTACGATATCGCGGGCGATCCATACGCCGCAGGCGCTCGCTTGAGCGAGGCCGCGCGTAATGCCGGCGCCGTCGCCGCCGACGTACAAGCCGGAAATTTCCGTCTCAAACCGGTCGTTTAATTTCGGGCGCGCTGAATAAAACTTCGCTTCGACACCGTAAAAGAGCGTATGTTCCGAAGCGAGCCCCGGTGTGACGTGGTTCAGCGCCTCTGTCATTTCGATTAAGCTTTTCATCGTATTGTATGGAAGCACAAGCCCTAAATCACCGGGCACCGCTTCTTTCAATGTCGGTTCGATAAATCCTTCTTTGATCCGTTTTTCCGTAGAACGTCTGCCTTTTAAAATGTCGCCGTATTTTTGCACGATGATGCCGCCGTTCGATAAAGCGTTAGCGAGCCGCGAAATTTCATGTGCGTATTCGTTCGGCTTATCAAACGGGTCGGAAAATTTGTGTGATACAAGAAGCGCAAAATTGGTGTTGTTGCTGCCAAGTTTCGGATCTTTATAAGCGTGGCCGTTTGCGAGCATAATGCCGGAATGGTTCTCAACAACAACGTGCCCTGACGGATTGCTGCAAAACGTGCGCACTTGCGTCCCGACCGACGTGTTGAAAATAAATTTTCCTTCGTACAAATGTTCATTAATCTCTTCCATGACTATGTTCGATGTCTCGACACGCACGCCAATGTCCACTTGGTTGTTGATCATGCGCAAGCGGCGTTTCCGCAATATTTTGCTCAGCCACACCGACCCGTCGCGCCCCGGTGCGATGACGACTTTCTCCGCCGTCAGCGTTTCGCCGTTTTTCAGGATTACACCTGTCACGCGATGCCCATCGTTCGTTTTTTCCGTTATAATATCATCCACTTCCGTTTTAAAACGCATATCAATCCGCTCATGTAAATATTCAAAAATGCTTTTTAAAATTTCTAAGTTTTGCTCCGTCCCCAAATGGCGGACATAGGCGCGCAAAAGCTTCAGCCCAGCGGCGTAAGCGCGGCGCTCAATTTCTTTCACTTTTTCTGTCATTGGATCGGTAATCGATGTCGTCGCCCCGTGTTTTAAGTTAATTTCATCGACATAACGGATCAATTCCAGCACAGTGGACGCCGGCAAATAATCGGTCATCCAGCCTCCGAATTCACTAGTGATATTAAATTTGCCGTCCGAATAGGCTCCGGCCCCGCCGAAGCCGTTCGTGATCGAACATGCCGGCACGCAGCCAGCGTAATCTTTTTTGCCGGCTGGCGGCGGGCACTTTTCAATCTTTTTCTGAAGAATCGGACAATTACGCTTGTATATATCGTGTCCTTTATCAATTAACAGGACGTTCGCCCCTGGAAGTTTCAATGTTAATTCATAACAAGTAAAAATGCCTGCCGGGCCTGCGCCGACGACAATGACATCGTAATGGCTCTTCATCTGTCAATCCCCCACTTCCCATATTCCATTTGTAACTATATCAATTATTTTCCTACTCGTCAATATAAAATACGAACTTTCTATAAATGATATATAAATAATGTTCGTTATTTTACTATCTTGTTTTTACAGACAAAAACTGATAAGTTGATAAAGTAGCAAAAAAGAGAGGAGGAAATCAATGCGGTTTTTCGTAAAAAATTTTGTCAACGGCGTCATCACGATTGTTCCAATTATTTTAGCGGTGTACGTATGCTATAAAGTTTTCGCCTTTTTAGACGGGCTGCTTGGCAAGTATGTGCGTCCGTACTTGCAAGACGATTACATACCAGGGATCGGCATTTTATGTACGATCGTTCTTATCACCGTCTGCGGCTGGCTGTCGACGCAATATATTAGCGGCCGAATTATTCGTCTTCTTGACCGGTTGCTAGAAAGCATTCCGCTCATTAAAACCGTTTATTCCGTCATTAAAGATACCGTTTCTTCGTTTGTCGGCGAAAAACGGTCTTTTTCCAAAGTTGTGCTCGTCACCTTGCCAAAAACGGAACTGAAATGCATCGGCTTCATTACATCCGAGGAAGTGGAAAGCTGGCTCGATCCGCTCAAAGACCACGTTGCCGTCTACGTTCCGCAGACATTTCAAGTGGCAGGCATCACTTTTTTAGTCCCAAAAGAACAAGTAGAGGTCATTGATATGAAGCCGGAAGAAGCGATGAAATTTGTGCTTTCCGGCGGAATGGCATCATCCAAAAAGAAAGGGCTGCCTGACACATAACAGGCAGCCCTTTTGGCAGTTAAAAATATCGTTTTTTCCAGAAAATAAGCGCGGTAATAGTTGACAACGAAGCAGCAATCATCATCGCCACCATAAATGCATACGGCGAATGCTGATACGGAATCGGCACGTTCATGCCGTAGAAGCTCGCGACCATCGTCGGCAAGGAAATCACAATCGTAATCGCTGTTAAAAACTTCATTACAATATTTAAGTTATTCGAAATGACCGAAGCAAACGCGTTCATCGTTCCGCTTAAAATGCTGCTGTATACTTCCGCCATTTCAATCGCTTGTTTATTTTCAATAATGACATCTTGTAGCAAATCTTGATCATCTTCATACATGCGCAAATAATTCAGGCGTAGCAGCCGCTCCATGACAATATTGTTCGCCTTCAGCGATGTCATAAAGTAGACTAAGCTTTTTTCCATGCTGAGGAGCGAAAACAATTCTTTATTTTTCATCGACTGATGCAATTCTTTTTCAATTTCGCTCGTTCTCCGGTTAATTTGTTTTAAATAGCGTAAATAATAAGTAGAAATCACATATAACATTTGCAAAGCAAAACGCGTCTTCATGAACGTGTAAAAGTTTTTAATTTTGTTTTTCGAAAACTCCTCGAAGATCGGGTTTTGCTGTAGACAAACTGTTATAAAGCACGTATTCGTAATAATCATGCCGATCGGAATCGTTTCATACATTGGACCATCAACTTCATCATTTGCGGGAATCGGAATATCAACGATAATCAATACGTGATTATCTTCTTTTTCTACACGTGAACGTTCCTCATCATCAAGCGCGTCTGTGATCGAGTCGATTGGAATATCAAGATGATTAGCAATATAACGGATTTCGTCTTCCGTTGGCGCCACCAAATTAATCCAGCAGCCATTTTTAATTTCATCGATTTCCTTCATTTTTCCGTTTACATCCGATAAATACATTTTCATCATACGCATCCTTCCTCCTTTTCACCGCGAGGAAGTTTGCGCTTCTCCTTTTCCGATCGGAGCTCGCTTTCGTACGATGAGTAGCTGCGACGATCGAAAAAGAAGAAGACAAAGCTCCCCGCTATATTCCGGCTCTGGTTCGCTCGAACTTCGACTACTCATATACGAAAACGTCACTCCTTTCAAAAAAATACTCCTCGATTAATAATAACGTTGAATGACGTATTTGTATAGTAGTTTACCAAAGAAAAAAGCAGCCTACTGGCTACTTTATTCACTGGCTGGCGTGGTGTTAAAAAAATCGCGTTCCTTTTTTTCTTTTCTGTCATGATCGGATTGTTTTTTCGTTTTCTTTCCCATCAGCCCATCCGATTCGTAGCTTAAAGGAAATGGACGTTTTTTCTCCACTTTTTCCCCTCCTCATTTTGTTTTCTCTCTTTACTTTTTGTCAACGAGAAGCAGTTTAATCAAAAATGTCACGAAATGTTCATGAAACTTTTTACAATAAGGATATCGTTTTTTATAATATTAGTTGAGGAGGAGAAATAATGGACATTATCATCACACCAAAGGCATTGGATTGGTTTAAAAAAGAATTGGATTTGCAAGCAGGAGATGCTATCCGCTTCTTTGCCCGCTACGGAGGATGCAGCACCGTACAAAAAGGATTTTCTCTCGGTATAGCAAAAGAAGATCCGATAGAGCCAGTTGCACAAACAACGGTTGATGGAATTACTTTTTTTGTAGAAGATCAGGATATATGGTATTTTGATAATCACAACTTCACTGTTGACATAAATGAAGAAACAGATGAACCTATGTTTATTATTAACTGAACCTCTGCACGACTAAAGTCGGCAGGTTCTTGTGTACTAAAGAGCTTCGTCTATACCTTCGTATAGACACTCCCTCTTGTTCCACAAGACTTTCATGGACGAACATAATTCGAATAATTTTATCATTCAGTCACTTTATCCTGATGACTAATGTCACGGGCTTTCGTTGCAGTTATTCTTGTAAAAAAGCTAGCGTGTTTGGCAAAAACGCTAGCTTTTTTTGATGACGGCGATCGTACAGCGGGAAACGCAGACAAGCCGCTCCTGTTCATCGACGATTTTTATATCCCATACCATCGTTGTTTTGCCGCGGTGCAGAACCGTCCCCTTCGCCGTGACAGTGCCGCTGCGGACGGCGCGGACGTGATTGGCGTTGATTTCCAAGCCAACGACGCTCTCTTTTTCGGGATCAATGAGCGCATAGGCGCCGAGGCTCGCCACCGTTTCCGCCAACGCTACGGAAGCCCCGCCGTGAAGCAACCCAAAAGGCTGATGGGTACGATGGTCGACCGGCATCGTCGCGACGACGCGTCCCTCGCCGATTTCGATAATTTCAATCCCCAATGCTTCGAGCAATGTTCCGTTTCCAATCTCTTTTAAATTCCTCAAATCCATCTTTTTCCTCTCCCCTTATCGACTATAAATGAAACCTCTGCAAATGTTCTGTCAGCCCTTCTTGCTGCAAAATTTTCTTTTGTGTTTCCCCGAGCAGATCGAAATGGGGAAACTCGCCGCGGTGATGGATCCATTCTTTCCGCAATCCGTATTGTTTCCCCCAGGCTGCCAGTTTTTCAATATCCGAACAGCCTACCTTCGTCACGCTCGTGTATTCCGTAAACCGCTCATCATACCAATAATGCGTTAAAAACGCAATTTCTCCTCTTTTTACTTTCTCCTTCCATTCCATTAACTCCTGCCTGCGAATACCAAATGCCATTGTATGTATCTCCTTTACTTTTTCGCCCGTTCATACGCTTCGTGCCAATCAGGAAAATATTTGCGGATGACAATCGGGCGAAAGGTGTCACGTTTAACGCAAACGTGCTGCGATTTTCCCGTTACCGCTATTTCTCCATCCGGCGTCAAAATTTCATACCCATAAGTGACGCGGATGCCGTCATAGGCGTCAATCCAAGTGCGAACGGTCGCCGTTTCCCCGTAATGAAGCGGTTTTTTGTAGGAAACTTGCAGATCGATAACAGGAGAAATAATTCCTTCTTTTTCCATATCGGCATAATGAAATCCTAACTGTTTAATAAGCTCCGTTCGGCCTACTTCCATCCAGACGAGATAATTGGCATGATACACGACTCCCATTTGATCCGTTTCCGCATAACGCACTTCAATTTGTTTTTCGGCTATTTTCATGTCTATCTCCCTCCGTGTTCTTCCTCCATCCGCATACAACTATATCTTACCATATTTAATATTCGATCCATTGACCTTCTCCCCTTTTTTTACATATTTTCATTTCCGACGTTCTATATCGTTTTCGAAAAAGCGAACTTCTTGCCAGGTTATAATAAAAAACGGAGTTGCCCAAGCATAAAGGGCAACTCCGCGTAGTTGATGATTATTGATAGCCGTTTTCACGTGCCGCTGCTTCGTCTTTAATTTCGGCACGCATTGCCGCAATCGCCTCTTCACGGCGTTTATTTTTTTCGCGTATTTTTTCCCGCTCTTCCGGGGAAGCAAACTGCATCGTTTCCTCTGCCTTTTCAATATTTTCAATCGTGTTTTGGACCATATCTTGCAATTTTTCTACGTTGTCGCTGCGGTCATCCGGTTTCGGACGATGAGACATCACGCTTCCTCCTTCGTGCTTGTTATTCGATGTTTATGCTTTATATGAACAATCGATTATTCGCCTTTTGTTTGAATTACTTGAGCATGTTGTCCGGATTGGTCTTGCATTTGTTTCCCTTTATTTCCTCCAGCAGCACGAGGCTGTGTGCCTAGATGGTTCGGATTGAAATATTTTGGGTTTCCTCTCGGATTGCTCATGAACCTCGCCTCCTCACCATCTAGTCTGTCCGCGCGGATGACCGCTATGCATGGCTTATTCTGCTTTTTTAAGCATGCGTTCTTCCAATTTTTTTTCGATTTTCTCCATTGCTTCGCGGTCATTTAATAATTGGCGTTTATTTTCCATAATTAATTCTTGAAATGTTATTTTTCGGGTTCTTCTCATCATTTAACCCTCCTCTCACTTCTTATTTTAATTTCATTCATTCCCAAAAAAGATAAAAATTATTACAACTTTTTGAAAAATACCTGTTAACTTTTACTTTTTCCACAATAAAAAGCACCTTTCGCTTGAAAGATGCTTTTATTGGCGGAGCGGCCCAGTGATTTCTTCCATCTGCTTATACGTCATCGGGCCGATCACTTTTTTCCGGATTACCCCATTGCCATCAATAATATACGATGTCGGAATCGTTTGAATATGATATTTTTTTAATACTTTTTGTTTTTTATCCAGCACCACTGGAAATGATAATTGATAGTCGTTGATAAAGTTTTTTACATTTTCGACCGTATCTTGCGATGTTAAATGAACGGCAAGCAAGCCTACTTCAGAATGGTAATGTTGATAAAACTTTTCTATATCGGGCATTTCTTTTTTGCACGGCGGGCACCAAGTCGTCCAAAAGTTGACGATGACTGGCTTCCCACGGAAATCAGATAAATGCACCGTTTCACCGGTCAACGTCTGCAAAGCAAAATCGGGAGCAACATCCCCGACCGATAGACCAACTTTTTTTGTTTTTTCTGCCGCGAGCGCATTCCAAATGCCGTACCCGGTAACGGCGAGCAGCAATAAAATGACAATGAATTTCCTCATCTATTTCCCTCCTGCTTCATTATTTTCTTCTCCCCCGGTGAAACCTTGGCCTTGTTTTTCATCCAAATATGTAAGCGAGGTAGAGCATTGCATCCGTCAACACACCTTGCTACGTTTTATTTAAACATAAAACGGCACAGAAAAAAAGCAAAAGGGGTGTCCAATCAGACGCCCCTTTCCGCTCAGCGGATATTTTTATGTTCGTTTTTCATTTTTTTCGTTTCTACCTCGGCATAGGAAGCAAATTCGCTATTCCATTCTTGATTAAATCCGTTTTTTTGTTTGGCGTTATTGTTTCGCTGTGCATTGGCATTGCCAAGTTTGGTACGGCCCATGTGAAGTCCCTCCTTTTTGTAACAGGGGTACATCCATAGTATCGGCCCGCAAGCAACAAATATACTGCTATTTTTCTCCTGACGCAATCGGATGATCCGGATACGAAATCCAGTCGCTCCAACTTCCGGCGTATAAACGGACATTTGTGTAACCCGCTTCTTTTAAGGCAAGCACGTTTGGACATGCCGTTACCCCTGAACCGCAGTATACGATAATCGGGGCGTCTTTGCGAATGGAGGCAAAACGCTGCGCCTGTTGTTCTGGATTTTTCCAATATCCACCATCCATTATCCCATCTTTCCAAAACATATGAACCGCTCCCGGAATGTGGCCGGCAACAAGGTCGATCGGTTCTTCAATTCCGGCGTAGCGCTTCCATTCGCGTGAATCAATCAAAACGGCTGAACCTTCGCGGACGGCGCGGCGCACATCATCAACGGTCGCCAGCCACGACGGTTGCAGGCGCGGCTGAAACGAACGTGGCGGTACCGTTGGAATTTCGGCGGTAACAGGATAGCCTTTTTCTTTCCATTGTGTATAGTTCCCATCAAGGACGTAGACGCTTTCATGTCCAAGATAGCGGAGCAGCCACCAGCACCGCGCGGCCATCGCTCCGTCTTGATCATCATAGGCTACGACCGTAACCGTTTCATCAATGCCGGCTGCACCTAATTTTTCCGCCACTTCTTCCACGGGTGGAAGCGGATGGCGGCCGCCATGGTTGGAAACCGGCGCCGACAAATCTTTTTCTAAGTCGAAATAGAGAGCGCCAGGAATATGGTCTTCGATATATTCCGCCAATCCGCGCTTTGGGTCGTTTAAATAAAAGCGGCAGTCGATGATGCGGACGTCTTCCTTGTTAAGCCGCTCCGAGAGCCATGCTTGTGAAACGATATGCTTCATTTTGCTTCCCCCTTACTTTTTGCTGCGCTCCACATACTCCTTGACCATTTCTGCCGTCACATATTTCCGCACCGGTACTGTCCCTTGTTTTGCCAGTTCGTTTATCTTTTTAGTCACCGCGTTAATTTTTTCGACTGTAAACGGCTGCCCGTTTTGGCAAAGCATCACGGCTTCCTCAATATAGCGCTCCCGCTCTTGTTCGAGTTCGGCAAACCGCTTAAGGATGGCATGCTGCTTTTGCAAATGGGCGGTAATCGCTTGGTGCACTTCAGTCATAATGATCTTCCTTTCGCATTTCTTTTTCCATTAGCTTTCGCACCTTGGGCTTTGGCGTCCAGCAGTTGAATTGGTAATACGGCTTCGTTTCATAGCCAAGCCGCTGACAATACGTATAAAGTCCTTTTTTCGTCTTTTGCATTCCGTAATGAATGCACGTGGCGCACGCGTGAAACCGATTCATCCCATCTCCCCTTTTTATACGCCTAATAGCGTCCATGCCAACTCATCAAGCATGCAGACATCGAGCGGCTCCCCCGCCGGCAGCGTTTCAATGACCGACAAATCAACGTCAAGAAGCGATTCTACTGTTTCCGGCGCAAACAGGCGAACATCTGTCTGTTCTCCTTGTTTGGCCAGCTTCAGCCGCTCTACAAGCTCGCGTAGCGACGCGTCCCCGTCGACCAATTCCGCAAGCGGAAGCGGCGGCAGCGTACCGCGGCGCACGATCCAGCGAAACATAAGCGCGCCGCGCAGCGCCTGTACATACGTTTTTATATATGCTTTTGGCTCCATTTCTTTTTTTGCGAGGGCACGAATATTTTTTATTGACAGCGAATGGTAATGACGAGCCAAAACTCGTAATGAGTAATGTTTACTAATCATTTCTTTCATTTTCGTGTAAAAGAAATCGTCCTTTGCGTAAACGATCGGCGTCGAGAACCACTCATACAGCGATGGATTGGATTTGCGAAGCAGCTCCAGTGCCTTAAAAATATCCCAACTGTGCCATTCATACGGCGGGGCGGAATGGCTCCACGCCAAAGACGGTTTGACAACCGATACATACGCGCGGACCGGTTTCATCGTAATCAGCCGGATGTCATAATCGCTCGATGGCGTCTCCATTCCATAGGAGCGGCTCCCTGCCTCACACGCATACAATATGCGGACCGCTTGCTGTTTTTCGATCGCCAGCAATCCGCGTTTAATAGCCTCGCTCATCCTTGTTCCTCCAATATGCGAGCTAACTCGGCTTCGCATTGGCGCAGTTGTTCGATATCGAGCGCATCCGTTAACGCCGTGTATAGCCCTGTAAAATAGTCGTCGACTTGACGGGTTAAAACGGCGATTAGCTCATCGATTGCCGCTTTATATTGCCCTTCGTAAGCGGAAAGCAGTTGTTGCTTTTGGGCGGCAAGGTATTCATCGATTGGCTGCTGCAGTTGTTTTTCGATTTCCTCTTTCATTACCCGCTTTTCGTCCCGCTCAAAAAACGATTTCGCGTTTTTATACAGCGATAATGCTTTCGCAAATCTGGACCGGTCCATGTGCTCGAGCCCGTTGCCAAATTCCGGTGTAACAAAGGAAACAGCCTCTACATTGGAAAGCGGCATCCCTGGATGAATCTGTTCCATCTTATGGCATGCATCAGCAAATTGATCTTGAAGCCGCTCTTTCAAAAACTTCTCCACTCGTAAACTCGTCGCCCGCATTTCTTGTGCCAAGTCAAAACCTACCGAATGCAGCAACTCTTCAAGACACATGTTTAAAGCGCGGCGGATATCGCGTCCGTCATCCCTTAAGGAAGCCGGGTTAAACGCTTCTTTAAACCAGTCGTTAAGCCGCAGCGATACGCGCTGTTTGACGTAATACACAAGTTCATCTGTTTCCTGGATCAGCGCCTGCCAATCGTGCCCGGCCGTTATCTTGCCGAGAATATCATGCATTTTTGCTTGTTCCTCTAGCAGCGCCTGCCGTTTTGCCGCTTTTTCCTCCCCGCTTTTTTGCGCGGCATGAATGTATTCCACTATCGTTTGATGCATCCGTTCGATTTCTGCATAAGCACCTTGAATCGCCACTTCCATTAACTCTTCGGTTATAAAGCGCATAAAATCTTTCTCAAACGCGCCAATGCCCGATTCGGTTAAAAAGCCGTATTGCCCTTTCGTTGGACTGCCCATTTTCTCCTCCAAGGCGAAACGGCTTGACAGCGCGTAAAGGCGCGGAAAACGGATGCCAAAGCGGGAAAGCTGGTCTTTCATATACGCCAAGACAGCGTCCAATTCCTCTTTAGAGCGCGCTAAGTCCGCAGCATTGACGACAAAAAACATTTTATCAAGCGCAAAGGTGTCTTTGACGCGGCCGAGCTGGATTAAAAATTCGCGGTCTGCCTTGGAAAACGCATGGTTGTAATACGTAACAAACAAAACCGCATCGGCGTTTTTAATATAATCAAACGCCACACCCGTATGGCGCGCATTAATTGAATCGGCCCCAGGCGTGTCGACCAAGGTGATTCCTTGGCGGGTAAGAGCGCAGTCGTAGTACAGCTCCACCCATTCAATAAAACAGGCGGTTGCTTCATCGGCCACATATTTATAAAACTCATCAAGCCCGATGCGGAACGTATGGCCGAGCCGCTCTTTCATGCGCTCATACCCGGAAAGAACCGCGCGGAGAAAAGCATAGTGCGGCTTTTGGTGCGGCTCCACTTTTTCTAAGCCTGCTATTTTCTGGCACATCGCCCATGCTTCTTCCCACGTTTCCGCCTCCTGCTGAAAATGGCGGAGCGACGCTTGGATGTCGGAAAACAGCTGTTTGCTGTTTTTTACTTGCACTAAGGCCGTGCCGTGCGGGTTCGCTTCGGTTGGCGGCGCAATTTTATTAATCGTTGCCGTCGTCGGGTTCGGCGATGACGGCAGCAGCCGTTCACCCATCAGAGCGTTGGCAAACGATGACTTGCCGGCGCTGAACGCGCCAAAGAGCGCGACGGTAAAGGTGCGGTGTTGCAATCGTTTTGCTTTCTCGATTAAGGATGGAACAAACCGGTTCATAATGCCGATCGTTTCGATTGTTTTTGCTGCTTCTTTGAGATGATGTACCGCTTGCTGCACTTTTTTGCGCGACGATCCAATTCGCCGATCGAGCGCTTGCTCTGAAATGGATGGCGGCTGTATTTCTTCCGTCTGTTTGGAAGCAAGCGCCACCGTTTCATGCTGCTGCTTTCTCATAACAGGAAGTTCGGTCAGCTCAGCAAGGCGCTTTTCATCAATGTCTTCTCCACATCGGTCCGATGCAAGCAAGTTCATTAGCTTCTGCCGCCGCTGTTCCCGCTCTTCGCTGCGGCAAGACAGCTCGCAAAGGAGTTCATGCTTTTCTGCTTCTACGGCCAGCTGCTCTTTTAACTGACGGCGTTTTTCTTCCGCTTGTTCCTTCCATTTTTCTAGCAGCGTGGCAAACAACTGCAGCGCGGCATCGCGATACCGCTTTTTAAGCTCGTAGGCGACATCATTCGTATAGTTTAACACCGCCTCCCCGGTCACCCCAGCGCCTTTTTTGACGAGACTTGCCAGCATTTCCGCCTCCCATGTCACCGTCCATTGCTGGCAATCACGAAGCAGTGTGAGGTCATCGATGGCGTGTTCTTTGCTAAAACGAAGCAGCAGTTGGCGCACGTGCCATTCGATTTGCGCAACTGCTTTTTCTTTCACATTTTCATAAAACGCCTGCAATCGCTTTTCGCGCTCCTGTTCCGTTTTCGCCTTGGCGAAGAAAAAGCCGATTTTAAAATCCGGTTGCATCGATTGTAAAAGTGCTTTTGCCAGCTCCCTTGTTTCAAACGGCATGATATACGCATGTTCCAATATTCCGTCCAGCTCGCGGCGAAAGTTCTCTTCTAGCTGGTGTAGAGCTGCGTCAAGCTCTTCCAGCTCCGCTTGCAGGCGAGCCAGACTTTCCTGCGCCGCTTTCCCTTCCGCTTCCGCTCCTCCCAATTCGGAAAGCCGCATCCACAGCGCTTGTTCCTGCTCTTCGTCCCGTTCCTTCAGCCAACAAACATGCTCGTCGACAAGCCGTTTTAGCGCCGTTTCCACTCCATGCTGCAGTCGGCCGTCTTTGTCGCGAAACAGCGCATGTAAGTAGTGTACCAGTTCGTTCCATTCATTATATGGATGGTCTGGCTCCTTTAACGAGGTAAAAAACACACGCTCCGCTTTTACTCCCCAGTCACGAAACGCTTCTTCCACCGACTGGCGAAATGTGTGAAACGGCAATTCCTGCTCGCGGTGTTTATCAATTTGATTGACAATCAAGTACAATGTCTTTCCATGGTTCGTTAAGTCTTTCGTAAACTGAAAATTCAACTCTGACTGCACATGGTTATAATCCATCATATAAAACACAACGTCGGCTAAATGCAGCGCCGATTCGGTAGCAAGCCGGTGGGCATCGTCAGTTGAATCGATTCCCGGCGTATCCATCATTACAATGCCGCTAGGAATACGCGAAGTCTGCCGGCTTACTTCAATTAACTCAATCGCATCCCCATCTTTGCATTGGGCGCGAATCAGCTCCTCATTGTACGGCGGGTCGTATTCGACCGGCGGCTCGTGTCTATAAAAAACACGCACATATTCTTTTCCCGATTTCACCTTTACTAAGTTGGCGCTCGTTGGAATCGGGCTTGACGGCAATAACGGCTCGCCAAGCAGCGCGTTAATCAAGCTCGATTTGCCGGCGGAAAAATGACCGCAAAACGCGATCACAAATTCCCGTTTTGCCGTTTTTTCCAAGAGCTGCCGCACTTTTTTCGCGTTCGTTTCATCGCCGTCGGCGATGAATATGTCGTATATATGGATCATTTTTTGCAACCATGGTGTTAGCGACGTTTGCCCTGTCAGTGGACTCATGTACAATACCCCTCACACGTTAATATCGTATACATTCATTTTACTGTATTTACACACTTTTCCCAACAAAAAAATAAAAAGCCCCGCCTTTTACTTAACGGGACGAAACGGGAAAAAACGGGGGCGCGCCGCGAACTGTTCGCCATAATTCGTCAGCGACCTTAACGCCTCTTCTTCGGCGGCAATGCGAATCGACAGCATGATTCCATTGACGATCGAGAAAACGAGCGCCGTCCAATAGGCCTGAAACATAAAAGGAATGAGCCATATTTCCATCGTAACAATAAAATAATTTGGGTGGCGGATCCAGCGATACGGACCTTTGGCAACAACCCGCGCATTAGGCAGCACCAAAATTTTCGTATTCCAAAAACGGCCAAGTGACGATATCGTCCAAATCCGCAATCCTTGCACCGCGACGAACAAGCTAAATAAAAACGGCCACCATGGAGAAGGTTCTGCCCCCTTCCATAATGACTCGGCCGCAAACGAAAGCAAAAATAAGACGTGCATCGCTACGATCCATGGATAATGGCGCGCGCCAAACTCTTTCGCCCCCATCGCTTTGACGATCCGCTCATTTCGTTTCGCGATGATGAGTTCTATAACGCGCATGCCGACAATCCACAGCAAAAAAAGGTAAAACACGGTCGTTGTCACTCCCATCTGAGCAAAATCATTTCCGCGCTAAATCCCGGGCCGAGCGCCACCATCAGTCCGTAATCCCCCTTTGGAATCGCCTTTTTCATAAAGCGCTCGAGCACGACGCAGACGGTGGCCGAGGACATGTTGCCGAACTCTTTCAGCACTTGGAAGGATATGTTTGTTTTTTCTTTATCGATGCCAAACGCTGCTTCATACGCCTCAATGACTTTTTTGCCGCCCGGATGAACAATAAAATGGCTGATGTCGTCAAACGCTAGCCCGTGCTGTTGCAAGAACGACTGCACTCGCGGCCGCAGCCACTTGCGGATGAGCGAAGGAATATCTTTCGAAAAAATGACGAACAGGCCTTCATCGCGGACATCCCAGCCCATCACATCTTCCGAGTCCGGCATCAGTGCGGATTGCGCGGCAATAATATGCGGCCGTCTTGCTTCACAGGCCGCCTCGTCGCCGGCAACGCATACGCACGCCACTCCATCGGCAAACAGCGAGGTGCCGATAAAATTGCTTTTCGAATGGTCGTCCGGTTGAAACGTTAAACTGCAAAACTCGGCTGCGATAACCAGCACTTTCGCTTTTGGAAACGCCAGGCAATATTCATAGGCGCGCGCAAGGCCCGCCGCTCCCCCCGCACATCCTAACCCCCAAATCGGAATTCGCTTCGTATGCGGCGAAAAAGGCAAAATATTCATGATGCGTGCTTCCATGCTCGGAGTGGCCAGCCCCGTCGTCGAAATATAAAAAATCGCTTCGATTTCGTCGTATCCGATCGGTTTTGACAAAAACGCCGCGTTGTTAAGGCATGTTTGAACGGCTTCACACCCGTAACGAAGCGCGCTTTCTATATATAAATCATTTTTTTCGGAAAACCGATGCCGCTTTTGGTACCAGGCAAGCGGCTTTACAAACGATCTTGACTCAATTTCTCCGTTGTCGAACACATGGAGCAGGCGGTCGATATGGGGAAAGCTGGAGGAAAACAGCCGCTTGACATATTGCTTCGTTTCTGCTTGGCTTACTTTATATGGCAATGTCGCCGTTCCAACCGAAAGAATCGCCGGCATAAAAACACCTCTCTTTCCATTTCCTTTACCGTTATTTTGTTACTAACGCCGGCATCGTATGCATAAACAAAAAAAGAGCGGCCATATTGTAACGGGTTTACTCCAGGGAGGGAAAATATATTAAAAAATACACTAAATAACAAGGTAATTAGCAATACATTTAACACAAAAATACATATAAATCGCAAAAAAACGCGCGGATTTTCATTCCGAGCGTTTTTTTTGAACTAATAGCAATGTGTTTTTTATAAATTCCCCTCAAATGCCTTTGTGAACACTTTCAAATTCCTAACTCCTGTATCAAATGCTGGAATGTATAAAACGCCGGTTTCGGAGTATAATCATCCCGCATGATGCCAAATTGATGAAAGAGATCATCTTTGGAACTGTCTGCATCCCTGAGACCAAAAAGCTCATAATGTGTGATATTGAGTTCTTGACGTAGTATATAAATTGTCCGTATGATCGTCTCTAGTACTTCAGATTGATGTTCGTAAGATCTGTCTTTGCCTGTAAAGGGGTTTTTGCCGGTAGGCCATCCGTTTTCTGTAATGCGTATAGGGATGGAATCGGGTATGCCAGCTGTCTTGAGATTCACTTCACGAAAACGGCGCAACAGGTGCTCGACGGAAGCCGGAATTTTTTCCAAAGAGAGCGGTGGTTCAAATACATCTACATAAAAATTATGTGCGACATAATCCAATGAATTCACGAATTCCTCTCCACCAAGTTCGGCAAGGTTTTCCCAGAAATGCGAAACCACCTTCGGACCGATATCCGGTACAGATCCAAATCCGATATCCACTTGAACATTCGCTGCTTGCGCTTCCTCTTTTGCTGCAATAACCCCCTGCACCAATAGTTGCAGGACGTTAGGGTTCGCTCCGTCCATAAAGGCCAAGTTGGGTTCGTTCGTAATTTGCAGTGAATCAATATAGGAACCATACTGTCTAATTATTTTCCTAATAAGCCCGAGCCAGTGATCCATCTCTATGTTCGGAGCCAAAGAACCTACTACCAAGTCTCCCATTAATCCCAAACGCACATATTTCTCCACGATCGATAAGAGTTTCTCTTCCGAATCAGTCGGTCCCGTATAAACGAGATAAATTCTCAGTAACAGCGATTTAGATTCTCCTCGAAGGCGTTTTAATGCCTGTTGAATTTGCTCATAGTTGTCTTGAGGTCCGACAGCTAAACCAGTGGGTGTACCGGCCACACTAAGCGGATATATCCCAAACTTCAACCCGGATGAATACATAAAAACACTCCTTTTTCTTCTTACTGTGTTGTGATAAATTGAACAATAAATATATGTTTATTATCTACATAGAAATAATAAATATATATTTACCTTTTAATTCGTTATATACCTAATTTGAATAAAAAAGATAAATATATATTTACTTTATAACCGATCTAATAATAAATTATTATTTACTTCATTGTCAACAGGATTTTGAAATACAGAATTCAGAATGAATATGAGCGTGTTATCCCTGAGTTTCCTGTATAAACACGAAATGACTTGAGTTGCCTATGTGGTTTCTCAAGTCATTTTCCATTTACTGGGATATGATGCCAAAATCGACCGATGCTCCCTCTACCCCTACTAAATTGATTTTAACAAAGAGTAAACGTTTGTATCATATGGAACACCATTTTGATACATATAACTTCTCAGAACCCCTTCTTTTTGAAAGCCTAGTTTTGTTAGTAATTCATTAGATGCTTTATTTTCAAGAAAAACAACTGCTCCAATACGAGTTAAATCAAGTTCTTTAAATCCATATGATATAACTGCAGAAACAGCTTCGGTTGCATATCCTTTTCGCCAATACTTTGGATGAAGCTCATAGCCTATCTCCGCTCTCTTATGTTTAGGAGACCAAGCGTTAAACCCGATTGTTCCGATAATCCCTTTCTTACCTTTTATTTCTATTCCCCATCTAATGCCACGTTTTTCTTTGTAGTTCTTTGCAAAAGACTCAACAAGCTCTTCTGCTTGCTCTATGCTTGTTAAAGGGTCTAGTCCATAATAACGTGTCACATCGCTATTAGAAAAGCAATCGAAGATACCTTGGGCATCTTCTTTAACAATTTCTCTCAATAGCAGTCTTTCTGTTTCTAGTATTGGAAACATTCTCCCACTCCTTTTTGGTATAAAACTCAAATTTATTCTCTACTTTACAGTAAAAGTAGACAAAAATAACCTTTTCTTTCTTCAATAGACTGCCCCTATAATGGAATAACCTTTACAAAAATATTAACATAAAATTTCATATTATCTCCAAAAAATCATCCTATTATGACAGGAGGATGAATTAGCTGAGGAAATAATATCACTCACCAAAATAACAATCATTTTAGTATATAAATTAGCAATCATTTTAGCACATCAATTTTTTCGGTGACAATCATGATTACCATTTTGCTAATCCGTATGTGAATTTAGTTGCGATTTTATACACCAAAACAATAAAAATGTTGATATACTAACAAAAATTAAAAGACCAATTCTAATGCGAATTGGTCGGAGGAATTGCTGTTGTTACAGACATAAAATTATTTAGGCACGATGCTCAGTTAGCCAATTGTAGAGCATCTTAGCCTTATCGGTTCGACCCATTAACAGATATGCCTGATACTCGTATTCTAAGTTTAAAACTGGAAGACACATCCCCCTGTAGGTGATCTTCTCGATGATCGAATGCAAGGGAGGCGTAGGAAGCCATGAACCCTTCGAATCGCATTTGTTTACTTCTGTTTTCTGCTACATTTCTGAATGCTGCCCTCTTCCGTTTTAATAAGAAATAAAAAACGTCATCTCCATTTCCCTACCAACATGATAAGAAAATGTAGATGACGTTTTAACATATTTTCACTTTAATATGTTGGATAATTTAATTTAAAGAGGATTATGACACTTGTTGTTCACGGAGTGACGGAACAGATTGCACTCTTTTTTTCGCTGGTAACACGTTAAACAAAATGTTTAACACGATCGCAGTGAGACTGCCGGCGACGATGCCGCTGTCCGTTAAAATGCGGATACTTGCCGGAAGTTCGGCGAATAAGTTAGGGACAGCAGTCACCCCAAGCCCCATGCCAACCGAGCAGGCAATGATAAATAAGTTTTCTTGCGACGTAAATTCAACTTGGCTTAACATTTTAATTCCATAGGCAATGACCATGCCAAACATCGCCAGCATCGCGCCGCCGAGCACTGGCGCCGGAATAATCGTCGCGATGGCAGCGATTTTAGGAACCAATCCGAGCATAATCAGCATGCCCCCCGCCACATAAATGACGCGGCGCGTTTTAACTCCCGATAGCTGGACAAGTCCGACATTTTGCGAATAAGTCGTATACGGAAATGCATTCAACAAGCCGCCAAGCACCATCGCCAGCCCCTCGGCGCGGTAGCCACTCGCCAGATCGTTATCCGATAATTTTCGGGAGCAAATATCACCAAGCGCAAAATACACGCCGGTCGATTCGACTAAACTGACGAGCGCGACTAAAATCATGGTCAAGATCGCTGTGGCGTTGAACGTCGGAGTACCAAAGTAAAACACGTGCGGCAGGTGAACCCAGGAAGCTTCGGCCACCGCGCTCACATCCACTTTCCCCATCAATGCCGCCGCCAGCGTTCCGATAACCATACCGAGCAAAATGGCAATCGAACGAACAAACCCGGTAAAGAAGCGGTATAAGATGACAATCAGCACGAGCACGCCAAACGAAAGCGCAATGTTACTGATGTCACCGAAATCCTTTGCCCCCTGCCCGCCGGCCATATTATTCATCGCCGCTGGAATGAGCGTCAGTCCGATAACGGTAACGACCGAACCGGTCACAATCGGCGGAAACAGCACGCGCAGCTTGCTGAAATATTTGGCAATGATTACGACAAACACTCCTGCGGAAATAATCGCCCCGTAGATGGCAGACAACCCGTATTGCTGTCCGATCGCAATCATCGGGCCGACCGCCGTAAACGTACAGCCGAGCATAACCGGAAGGCCGATGCCGAAAAATTTGTTTTTCCACACTTGTAATAACGTCGCAATCCCGCACGTAAACAAGTCAATCGCCACTAAATACGTAAGCTCCTGTGCCGTCAAGTGCAGCGCCCCGCCGACAATAAGCGGCACGATAATCGCTCCCGCATACATAGCCAGCACATGTTGAACTCCCAATGAAAATATTTGCAACGGTTTCATTCGCACATCACCTCTTCGATCAATTTCACCGTTTTGCCTTGCAGCGAGGCAATTCGCGCCAATGACACAACGCGATAACCGCGGGAGCGAAGCAGCTGCCCGCCATCTTGGAACGCTTTTTCAATGACAATGCCGATGCCGGCGACATACGCTTTCGCCTGCTGCACGATGTCTGTAAGACCTAATGCCGCTTGGCCGTTTGCTAAAAAATCATCAACAATTAACACGCGGTCTTCACAGTCAAGCAGCGTCTGCGAAACGAAAATTTCCGTTTCTTCTCGTTTTGTAAACGAATATACGCTCGCTTTATATGTGTTTTCCGATAGCGTTACCGGTTTCCGCTTCCGCGCCACAAGCAGCGGAACGTTTAACTCATAAGCAGTCATCAAAGCCGGGCTGATGCCGGAAGATTCCAGCGTCAGCACTTTCGTAATCCGCTCATGGCGAAACTCATTGGCAAAATGTTCACCAATTTTCTTCATCAACTGCGGATCGACTTGATGGTTTAAAAAGCGATCCACTTTCAACACATGCTCTGAAAGCACTTCTCCTTCTTCCTTGATCTTTTCGATTAATTCGCGCATACCGTTCCCCCTCTAAATAAAAAAGCTTAAAAAACACTGTCCTCACTCATTCCATGAGTCAGGCAATGTCTTTTAAGCCAAAACAAACGAGACAAATGCCCATTATCCGGCATTTGCCGACAATTCCGTTCTGACATTGCCACCCATAGTCGGCCGATTTACGGTCGGCCGGTAGAGACTTGCAGGCCATATTCCTGCAATTATATGAGTGAGTCAGCATGATGAAGTTATTTGCAGTATACCATGTTTTTTGGCGTTTGGAAAGCATTTTTGATATATTTACGAACATTTTTTATTACAAAGCTTTTATTGTTCGTATAATAATCAACACTTATCATTAGCATCCGAATGATGATGATTTTCTTGCTAATAAGAAATCGAATCGCGGTGTCTGCCACCATCGGCCGAGGGCAAGTTGAGGCCGCCATTTGCCGCAGGATGGATCCGATTACTTTTGTTCTCCTGCTATGACGGAAGCGGCCGTTCACAATATTTTCACATTTCTCCTCATCCTATGTGAGAAAAATCACTGTTATATCAATTTTTTAAGATTATTATAGTGATAAAGTAAGGAATGAACAATTTGTGAACTAGTAAAATTCACCTACCATTTTACAAACGATTTTGTATGATGAAGTTAGAGATGAGTTTTTCTGGGAGGAGGTATAGAAGATGGCAAAACCAGAATTGCATCAAACAAAAACAACCACAAAAATGAAAGAGCAAGAAACACCATTAAAAGGCACGCTTGCTTCTGTGTTCTTGCTCGGGTTTTTCATCATTTTCTCATGGGTTAGTGTTTATTTCTTATTCTTGCATCGCATGTAGCTATAAGGGAGGGGATATAACATGCATATGCACAAGTACGAAAAAATCTGGCTTACATTCGGAATCGGCATTCTCTTTGCATTTCTGACCATTGTCGGTGTAAGCGCCTTCGCCGAAGGCAACCAGCCGCCGAGCTGTTTGACGACGATTGATCCTGAGAAGGTAGATCAAACACCGCCGTTTAACAAACCTGGATTAGTCAAAACCGGGGATAATGAATACCAGCTAAATATTGTCGTATCTGCCTTTGCGTTTACGCCAAACCAAATTGAAATTCCAAAAGGGGCAAAAGTGACGATTAATGTGACGTCAAAAGACGTCATTCACGGCTTTGAAGTGGCTGGTACAAACATTAATATGATGGTCGAACCTGGTTATATTAACACCATTACGAAGACGTTCAATAAACCAGGCGAATATACGATTCTTTGCAATGAATATTGCGGTGCTGGTCACCATATGATGACTGGACGAATTAAGGTGGTGGAAAAATGATGAATGAAACAATGAAAGTAGACCGTCGTGATGCAAAATTAGCTTTAGCGCATATTTATGTCGCGTTTATCGCCCTTGCATTAGGAGGATTAGCCGGATTATTGCAAACGCTAGTGCGTTCCGGAAAGTTTCAGCTGCCGGCAGGCATCAGCTATTATACGATTTTAACTACACACGGCGTATTGCTTGGCCTCGTCTTAACAACATTCTTTATTATCGGATTTCAATTCGCCGCAGTAAGCCGTACGTCTGGAACGTTTTCCAACCGCGTCCGCTTTTGGGGCTGGGTCGGTTTTTGGACCATGACGATCGGCACGGCGATAACAGCGTTTTTCATTTTAACTGGGCAAGCATCGGTTCTTTATACTTTCTACGCGCCTTTGCAAGCACATGCCGGCTTTTATCTCGGCTTAACCCTTGTTGTCGTCGGCAGCTGGATCAGCGGCTTCGCGATCTTTGCCCATTATGCACGCTGGAAAAAACAGAACCATGGCAAAGCAAGCCCATTGCTTACATTTATGTCTGTTGTTAATATGATTTTATGGCTCATTTGCACGTTAGGCGTTGCTGCAACAGTGTTGTTCCAATTGCTGCCATGGTCGCTCGGCATCGTTGACCGAATAAACATTCTGGTCAGCCGGACATTGTTCTGGTATTTCGGGCACCCGCTCGTTTATTTCTGGCTACTTCCAGCTTACATGGTTTGGTACGCTGTCATTCCAAAAGTGATCGGCGGAAAAATTTTCTCTGATTCTTTAGCCCGTTTAGCGTTTATCCTGTTCCTATTTTTATCGATCCCTGTCGGATTCCACCATCAATTGCTTGAACCGGGGATTACACCGTTTTGGAAATACGTACAAGTTGTCTTAACGCTTATGGTAGTCGTTCCGTCACTAATGACGGCGTTCGCGATGTTTGCGACATTTGAAGCATACGGACGTTCGAAAGGCGCAACTGGGTTATTTGGCTGGCTTCGCAAGCTGCCTTGGGGTGATGCACGCTTTTTCGCGCCGTTTGTCGGTATGCTGTTCTTTATTCCTGCCGGTGCCGGCGGAATTGTCAATGCTTCTCACCAAATGGACCAAGTTGTCCATAATACGATTTGGGTAACAGGGCATTTCCATTTAACGATTGCCACAACGGTCGTGCTTACGTTCTTCGGCGCCGCATACTGGCTCATTCCGCATTTAAGCGGCCGCGTCATGACAAAAGCGATGAACCGCTTGGCGATTATTCAAACGGTGGTATGGGCGATCGGCATGTCGTTTATGTCCGGTTCAATGCACTTTGCCGGTTTGCTTGGTGCGCCGCGCCGTTCGGCATTCTCCACTTACGGAAACTCGCCGCAAGCGCTTGAATGGATTCCATATCAAATCGCGCAAGCGGTCGGCGGCACGATTTTATTCATCGGCATTATTTTAGTTCTTGTTATCGTCATCAACTTAGCGTTTTTCGCACCAAAAGGAGAAACAGAGTTTCCTGTCGCTGAAGCGGCAGAACCGCAAGAACGCGCTGCACTTGCGATGGAAAACTGGAAACTATGGATTGGCATTACGGTCGCGCTCATTTTGATTGCCTATACAGTGCCATTCATCGATATGATTCAAAACGCGCCGCCAGGGTCAAAAGGATATAAATTATGGTAGAACAAATTCCCTCCTCCAAACGAGGAGGGAATTTGTTTCATAATTGGTATATCGCTTTATATTTTTCTTCTAAATGACGAATAAGATAGTCGGCATTTAATCCTTCTCCCGTTGCCTCTTGCAAAATTTCCAGCGGTTTTTTCGTTTTGCCAAATTGATGGATCCGCTCTGTCAACCATTCGCGAATTGGCGTTAATTCCCCTTTTTCGAGCAGTTCATCGAAATGCGGCAAGTCTTTTAGCATCGCATGCTTGAACTGCGCTGCATACATATAGCCGAGCGCATACGACGGGAAGTAGCCGAAGCTGCCGCCAGACCAATGGACATCCTGCAGCACGCCGACCGCATCGTTATGCGGGCGAATGCCGAGATATTCTTCGTATTTATCGTTCCAAATTTCCGGCAAGTCTTTGACTTCGATCGCTCCATTGAACAGCTGCTTTTCGATTTCGTAACGAACCATAATATGTAACGGATATGTCAATTCATCGGCTTCAATGCGAATCAACGACGGCTTCGCTTCATTAATCGCCCGGTAAAACGCATCAAGAGATACACCAGAAAACTGCTCTGGAGCATATTGCTTAAGACGGGCATAGTTGCGTTTCCAATACGAGTAATGGCGAGCGATAAAGTTTTCATAAAATAACGACTGCGATTCGTGAATTCCCATCGATGTGCCCGTGCATAGCGGCGTCCCGATCAATTTCTCGGAAATGTGCTGTTCGTAAAGGGCGTGACCGCATTCATGAATCGTTCCAAAAATGGCCGTGCGAAAGTCGCGTTCGTCATACCGCGTCGTAATGCGGACATCGTTCGGATTCAGACCGATGGCAAACGGATGCACCGTTTCGTCCAACCGGCCTTTCGCAAAATCATAGCCAAGCTCCTGCAATAGCTCCAAGCTAAAAGCGCGCTGTTTTTCTTTCGAGAACGGATGGAATAAAAATGATGTTTCCGGCTGATGCGGAGATGCAACGACTTCCTGCACCAACGGAACGATGCGCTCACGCAGCTTGCCGAATACTTCATCCAACACATCGACCGTCATTCCCGGCTCATATAAGTCAAGCAATGTATTGTACGGATTGCCTTCATAACCCCAATAGTCAATAAACCGTTTATTGAATTCCACTAATTTTTCTAAATACGGACGAAACAGGGAAAAATCCGCTTTCGCTTTCGCCTCTTCCCATACGCTTTCTGCTTTCGACTGCAACACGACGTATTCCTTATACTCTTCAGCCGGAATTTTTTTATTTCGCTCGTACTCTTTTTTACATTCTTCTAACGTATGGCGGGCCACTTCCGAAAGCTGCTCATACTTATGTTTTGGCGACAATTCAGCGATAAACGCGGCCATTTCCTCCGATGTGGACATTTTAAATACTTCCTGCGAAAGCATGCCAATGACTTCCGAACGTTGCTCAATCCCTTTTTTCGGCGCCCCTGTCCGCAAGTCCCAGTACATAAGGCTGATCGCTTCATTATAACTCATCATCTTTTTGACATATTGTAAAAATTGTTGTTCTATTTTTTTGATCATGGTAGCGCCTGGTTACTAAAATCTATAAAAACCGACTCATCGCGATGGAACCAGGAAACATCGCTTGCCGCTCGGATTCTCACCGAGTTCCATCAGGAAGGGAATTTCCCTTGTCATTCACCTGCTGTGAAAGACATCCCGTGGCTCGCTGTCAGCGACGGCGCCTGTCGTGCACCATTCCTTCCATCGGTCCGTACACGACAACGATTTTAGTAACCAGGTCTACACCTCCTTCAGTTGAATTTGATCCTGGTTCAGCCAACAGAATTTGTGCAAGATGTTCCATAATGACCATTCATGTTCCTCTTTGAAGTTCTCTATCTTTTTTAACATCATCCCTAAATATTGTCGTTGTTTTGTTCCGCTTTTCGATTGCTTGTAGGATTCTTCCATCGACCCTAACACCGCAATCAAATGGCGCTTCACTTTCGTTTTGATGATATCAATGAGTTCTTTTGGCAATCGTTCCTGATACCCTAATCCCCGTCTGCCAATCACCAAAGCGGCGCTTTCATGGACGGATAACCCATACTTTTTCCTATACTTGAAACGTCCGATGACGCTGGTGTATGCCGGATTCACTTTTTTAATACGAAAGCCGAGCCTTAAGCCCCGACGAATGATGGTGTCAGTCAGTTTTCTCTTTTTGAAATGGTGGGTCAAGCGATTGAATCGTTTGTCCGTATCATGTTGTTGTCTTAGTTGGATGTTTTCGATGACCACTGCCCCAACATTCTCTTGAAGCAGCCAATCATACACATCACGAACGGTTTCTCCAACGATGTTGTTTCGTTTATTCGCTTTCACATATTCGAGTTCATGACAGTAAAATACTTTTGATTGAAGAAAGTTTCCTTGTTTCGAAACGATGCTTACGGCGATGCGGTCGATATTGATATCAATCCCAGCGATTCGTTCCGCTTGAATCGGTTCATCATCGGTAAGTTCCCTGCCATATACCTCTTCTTCATAGATGAGATGGACATAATATTCCCCGTTTTTGCGTTGAATTTCGACGGTATATGGTTGATATTCGATAATGGGCTTTCCTTTTGCATTCACTCCGACTGGTTCTCCCATGATGAGATCAATGCTTTCCTCTTCATATTTTTCAGGAACCAACACAGGCAGCCTCAAGCGGGGAGCGTGTTTTCCTTCTTGTTGCCCAAGTGGATTGGCGATTTCTACATAACATTGGTACGTCTTGTCGTCATAGGTGAGGCGAATATTCAAATTTCCTTTTTTGCTTTTATCTCCTCTGGCATACAACTGATTCGAGCGCACATCTTTCCATTCTTCGTTCGTGATGTTTCCTTTCAAGCGCTTATAAAAGTTTTGTTTTCCACCAAAAATCACACGTGGAATTGTCCTTTGGTCGAGATGGTGCTTTAGCTCGGCTTCTTTCGCTTTGAGCTTTTCTAACCGTTGGTGCAATCCATCTAGACATGTTGGAAGATCGACTTTTTTTGGTGTTTTTCTTCCATGGTTGGTAGTCATCGATTTTCTTTTCGGTTTTTTCGATTTTCGCCTGCACATCCTCCAGCCTCATCGGTAGTAACTCACGTTGAGAAGAAATCAGTGATTGAACAAGCAAGACCGCATCTTCGGCAAACCGTTTGTTGAGCTGAAATTGGTGCGGAAGGTGTTTGATGATGTCTTTTGCGTTCCTTCCCTCCAGCAAACGATTAAGCGCATATCGCTTCGCGGAACCAAAGACGCGCATCAACTCATCTAATGAACGAAGTTGCGATTCATCATGAGAAACGATTTTCATCCCCCGAACTGTTTTCATCCCCTTGCCTTCCCCCTTGTTTGGAACTTAAGAACATATATTCGCTAAATCTTCTTCATTTCCTTTTAACATGAGGAAGGGGGAGAAGATTTTTTATCAAAAGACAGGGGATGATGAAAAAGATGAAGAACATCCACCTCTCCACGCCCAATAACAGGAGATATTACATGATTTTATAGATGTTTAACAAACTGCTTATACCTTTGGTGCTTTTGGCTGCATTGATAATATTTCCATGATGAAGGGCTGTTTTCCTCTTTTTTACGATAAAAAAAGAGAGAAGAAATTATTCTTCCCTCACTAATGTCGGCAGCACTTCTTTGATAGCTTCAATCACTTTTTTACTTTCGTCATCTGTCACAAAAATGGATACGATGCCGCGGTCTTCATGGGTGCGGATTAAGCGCCCCACTCCTTGGCGCAGCCTTAGCAACATATACGGGACGTCGACACCCCAAAACGGATCTTCATACGCTTTTCGTTTCGCCTGAAAAACTGGATCGTTCGGCGGATATGGCAACGACCAAATAATGACGTTCGATAGTGACGGTCCTGGAATATCCAGGCCTTCCCATAAATGTTCGGCGCACAATATCGTTTCTTCATTCGCTTGGAACGTGGCGACAAGTTCGCTAATTTCCCGATCACCTTCAAACAAAAAGGTGAATTGCTTCTCGCCGCTCGCCGCCTCTTTAAATTGTTGCAGCTCTTGTCGTGACGGAAACAAAATAAGGGCTCGTCCTTCTGTTTCATGAATTTTTTCGAGGGCATACGCATACTTTTGCGCAAATACTGTTTCATCACTTCTAAATGTTGGCATAAAAATCGTCATTTGTTGTTCATAATCAAACGGCGAGTCGACACTGAAAGACAAATATTCATCAATGCCAAGGCTGCTCGCAATATATTGAAACGATTTGCCGCTTGATAACGTCGCCGAAGAAAATATAAATGGAATCCGCTTGCTGAACACTTTTTCGCGCAATACTTCCTGCACGGTGCGCGGCATGACGACAAGGGTAGTTTCCTGACGAGATGACTCAAGCCACGTAATGGCATCGGCATTATTCATAAATAAATCAAGCGAATATTCAATTTGATCTAAATATTCATCAACAATATTTAATTGATAGTGATCAATCGTATATGTTTCACTTTCAAACACGAGCTCGTTGCCAATCTCCATTATTTTGCCGTGCAATTGTTTTGCCAAGCGGAGCAATTTCGGCGAAAACGTAATTTCTTGACGATTGGAGCCGACTACTTCTTTTGCACATAATTTCAGCTCATCAAAAAAGCGGACGCTGATTTGCAGTGTTTCCTCAATTAAATAGGCAAGCTCTTCGCGGATATCGTTTTCTAAAAGTCTTGTTAGCAGCGTCTCGAGCGTCGTTTCTTTCATCCGGTATGTCAGCGCTTTTTGCGCGGCAAACTCGAGCAAATGCCCCTCGTCAAATACGACACAGCTCGCTTCCGGCAAAAGTGGAAGTTGTCCTTCGCGTTTGCGTGCATCATATGTCCAAACATGCTCCATGTAAAAATCATGGGAACAGACGATTAAATCGGCGGCTTTCCGGTAATACTCCCGCCATAACGTTTGTCCGCAGCGATGGCGCTTTTCGCATGTAAAACAGTCTTGAAACGGATCCCAGGCGATTTTTTTCCATTGCTCATCCGTCAAATGGGCGTACTCTTTCCGGTCTCCGTAATGATAGAACGCCTGCATTGGCTTATTTTCGTGCACAAACGCTGGAAGCTCATCATAAATTTGCTCATAAAGCTCGATATCCTCGTCATCATATGTCGTTACTTCTTCGAGTTTGTTTAGACATAAATATTGATCCGGGGACTTGGCCAGTCGCACATCAATATGCAAACCAAGCACATTCGATAATTTCGCGATATCCCCTTCTTTTTTCACCAACTGCTCAATCAGCGTCTCATCAGCACAGGCGATAATAGCCGGCTTCCCCGTATAGCGGGCGTAACAAATCGCATACAGCAAATAGACAATCGTTTTTCCCGTGCCGACTCCCGCTTCCGCAAACATCACTTTCTTCTCGCGAAACGCCCGTTCTAGCTGGAACGCCATATAAATCTGTTCATCCCGCAGCTCAAAACCGGCTTCCGGCAGAATGTCATAAAACACATCGCCAATCCACTGGCTTAACTTATCAAAAAAATTCTCGTTTTTTTCTAATGTAAAAGGATAGCGCTCACGGCTCATCGTCTAAAAACCTCCAAAAATAATAAATAAAAAACTTCCTACTCACTACATTGTTATGTATGCATACATAAGCGCGCAACGATTTTTTGCTGCGCGCTTGCGATTTTGTAAAGTCTAACAAAATAATATTATGATTGATCGTTCTCAAGAAGTCAAATAATATAAGCCGATGATCGGAGCGCAAACTTTTTTATCCGACTTATGCTTTCAACGTGCTGGATATGCGGTATGTAAACGCTTGTTTCCACATGTTTTTAGCCGCTTCAATTTGTTTTAAATGTTCGTCATCGGCATTTTGCTGCACTAAACATTCGTATGTGCGGTCAAGCGCTTTGGAAATTTTCATCCAGTCAACCGAACAATATGTCATTTTCATCCCCTTCCTGCAAAAAGTAGTTCATGATAATATCCGTATTATATGCAGAAAGGAATGTCTCTATTCATTGCCACCAGCACCTATTTTATTGACCGTTCGGTTTTTCTTTTGGCGGCCGCGGCCCCCAATATTGGTAATAATGTGTTTCGATAAAGCCGTTGAATAATTTGCGGCGCTTCGTCGCTTTTTTCCCATAATGTTTTTCAAACTCTTGATGCGCCGTCAAAATATAAATGGACCACGTATCTAAGGCAGAGAACGTTTTGCCCATGTCCCGATACATTGCTTCTACTTCCCTACGCTCGCCGAGCCGCTCGCCATACGGGGGGTTACCGACGATCACGCCGTACTCTTTGCGCGTGCGAAAATCTTTTACTTGCATTTGCTTAAATGACACTAAATCAGCAAATCCGGCTTCCAGTGCGTTTGCCTTTGCGATTTCCACCATGCGATGGTCAATGTCAAATCCGGAAATATCGAGAGGCTGGTCATAGTTGGCCAAATCTTCCGCTTCCTCCCGCGCTCGCTCCCATGTTTTTTCGCCAATCCACCCCCATTGTTCAGATACAAAATCGCGATTAAATCCTGGCGCGATATTTTGCCCAATCAGCGCCGCTTCAATCGGAATCGTTCCCGATCCGCAAAACGGATCGACAAACGGACGGTCCGGCGTCCAGTTTGTCAATTGCACAAGCGCGGCCGCCAACGTTTCTTTTAACGGCGCTTCCCCTTGGTGGACGCGATAGCCGCGTTTATGCAAACCAGCTCCGCTCGCGTCAATCGTCAGCGTAGCGATATCTTTATGAAGCGCGACTTCAATACGGTAAAGCGGTCCGGTTTCTTCAAACCAGGAAACATGGTAATGTTTTTTTAAACTTTCCACCACCGCTTTTTTTACAATCGCCTGACAGTCTGGGACGCTAAAAAGCGTGGATTTTACCGATTTTCCGATCACCGGGAAGTTGGCATTCACCGGCAAATAGTCCGCCCACGGCAACGCTTTTGTTTGCTCAAACAGCTCCTCAAACGTTGTCGCTTTAAATTCTCCGACTTTTAATTTCACGCGATCTGCGGTGCGCAGCCACAGATTCGCGCGGCAAATCGCCAGCTCGTCGCCCTCAAACGTCACTTTTCCATTTTCCACTTGACACTCATAGCCGAGGCGGCGCACCTCATCGGCAACGATCGATTCTACTCCCATCGCTGCTGTAGCGATTAAAGCAAGAGATCCCATTTTATTCCTCCTGGTTTTTATTTTCACTCTTGATGATTCCATTGATTTTGTTCATCTAAAAATTTATACAATTCGCTAATCGAAAGTGGTTTAGACAAAAAATATCCTTGTATAAAATCACAATCTTGTTTTTTCAGTGTTTTATACTGTTTTTCCGTTTCAACTCCCTCAGCAACCACTCGAATTCCTAGACTGTGTGCCATAGTAATAATGGCTGTTACAATCGCAAAATCGTCTTGATAATGAGTTAACTGCTTAATAAAATTTCGATCAATTTTTAATATATCAATTGGAAAACGATGCAAATAACTTAACGAGGAAAATCCCGTTCCAAAATCATCGATGGCAATGCTTATTCCCATTATTTTTAACATGGTGAGTTTCTCCACTGACTGTTCAGCGCGAGGCATAACGCCGCTTTCCGTCAATTCCAGCTCGATCAAACGCGGATTCACGTTTACCGATTCTATCGTTTTTTGCAATTTCTCCAAAAAATCAATTTGTTGAAAATAGATAGGAGAAATATTTATGCTCATTTTTACATAAGGATAATGCAACTGCAATTGTTTCAAATGTTCGCATGCTTGCATCATAACCCAATCGCTAATCGGCGTAATTAAACCCGATTCTTCGGCAAGCGGAATAAACATTCCTGGAGAAATAAATCCTTTTTCTGGATGGTTCCATCGTATTAGCGCCTCTACCGCACGAATTTGTTTCGTTTTTATATCTAATTGCGGCTGATAGTAAAGTTCAAATTCTCCTCTATCAAGCGCCTTCCACAATTCGGTTTCAAGTTGAAACAATTGTTTGCCGTTGCGATGCATTCCATCATGATACAAAGCGTATTGATTTCTTCCATTCTTTTTTGCTTGGCACATCGCAAGATCGGCCATGCGTATTAACGTTTCTTTATCTGTTCCGTCATATGGATAAACACTAATCCCAATGCTAGTGGATATATACACTTCTTGATGGTTAAGACAAAATGGTCTTTTCAATGATTCAACAATTTTTTCCGCCATATATACCGCTTCGCGAATATGTTTTAAATTCGGTAAAATAATGACGAATTCATCACCGCCAAACCTTGCGATCGTATCTTGTTTTCGCAACAGCCCTTTAAGACGTTGCGCCGTTTCTTTCAATAATATATCTCCCACGCGGTGGCCTAACGTATCATTAATGTTTTTGAAGCGATCTAAATCTAAAAATAATAAAGCAAATGACTGATTGTATTTTTTGGACATTCGAATAATACTTTCTAATCGTTTTTCAAGCAAATGCCGATTCGGCACGTTTGTTAATGTATCATAAAGCGCTAGTCTCGTTAATCGCTCCATATTCCGTTTATGTTCTGTAATGTCGGAAAAAATGGCCACATAATTTGTCACACTTCCCTTTTGGTCCTTTACCACACTAATCGTCAGCCATTCAAGATACAATTCTCCATCTTTTCGCTTATTCCATATTTCCCCTTTCCACACTCCATGTTGTTTTATATCATTCCACATTTTTTCATAAAATTGCTTATTATGCATTCCAGACTGCAAAATGCGTGGATTTTTACCAATTACTTCTTCTGCACTGTATCCGGTGATAATTTCAAATGCCGGATTGACGAATAAAATTCTATTTTGCTCATCTGTAATAATAATGCTTTCGCCAGAATATTCAAAAACATTTTTTGCAATTTCAGCAAATGTATGTATATCTATTAGTTTTTGATGATCATACAATTATTTTCTCTCCCTTTCCCTTAATCACTATCCAATTATAAAAAAATATTCATACTGTGACTATAGTCATTTTTTAAACAATGAAAAAGCTCTCCTATATGCAGGAGAGCTTTTTCATTATACCATTTCCGACGTTAATAATGTTCTGTAAGCCATGTTCTGTACCTTCGTACTGCAAGCGGCTTGTCGCCTCGTACTCCGGCGGTAATCATCTATCTACAGATGGAAAAGCTCCATCTGTCCTTCCCTCCGTTCATTTCCTTCGGGAAGGTGCCCCTACCATCATTTGGGTTTCTCGCTCGTGGGGTTTACCGCGTTCCACCTCTAAGGTTTCCCTTAGAGCTACGTCACTGTGGCACTTTCAGGGTAATCGAACCATATCCCACTGGGACTTAGGTTCTTTCCCCGCCGTCAGCCCAGCATTGCGCCAGACTGCCCTAGCTTATGGTTTCGCTAGGCACGAACACTACGGGCATCTCAGCACCGTGCGAGCATGGACTTTCCTCTACGGCAATGCTGCCGCAGCGATTACCCGAACATTATTAACGTCGTTTGCACATTGTAGTATAGTTTATTTTTCAGGTTATTTCAATAGCAAATTTTTCCAATCATATGTATTTTACAATACAACACACAGTGCTTGACATTCATAAAAAATTAATCGTATAATTTATTGCCAAATACATGTTTTTCCAAATTAGATAACCGTTGCAAAATATCATAGTTCGTTGTTCCCGCTTGCGCAGACGGCCGCTTTTGCAGCTCTTCCACTTGCCGTTTCAGGCGGGCGTTTTCTTGCTGCAGCTGTTCAATTTCTTGTTGGAACGTTTCGTAATCTTTAATAATAATGTCCAAAAACTGATCGACTTCGTCTTGATTGTACCCCCGCATGCTTACTTTAAACTCTTTTTCTAAAATTTCTTTTGGCGTTAACTTAATACGACCGGCTAACATCACTTTCACCTCAATTCCACATTCCGCTATGGTCTTTACTTTATTTTTTCAGAAATCAAATCGATTGTCAATTTACGGTTCATTTATCTGCGCTTCTTCTATAATAGCTTGTAAATCGGAAAACGTAATGGGAAAAATGGCATAATTTTCTCTTCGTTTCGCAACTTCTAATATATATTTCGGGGTTCCTTCTTTTTCCTCGTCATAGACGATAAGCAAACCATCAGTTTTTCGAACGATCCATTCATTTTTCCAGCGAAACTGTGCAGGACTTTCGTATGGCCTTTTCGTAATGCTGTCAATAAAATCAGCTTGCGATACAATCCATTCATAATATTCACGGTTCATTTCATTCCATCGCTCTTCTTGATTCAAATATGGCGTAAGAATAGCAACATGCAACTGGGGATATTCCATTCGTAAATCATATGCTGTTTCCGCTGCCCAAAGTTCTACTCCCAATTGCCCGCTAATAACAATCCATTCCAGTCCTTCTTCTAATAGGGAAAGTAATCGTTGGCGAATCGCTACCTTGATATAGGAGACAGCTGGATGATTATTTGAAAAAATATTTAGCTCATACGGTTTATATCCTGTGACCGCAAGCACTCTCATTGTTCTATCCCCCTTTTCATGGCAAAAAACAGGAACCGCCTTGGCGGCTCCTGTTTCATCGGGATTAAAATCCCCATGGGAACGGAGCAGGACCAGGAAAATGGCAATGTTGGTTGGCTACTTCGTTGACAACTGACTCCGTATGCGGGAAATAATGCTGATGTTGGAAAAGATGATGGTTGACGTGTGTCGTATGCGACGGATGAATGTGTGGTACGATCGTTGCTTGGAAATGATGTTGTACACAACATCTTGGCGGATGAACAATCGGTGCTAATACATGTGGTCTGCAATACATATCCATTCTCCTTTCTTTTCATAGGCTTCTTTTTTACAATACTAGCCTATGATGAAAGGAGCGGACATGTACTAGTATAGATACCCATTTTTCCCTGTCTGTCGACAATGCACCGCTAACGTTACGTTAAATTGGTAAAAACGACAAATGTTAAGCATATGACGATAAAAAACAAATAGAAAATTTTTTTATACATGCTCCGCATCGCTTTCTCCCCGCCATTGTTTCATTTTTATTGATTCCGATGAAATTGTACACATTTTTTGGTTTTTCTACAAGATTCGAAATAGAAAAGTAAGTTTTTTTTATTTTCTGTCACATTTTGCGCTTGCCAAGGAAATATTTTTATCATTTAATTTCCTCTTGAGGCGCTCGAGTCGTTTCGTCCACTCCGACTCTTGAGCACGGTTCCCCTGTTTATATGTTCGGAACAGCGTTTTCCATCGTTCATAGGCATTGGTAGCGTAGCGATAAGCTTCGTAAACATCGCGAAAATAATGTTCGTACGCCTTGGCCAGCTCCAATCCGGCTTTTATCTTCCATGTATCGCTTCCATGCTCCCATAGCTCCAACCAAATCGCTGCGGCCTCTTCGTACTGCTTTTCTTTTTTATGTAGAAGCGACAGCTGCCATTTTGCCTGCCACGCTTCTTTTGTTTCTTTTTCGGTGACATGATGATACACTTGCTTGGCGGCAGCGGTTTCTCCCAATGATTCTAGCCAGCGCGCCGTTTCTAGCTGCTCGAGCGCATCGTCTAGCTCTTCGGCGTCCAATAACTGATTGGATAAATGAATATAAAGACAAATTAACGATAAAATATCACGCTCGTTATGCTGAAACACCGGAAAAATGCGGTCTGGATGCGGCGTAGACAGGAAATCGGCATACATCATCGGCGCCAAAAAGCCGGGGACATCTTCTTTCCGCTCCACTTGCAATATTTCTTTTTCTACCTCAGAAAGGCGAACCGATTCGAGTTTTTGTTTCCACATTCTCCTTGAGGCATGATATAAATCGAAATGACCGAACGCCGGCAGTTTTGGAACGGCATCGCGAATCAGCGTATGGCGCGTTTTTACTTTCGGCCAATCGAACGCTTTCCCGTTATATGTAACGAGTGTTGTATAATCGACTTCCGACAGGAAACTTTGGTACAAAGCCACTTCCGCCCCCGGGTGCGGCAAAAAATGTTGCCGAACGACAACCCGGTCGGCATACACGCGGGCATGGCCGAGCAAAAAAATGACATGTCCTGTTCCGCTGCTAAGCCCGGTCGTTTCCGTATCAAAGAAAAACAAATCGCTCGCTGCAAATCCTTTGCAAGAAAGTGGATGGGCAAAAGGAGCAGACTGCCACCGCTGATGGACATGATGCAATTCTCCAAGCTGGTAGCGGCCGTGCCGATAATCGAGCGGGTATACCACTTCGCGAATGAGGCAGTAATCCTCTTCAAAAAAGAACGGCTGCACTTGTTTGTTTCGCCATTCATCCAAAAACGGAATTTCCAAGCTGTGCTGCCCTAGAGCGGAGGAGTCTGCTTGTTCGGAAGCGACGCTGTGGCGGGATGCCAGCTGCTCCTTCCATCTCGCTAGTTTTTGCTTCATTGACATCATGTTCATCCTTTCTCATTGGCCAGCAATTGTCGCAAAAAGGCAATGATGCGCTGTTTCGCCAAACGGTGCTGTCCCTCGACAATGCCGATGCAAGAAGGACAGCCGCTTTTACACGGGCAGTTTTCCACCCATTGCTTCACTTTTTCCATCATTTCATCATACCGTTCAAAAACGGCTTCCGATAAACCGACCCCGCCCGGATAACGGTCATAAATAAAAATCGTCGGCCTTCCCGAATGCGGTGCTTTTATTTGCGGTACAACATAAATATCCGACCGGTCACACATGACAAACATCGGAACAAGATGACGGAGAACATTCGCTATGCCAATCAAGGCTTGTTCAAGCAGCGGCGCGTCGAGGCCAGACAGCTCATCTCCCAGTTCGATCCATGTCGCCGATGTATGCAATTCTTCTTCCGGCAAATGAATCGGTCCAGAACCAATGTTTTCAAATGTCGATAATTTAATTTTTTTAAAGATCGTCGCCATCGCCCTTACAGAGACATCGCCATAATGCAGGCTAAACTGCTGCCTTTGCTCGCTGCGGTCTTCTTCTAGAACATGAAGCTGCACCGCTAAATTCGCATCCGTAAAATATTCTACGCTCACTTCGCGGACATATGCCTTCTTTTCTTCCCAATCGAGCTTCTCTACTTGGTATTGCACTCCTTCATGAAGATAAATCGCTTCCTCATGCAGCAGCGTCATTGCGCTGAAACGGTCCATTTCGCCGATGACGCGATGGTTCGCTGTTTCAGAAATATCGATAATGACAACATTTTCCTGTGAAGCGGAGCGCAGGCTGATATTATGGGCCGGAAATGCATCGTTCATCCAATACCATTTACCGGCGCGGTAGTGCAGGACTTTTTGCTCTGTTAAAAACTCTAGCACTTCTTCCACTTCGAGGTCGCCAAACTTTTCTCCCTTTCGGAAAGGAAGTTCATATGCTGCACATTTGAGATGATCGACGAGAATCAGCATGTTATCTGGGTTGATGCGAGCCGTCTCCGGAGAGCGGTCAAAGAAATATTCCGGATGCTGCACAATGTACTGGTCAATCGGATTAGAGCTCGCCACCATTATGACGACGGAATCGCCATGGCGCCTTCCCGCCCGTCCGGCCTGCTGCCACGTGCTTGCCACAGTGCCGGGGTACCCGGTCATGATGCATACTTGCAGCTGGCCGATATCCACACCAAGCTCGAGCGCATTCGTACTCACCACCCCGATAATTTCCCCGCTGCGCAACCCTTTTTCGATCTCCCGTCTTTCTTTCGGCAAATAGCCGCCGCGATAGCCGCGAATCGTCTTCGGTCCCAACCGGTCTTTTACGAGCGTCTGCAAATGGCTTAAAATCAACTCGACGCGCACGCGGCTGCGGGCAAAAACAATCGTTTGAATGCCGTTTTCCAAAAACTGTTTCGCCAACCGGTTCACTTCGGCGGTTGCGCTTGCACGGATGTTAAAAGAGGAATGGACTACCGGGGGATTATAAAAAACAAAATGTTTTCTTCCCCGCGGCGCTCCGTTGTTATTAATTAATGTCATGGATTCTCCCGTCAAATGTTCGGCCAGTTCTTTCGGATTGGCAATCGTTGCCGATGTGCAAATAAAGATCGGCTTGCTTCCGTAAAACGAACAAATGCGCTTTAAGCGGCGGATGACGTTGGCGACATGACTGCCAAACACGCCGCGATATGTATGGAGCTCGTCGATGACAACATAGCGCAAGTTTTCAAATAAAGATACCCATTTCGTATGGTGCGGCAAAATTGCCGAATGAAGCATATCGGGATTGGTAATGACAATATGGCCCGCCTGGCGGATTTTTTGGCGAATGCCTGGGGCGGTATCGCCATCATACGTATAGCTATAAATCGGCACACCCATTTCCTCGATGATTTCGTGCAATTCGCTTTTTTGGTCCTGGGCGAGCGCTTTGGTCGGAAATAAGTAAAGCGCGCGGCTATGTTCCGCTTCGGCAATCGCCTGCAATACAGGCAAATTGTAGCAAAGCGTTTTCCCGGAAGCCGTCGGCGTCACGGCGACAATATGCTCGCCGTTTCGCACTGCTTCGTACGCTGCCGCCTGGTGGGTGTAAAGCGAAGCAATGCCGCGCTTCTCAAGCGCCACTTTGAGGCGCGCGTCAAGGCTATCTGGCATTGGAACCGTATTGGCTTCCCGCGGCTCAATTTCATGCCAATACACGACATTAGGATCTTTGCGCAATTGTTCGATCAATTCATGTAGGTTCTTTTTCTTCATCCATGCTCACCTCAACGATTTCACTTCTATTATTTTAATAGAAACGATGAGGGAATTGCCACGAAAAACGATGTTCTCACCATAAAAAACGCCCAGTCATCAAGACTGGACGTGTTTATTCCGAAATCCAAGCCGGGCGGATATTTGTTTGCCGATCGTCTGTATGCGTTCCTGTAATGTTCGAATGCGCTCATCTGTCATGCGGATCGTCGGTCCGGAAATGCTGACGGCAGCGACGACGCTGCCAGAGTAATCGAAAATCGGAACAGCAATGCAGCGAATGCCGTACTCATTCTCCTCTAAATCCAACGCATATCCTTTTTGTTTCACTTCTTCTAATTCTTTGAGAAATTCATTCTTGTCCGTAATCGTAAAATCGGTATGCTTGGGCAATCCTTTTCGATCGATGATCTCTAATGCTGTATGAAGCGGCAAATGGGCAAGAATCGCTTTTCCGACGGCGGTGCAATGCATCGGCGCCCGTTTTCCTACTTTCGAATGCATGCGCAGCGTTTCTGTTCCTTCTAATTTTTCGATATAGATAACCTCGCCTTGGTCAAACACGACAAGATGAATAACTTCATTTGTTTCTTTTTCTAACTCTTGTAAATACGGTTTTGCTTCTTTCCGTAAGTCAATTGATTCAAGTAATTTGGAGCTAATTTCCAAAAATTTATAACCAAGTTTATACCGCTCGGTCTCTTTATCTTGTTCGATATAGCCATACTGAACAAGCGTTGATAAAATGCGATAGACGGAGCTTTTATTAATATCCATTTGATTCGCGATTTCGGTGACGCCTAACCCCTCTTTTTTCGAACTAACGATATCAATAATATGTAATGCCCGGCTCACAGATTTTACTATATTTTCTCTTTCCATCGTGTTCACCTCGACTATTCCTTCGTCCACTGCCATTATACACCAACAGCCGGGCATTTCACATATAATGGTACAGTTTGCGCCATTAACATGTTTTCGCCCGCTCCCGAGCCGCTACAAACGTATTGCGCAGCGTACCGATCCCCACTATTTCACATTCAATCACATCGCCGGCGCCAACCAGCTCGGCGCCGACGGGACTTCCTGTCAAAATAACATCTCCCGGCTTCAATGTCATCACATTCGTCAAATAAGAAATCATCTTGCTGATTGGAATAATCATCAGTTCTGTCGGGCTGTTTTGCTTTTCGACTCCGTTTAATCTCGCTTATGTTTTTCCATCTGCAGTAAATCTAGCAAATTTCATGATGCCATTCCTTTCACATAACGTTTTCCCGTTCTTTTTCCATATCCCCGCTTCTGGCGACTCCTGTTCTGATGGCCGCGCGCGCTACCGCCTCCGCTACCGCTTCCACTACACGCTTATCAAATGGATTTGGAATCACATAATCATTCGTCAATTCTTCCGGTCCGATTAAGCCGGCAATCGCACTAGCCGCTGCTAGCTTCATCTCTTCATTAATTTCAGAGGCACGCACCCGTAGCGCTCCTTTAAAAATTCCTGGAAAAGCGAGGACATTATTTACTTGGTTTGGCAGATCGGATCGTCCCGTGGCGACGATGGCCGCTCCAGCCGCTTTGGCTTCATCCGGCATAATTTCCGGAACCGGGTTCGCGAGAGCAAACACAATAGCATTGTCGTTCATCGAGCGAACCATTTCCGGCGTGAGCGCGCCGCCAACCGAAACCCCAATAAATATATCAGCGCCTTTAATGACATCTTTTAACGTTCCTTGGGCGCGTGTGCGATTTGTTTGCTTTGCGATCGTTTCTTTCATCGCATTCATTCCGTATGGACGATTTTCATAAATCGCCCCTTTAGAGTCGCATAAAATGATATCGCTCACTCCCATAGAAAGAAGCAGCTTCGTAATCGCGATACCAGCAGCGCCGGCTCCGTTAATGACCACCTTGCACTCGTTTAAACGCTTCTGTACGACCTTTAATGCATTCGTTAACCCCGCGGCTGTCACAATCGCTGTGCCATGCTGATCATCATGAAATACCGGTATCGACAGCTCTTGCTTTAAGCGTTCCTCGATCAAAAAGCAGTTTGGCGCGGCAATGTCTTCCAAATTAATGCCGCCAAATGTCGGTTCAAGCAATTTTACCGTTTGAATAATTTGTTCCGGGTCATTCGTATTAATGCAAAGCGGCACGGCGTCAATGCCGGCAAATGCTTTAAATAAAGCGGCTTTTCCCTCCATCACTGGCATGGCAGCACTTGCTCCAATATTCCCTAGTCCTAATACCGAAGAGCCATCGGAAACAACCGCCACAAAGTTGCCTTTCATCGTATACTCATAAATCAAATCAGGATTTGCATGAATCACTTTGCATGGTTCCGCCACTCCTGGCGAATAAATCACACTTAAATCATCTTTGTTTTCTACCCGAACTTTGACCTCTACACGCAACTTTCCTTTTGCTTGCTGATGAACAAACAGCGATTTTTCCCGAAGGTTCCGCATTTTCTCTACCTAGCTACTAACTTTTTCAGTCTATTGCTGCCGCCTTACTGCCGCTTTTGATGCTGTAACACGTGTAGTAACTAGGATTTGCACCTCCTTTTTTTGTTTTTATTTTTTGGAATATTAAGAAAAATAATAACATCATTTTTAATAATAAACAAGGGCATTATTGAAACATGCCCTTGTTCCAAAATGCTTTATTGTTGAATAGCTGCAAATTTTGCTTTTGCTTCTAAACGGCGACGGTGCAAAATCGGCTCAGTGTAGCCGTTTGGCTGTTCATAGCCTTTAAAGATTAAATCGCACGCCGCTTGGAAAGCAACGGAATTATCATAGTCCGGAGCCATCGGACGATAGTTCGGATCGCCGGCATTTTGCTCGTCCACGACTTTCGCCATCCGTTTTAACGTTTCTAACACTTGCTCTTTCGTGCAAATGCCATGATGGAGCCAGTTGGCGATATGCTGGCTGGAAATCCGCAGCGTTGCTCGGTCTTCCATTAGCCCGATATTATTAATATCCGGAACTTTCGAGCAACCGATACCTTGATCGATCCAGCGCACCACGTAGCCGAGTATACCTTGGCAGTTGTTATCCAGCTCTTCTTGAATTTCTTCCGGCGTCCATTGCGGATTTTTAGCGACTGGAATCTGCAGAATTTCATCGCGGTAATCTTTGCGGTCTTTCCGCAATTCATTTTGCACTTCCGCCACATTCACCTGATGGTAATGGAGCGCATGCAGCGTCGCTGCTGTCGGCGAAGGCACCCATGCCGTATTGGCGCCGGCTTTCAGCTGCCCGCCTTTTTGTTTAAGCATTTCCGCCATCAAATCCGGCATCGCCCACATCCCTTTTCCGATTTGGGCACGGCCTTGGAAGCCGACCGCTAAACCGATCGCGACATTGGATTTTTCATAGGCTTGCAACCATGTCGACGATTTCATCTCATTTTTGCGAATCATCGGTCCTGCTTCCATCGACGTATGAATTTCATCCCCAGTCCGGTCTAAAAAGCCCGTATTAATAAAGATGATGCGGTCACGTACTTGATAAATGCAGTTTTTCAAGTTCAATGTCGTGCGGCGTTCTTCATCCATGACGCCGATTTTAATGGTGTTGCGTTTTAAACCGAGCATATCTTCGACGCGGTCAAACAGTTCATTTGCAAACGCCACTTCTTCCGAACCGTGCATTTTCGGCTTGACGATATAAATCGAGCCTTTACGTGAATTTAAGTAACGGGTGTTGCCAATGAGCGAATGTTTCATAATCAAGCTTGTCACAACCGCATCGATGATGCCTTCATATACTTCCTCACCGTTGGCGTCTAAAATCGCGTTGTTTGTCATCAAGTGGCCGACGTTGCGGACGAACATAAGCGAACGGCCCGGTAGCGTGAGCTCTTTGCCATCTGGCGTTCGATAAACACGATCTGGATTCAGCGCCCGCGTCAACGTTTTTCCATTTTTGACGAACGTAGACGTTAAATCTCCTTTGACAAGACCAAGTAAGTTGCGGTATACGAGCACTTTGTCTTCTGCATCCACAGCCGCTACCGAGTCTTCGCAGTCCATAATGGTTGTGACGGCTGCTTCTAGATAAATGTCTTTTACTCCCGCTTTATCCGTTTTCCCAACCGGATGGTTGCGATCAATCTGAATTTCGATGTGAAGGCCATTATTTTTTAACAAAACGGTGGATGGGCTTTCTGGATTTCCTTGGAAGCCAACAAATTTTTCTTCCTCTTTTAGCGTCGTGGTGCTTCCGCCTTCGACAGTGACCGCTAATTTTCCGTCCACTACCGCATATTGTACGACATCTTTATGAGAATATTCGTTCAATGGCACCGCTTGATCCAAAAACTCACGCCCATAGGCGATCACTTTGGCGCCGCGCACCGGATTGTAGGAATCGCCACGTTCAGCCCCGTCTTCTTCACTAATCGCGTCCGTTCCGTACAGCGCGTCGTAAAGGCTTCCCCAGCGGGCATTGGCTGCGTTTAGCGCATATCGGGCGTTCGTCACCGGAACGACTAGCTGCGGTCCCGCTTGAACGGCAATTTCTTCGTCTACTCCTTCTGTTGTAATCTCAAAATCTTCTACCTCTGGCTCTAAATAGCCGATTTCGGTTAAAAACGCTTTATATTGTTCCATATCGAAATTGCTGCGATGTTCTTTATGCCACTCATTTAGCTTTGCCTGAATTTCGTCACGGCGGGCAAGTAGCGCCTTATTTCTTGGTGTTAAATCGGCAATTAGCGTTTCAAAGTCTTTCCAAAATTTCTCCCCATCGACTCCGCTTCCCGGAAGCACTTCCTCATTGATAAACTCGTAGAGCAATTTCGCTACTTGAAGATTTCCAACTTTTGCGTATTGTTCCATTTCTTTTTCCCTCTCTCCCCTTTTGTTTCTTATTACGAAACATTGTTTCTAAATTATTTAAAAGAATGATAACATGAAATGAATTTACTTTCAATCATTTTCGCAAAATTTCCTCTATGAAGAAGCAGCCTGTTTTATCTCGACGCATCGTCCTGGGGTTGGGAACAGCTTTCCGGCGTTCAGCAAATTTTTTGGATTAAACACGTCGCGAATGTCGGTTTGCGCCAAAATTTCTTCATCACTGAAAATGAAGCGCATTTCTTCTTTTTTCTCGATACCGACTCCGTGCTCCCCGGTAATCGAACCGCCGACAGCGGCACACACCTGTAGGCATTCGCTTCCCGCCGCAAGCGCTCTTTCTGTTTCTCCAGGTTTTCTTGCGTCAAATAGCACAAGCGGGTGAAGATTTCCATCGCCCGCATGAAAGATGTTAGCGATGCGCAGCCCATATTTTTCGCTGATCGCTTGGATATTTTTTAGCACTTCCGGCAATTTGTTACGCGGAATAACCCCGTCTTGCACTAAGTAATCCGGAGAAATGGCTCCCATCGCGCTAAATCCGGTTTTACGGTTGGCCCACCAGCGCGCCCGCTCTTCTTCCGACTGAGCCACTTTTACTTCGCGCACGTTGCGCTGCTGGCAAATGTGCAAAATTTCATTAATTTGCTCGGAAATGCCGGCAGAAATCCCGTCTACTTCAATTAATAAAAGCGCTTCAATATCTTTCGGATGTCCGACCGGAAAAGCGGCTGCTTCCACTCCTTCAATCGCGGTTTGATCCATCATCTCGAGCGCCGCCGGAACCACCCCCGCGGAAATAATATCGGAAACGGCCTGGCTTGCGTCTTCGACACGGTCAAAATAGGCGAGCACCGTCTGCTTCGCTTCCGGATTTTTTAAAATCCGAACCGTAATTTTCGTCACGATTCCTAGCGTTCCTTCTGAACCAGTCAACAATCCTAATAAATCATATCCCGGCGGATCAGGAATGCCGTTTTCGCCGATTTCAATAATTTCTCCGTTTGGAAGCACGACTTCAAGCCCTAAAATATGGTTCGTGGTGACACCGTATTTTAAACAGTGCGCTCCTCCCGCGTTTTCCGCAACATTTCCGCCAATCGTGCAGCAATATTGGCTCGATGGATCCGGAGCATAATAGTATCCTCGGCCGGCGATCGAATTCGTTAGCTTTAAGTTCACAAACCCAGGCTCCACGACCGCGCGACGGTTTTCCAAATCGACATGAAGCAGCCGCTTCATCCGCGTCAAACTAATCACGACTTCCCCGTTTAGCGGAATCGCACCGCCGCTTAATCCCGTCCCGGCCCCGCGGGCAAGGAACGGCAGGTCGTGGTCATGGCAATACTTGACGATCGCCGCAACTTCCTCGGTATTTTTCGGAAATACGACCGCTTTCGGCAGATGGCGGTGAACGGTGAACCCATCGCAGTCATAGGCAATTAAATCTTCTTTTTTATACAAAATCGATTTTTCGTCGCCAACAATGCGTGCTAACGCTTGAATATGCGGGTCTTTCGTTTGTACTGCCGTTTTTCTCATATGCGTACTTCCTTTCCTTCTTCTTTTTGGTACGCCCAATCTAATATTTGCACCGTATGGACAACTTTTTGGTTTCGTCCGTATTTCATCACGCCGAGCGCCATTTGCAGCATGCAGCCCGGATTGCCCATCGAAATCAGCTCCACATCCTGCGGAACGTGTTCCATTTTGCTTTCCAATACTGCGCTTGCCATCTCCGGATGGGTAAGGTTGTAAATGCCCGCACTGCCGCAGCAGCGGTCTGCGTTTGGCATGGCAACCATTTCTACTCCCGGAATGCTCGTTAATAGTTGGCGCGGCTCCTGGCGGATTCCTTGGCCATGGGCCAAATGGCAGGCGTCATGGTACGTAATGCGCAAATTTAACTCGGTTTTTGGCTTTTCATATCCGGTGTCATGCAAATATTTCGAAATATCTTCGACTTTTTGCGCAAATTGTTCTGCTTTCTCATGCCACTCCGGATCGTCGCGGAACAGTTCCGGATATTCCTTTAACATGCAGCCGCATCCGGCCGCATTGACGATGACGCGGTCGGCATGCCAAAACGCCTCGATATTTTGCTTTGCCAGCTTGCGCCCTGTTTCGCGGTCGCCGGCATGGACGTGCAGCGCTCCGCAGCACGTTTGGTTTTGCGGAATGACAACATCGTTTCCGTTGCGGGTCAACACGCGGATTGTCGCTTCATTGATATCGCTGAACATGACATCCATCACGCAGCCGGTTAATAGCGCAACCGTATGTTTTGTTTCGCCTTTTGCTTTAATCACGTTCATATGCTTATATTTTTTCCGAACCGGTACACCCACTTCCGGCAAAATGGCCTCCATCTCCGCCAAATGCTCTGGCATCATACGAAGCAGTTTTGTTTTGCGGGCAAGCGTCTGCAATCCGCTTTTTTGATACAGCTTTAACAAGCTTCCGAGCAGATGAAGACGGGATGGATGCGGAAACACCCCTTTGAGGAAGAAATCGTTGACCAACGCTTTCCATCCGGTTAACGGAATGGCTTGGCGAATTTGTCCGCGCACTTGTTCAATCAGTCCGCCGACATCGACATCTGCAGGGCATGCCGTCGTGCAAGCTCGGCAGTCTAGGCACGTAAAAATGGGATCGATTAAATCTTCTGTAATCTCTAGTTTTCCTTCTCCTACCGATTTCATCAAATGCACGCGTCCGCGCGGCGAATGTTGTTCCTGACCAGTCTGTTCATAAGTCGGGCATGATTCTAAACACATACCGCAATGCACGCAGTCCGCCCATTTGCTTGGATCTGGCGGATCGCTGAAACGATAGTTTCCGAGGCTAACGGTCGTACAGGCTGGTCCGCTTTTCATCTCGCTTTCTCGTAAACTCATCTTATATCCCCCCGACAAACCGCTGATGATTTAACGTTTGCTTTGGATCAATTTTTCGTTTAATTCCTTCAAGCAGAAAAAAGTACGACGGCTTTTCTCCCCATACATTGACGCGGGTTCGCAGTGCGAAAGGCAGGTGCTTGACGATGGCGTATCCGCCCAAGTTTGTCGCCGCCGCCCGCAGCTGTTCGATCGCCGCGATGATCAACTCCTCGCTTCCTTTTAAATACACTTGGCAAAGTCCGTGCCCCAGCCCCCCGTGCGCCTCCACATGGACGTGGCAGCGGTCTTCTAATAGTTCGCTCTCGCGGATGATCGAGATGACATTCAGATTCACGACGCCGATTTTCACTGCCGCTTCGATTTCGTTTCCCGCCGGTTCGTACGGCACCGCCCCATTCGGACCGATCGTGTAGAACGTTTGCCAAAACGATTTAGCCTCTTCCTGCGGAAGAATGCGAATCGTCGTATGGGACGGACGAAGGCGCTGTACATAGTCCTCCTGATAATGAACCGCGCTTTCTACATCTTCAAACGCGATCATTAGAGTATAAGCGCGTTTGCCGATCAGCCGCTCCGACAGCGATGGACTTAACAATTCCAAACAAACCGGCTCCATCATCGAATCGAGAAATTGAACGGCAAACGAACGAACTTCCTCTAAATTCCTCGACGGAAATGACACCAATACAAGGCTTTCATATTTCGGCAACGGACGGAGCTTCAGCGTGATTTCCGATAACACGCCAAGCGTTCCCATCGCTCCGATAAACAGCTTGTTCATATCATAGCCGGCCACATTTTTCACGACTTTTCCTCCAGAACGGATGACTTTTCCGTCCGGATAGACCGTCCGCAAGCCAATAACACTATCGCGCGCCGAGCCGTAGCCAAGCCGTTTTGGCCCGCTGTCGTTGGCCGCGATGACGCCGCCAATCGTCGCGTATTGTGGCCATACAGGGTCAAGCGCGACTTTTTGCCGGTATTCCGCCAAGTAATCTTGCAGCTGCCCAAACACGGTCCCTGATTTAACGGTAACCGTCATATCGGCAGCGGCATGTTCGACGATCCCGCTATAGTTGGCTAGCGATAGCAAAATATCGGCGCATTCCATTTGCCCGCCGAATCCCCGCTTTGTTCCGCCGCCGGCAATGCATACTTTTTTTCCATGGCTGTTGGCGTAACGCAACACAGCGGAAATCTCAGCTTCTGTTTGCGGATAAACAGTTACATAACCGCTATTGCCAAGCGGGTGCGTTTGACCGTCTATTTTCACTCGTTCTTCTGGTAAAAATGCGGTTAACTCGTCTTTCCATGCTAACGACAGCACCTTTTACACCTCCTGTTGTTTCGTAATAAGAAACATCGTTTCTTTTATTTCATAAAAAATAGGTCATGCATCGGCAAATGCAAGACTCATCGACTACTGCATGTTTTATTGCTTTTTACTATTATTAAAACATCTATTATTATTTTTTTCAACGAATTTTTTGAATTTATCAATAATTATATTCATTCTCCTTTTTTAACCGTCACGTTGCATCGTTGTTCGAGCGGCTGAATGACCGCAGACATATCTAAATCGGACAGCCCCTGTTGCATGGCAAGGGAAAATGCTGCTTCCGCCATTTGCCCTAAAAATTGCTTCATGCCCATTTCCTTCATCAGCTCGTTGGCCAAACGAACATCTTTATGTACATACTTTACTGCTCCGCCCGGCGCAAAACGACGCGGCAACACATATTGTTCCATATGCCGGCGCAGCATGCGGCTATCCCCGTAGCTTGCTTTCAAAATGCGATAGAGCTGCTGTGCGTCGAGTCCAAATGCGACCCCGGCAACCATCGCCTCGGATGCGGCGACGGAATGAACGGCAACAAGATATTGATTAATAAGTTTAGCCGCACTGCCCGCCCCGCTTTCCCCTAAATATTCGACTGTTTCGCCAAGGACGTTCAGAAGCGGCAACGCTTGTTCCCAAGCCGACTTCGCCCCGCCAACCATAATCGTCAGCGTTCCTTGCTCCGCTCCTTCCGGCCCGCCGCTTACCGGTGCATCTAAAAAATATATCCCCTTTTCTTCCGCTTCGTTCGCAACCGTTCTGCTCGTGTCCGGTCCTACTGTCGTAAAATCAAGGCAAATTATACCCGGCCTGGCGCTTTCGATCACACCGCCTTTGCGCAAATAAACATCGATGACATCATCCGGCATCGATAGACAAGTGCAAATCACATCCGAACATTGCGCCAGCTTCGCAATACTATCCGCTCTTTCCGCTCCAAGCTCCAATAGCGGCACCGCTTTCTCCGCAGAGCGGTTGTATACAATGACGTCATACCCAGCCGCAAGCAGCCGTTTGACCATTCTCGATCCCATGACTCCCGTGCCAATGAATCCAATTTTCATGTTTGTGCGCATCGCCGCTTGCTCGGGATGCTTCCTCCCTTCTTTCCTTTTTTAGAGCATGTAATCGTTCATCCATTGAAAACTCTGCTCGCTGTGGTTCGATGGAATATATTCGAGCCCTACCGCTCCGCTATAGCCACGTTCTTTTAAAAACTGAAACACGTATTCGTAGCGGACTTCCCCCGTTCCTGGCTCATGGCGCCCCGGCACATCGGCAATTTGCACATGGGCAATCCAATCAAAATAGACATCAAACGTTGCGATTAAGTTTCCTCGCGTGCGCTGCATATGGTAAAAATCATATTGCAGTTTGATGTTGGCCAGCCCAATCTCTTTAATGATCGACACGGCTTCATCCACGTCCGTTAAAAAATAGTTCGGCATATCAAACGGATTAATCGGTTCGATTAACAGCGTCAGAGAATGCTGGGCCATTTGCTTTGCCGCATCATGCAAATGACGCATGTACGTCTCTTTCGCTTTCTCCCGTTCTAAATCATTTGGAAGCACGCCCGCCATACAATGAACATAAGGCACGTTTAGCTCGGTTGCGTACCGAATTCCTTCTTCGACGGACCGCCGAAACTCATCCGCCCTATCGGGAAAAATCGCTAATCCTCTCTCTCCTTTCTCCCAATTTCCCGGCGGCAAATTGATTAATACGAGAGACAATTGGTGCTGATAAAGCTCGTCGCGAATGCGTTCGATAGGATATTCGTATGGAAACTGGCACTCCACGAACGAAAAACCGTACTCTCTTGCTTTTTGAAATCGTTGTAAAAACGGCATTTCTGTAAAAATAGTTGATATGTTAACAGCAAACTCGTTCATTCTTTCTTCCTCCTTTCCGACGAATATTGCTTATCATTCTCGCTGGAGATGCTGTATTCCTGCTTATTTCAGCAACCGTTTTACCCATTGAAACGCCTTCGGGTAATTTGGATAGCGCACAGCGATATCCCATACGGTCGTTTGTTTGAGGATGCTTTTATAATGGGAAAAAGCGTCAAAGCTCGCTTTGCCGTGATACGCCCCAAACCCACTTTGTCCGACGCCGCCGAACGGCAAATACGGCGTCGCAATATGCATGAGCGTATCGTTAATGCAGCCACCGCCGAAACTAACTCGCTCCAACACCGCTTGTTGCACGCGGCGATCCTCCGAAAACAAATATAGTGCCAGCGGTTTTTCGTAACGTTGGATAAAGTGGATTGCTTCGTCGATGTTCGTAAACGAAAAAACCGGCAAAATCGGGCCGAAAATTTCCTCTTGCATAATAGAAGCATTTACGTCAACTTTCTCGATGATCGTCGGCTCCATCCATTGTTGGGCAATATTGTAGCGGCCGCCGTGTACGATTGTTCCGTCTTGCAAAAAGGAAACGAGCCGCTTTGTGTGACGTTCGCTGACTATTTTGGCGTAATGTCCGCTCATTTCCGGCATATCACCGTAAAACGCACGAATGTAGTGTTTCATTTTTTCTATCAATGCGTCTTTCACTTCATCATGTATTAGCGCATAATCCGGAGCGATGCACGTTTGACCAGCGTTCGAGAATTTCCCCCAAACAATCCGCTTTGCCGCGAGATCAATATTTGCTGTCTGATCAACGATCACCGGACTTTTTCCGCCTAGCTCGAGCGTAACCGGTGTGAGATGCTTGCTAGCCGCCTCCATTACAATTTTTCCGACCGGAACGCTTCCGGTAAAAAAAATATGGTCAAATCGCAGCTTCAACAGTTCGATGCTAACGTCCACTCCCCCTTCGACAACGGAAATATAATCGCTTGGAAACGTTTCTTCAATGATCATTTTTAAAAGTGACGACATGCGCGGCGTATATTCCGACGGCTTCACAACAGCGCAGTTTCCCGCGGCAATGGCACCGACTAACGGTACGATCGTCAATTGAAACGGATAGTTCCACGGTGCGATGATAAGGCTAACTCCGTACGGCTCCGGATAAATAAAGCTTTTCGCTCCTGCATGCGTCAGCGGCGTTTTTACCCGCTTCGGCCTTGTCCACTTTCGTAAATGCTTCATTATAAAGCTGATTTCCTTATATACGAAACCAATTTCCATGCTGTACGCTTCCAGCGGCGGCTTATTCAGCTCCGCGTAGATGGTATCGATAATCTCGTTTTCATGCATTTCGATCGCTTTTTTTAACTTTTCAAGCTGCTTTAGGCGAAATTCCACTGATTTTGTTTCCCCTGCTTGAAAATATTGCCGTTTTTTTTCAAGCAGTTCCCTCATGACGTTCCGCTCCTTTCACTCCGCAGAAAAACAACTGAACAAGTTCTTCCGTGAATCTTTCATCATTGATAGAAGAAGGAACCTTCTCTCCTATTTCCATATTTACGTAAAACAACAAGATATCAATAGAAAGATTCGGATCGATTTCCTGAACCTCTTTGATCATTTCCACAAACAGCGGAATCACGTGTGTTTGATATAGCATATCAACAACACGACGAACTTCTTCATTTTCTTGAATCACCCGCTACAATACATCGACTAGGATTTGCTCGAGCACCTTTTGCTTTTCAAAAATGATATACTCAACCTTTTCTTAAAAAGAATGATTTTCTTTCAAAAATTCTTCATATTTCTTTTCGAAGCGCGATTTAGCAGTCTGACTGCTTACTGCAATGAAGAAGGACTGTTCCCTGACCAACAGGGAAAACAGTCCTTTTTGTATAAACGTTCGATCAATCTTCATCGCTGGCAAAAAAGCGCAAAATATAAACAAACAAGTTAATAAAGTCAAGATAAATGTTGACGACAATCATCGGAATGTCCGCCTCCGTAAAACCGTAGCGGGCAAGGCGGTTGATATCGTAAATCGTAAAACCAAGGAAAATGAGAATCCCTAAGGCAGCGATTCCCATTTGACCGACGCTGGAAAACGGAATAAACCATTGAATGATTAAAAGCCCAAGCAGCGCAAACGCGCCTAATATTAAAAAGCCGCCAAGAAACGAAAAATCTTCTTTCGTTTTTGCCGCGTAAATGGCCACGCCGGAAAATGAGACGACCGCCAGCGCAAATGCCTTCAGCACCGCATCGGCGCCGATAACGGAAATATAATAGCCGATCAGCGGATAGAGCGTTGCGCCAGATACGAGCATAAAGCTGTACATAAGCGGATAGCCGACCGCTTTTTTGCTGCGGGAAAAAATCATCACAAGCAGCAAAACGATCTCCAGCATCGCAAGCGGCAAATGCAGCGCTGCCGGAATCCATTGTCCGACGTAAAGACCCCCTGTTGCCACTGCCAGTGCTGCTAAAAATGTAACTGTTAGTTTAGCAATGGGACTAGATGAATACGTTGTTGAGTAATTCAACCTCCATTCCTGGTTACTAAAATCTATAACTCATCGCGATGGAATCAGCAAATACCGCTTACTGTTCGGATTCTCACCGAGTTCCATCAGGAAGGGAATCCTAATGTCTCACCTGCTGTGAAAGACACCCCGTAGCTCGCTGTCAGCGACGGCACCTGTCGTGCACCATTCCTTCCATCGGTCCGTGCACGACAACGATTTTAGCAACCAGGTCTACACCTCCTTTTTTTATTTAGTTTATCATAATTGACCGTGAGCGGTCATCAGTTAAAACGGCGTTTTTGTACAAAAAATCAAAAAAGTTTGAAACTATGTTTGTGGTGGATTTTTCTGTTTGTGTTCGAACGGATTGGCGGCCTTACGCAAACCGATTCGCATATACCAGCTCTGTTACGGAACGTTGGGATAGTTCATGCGCGCTTTATGTTTTTCGCAGGATATTGCTTGGGAATAACGAGAAAACAAAAGACCCGCTTAAGCGGGCCTTTTGTTACTCTGCAAATAAATCGGACGACAAATAACGCTCTCCCGAATCCGGCGCCATGCAAAGAACACGCGCCTCTTTTGGAAGCTGTTTGGCCACTTCGACAGCATAATAGGCGCTGGCCGCAGCAGAAGCACCGACAAGAATACCTTCTTCTGCAGCAAGCCGGCGCGCCATCATTTGCGCGTCTTCATCTTTAATTAAAAAAATATCATCGTAAATGTCGCGGTTTAAGATTTTCGGGATAAAACCCGGACCTGTACCCGGGATTTTATGCGGTCCTGGCTTTCCTCCAGAAAGCACAGGAGAGCCATACGGTTCCACCACGTAAATACGCAAATGAGGAATTTGTTTTTTCAATTCTTCCCCCGTCCCTGTTACCGTTCCACCAGTACCAGCTGTTAATACGAACGCATCGAGTTTGCCGTCGAACGCTTCAAAAATTTCCCGTGCCGTGCTATGGCGGTGCGCATCGGGATTCGCCGGATTTTCAAACTGCATCGGGATGAAGCTGTCTGGGATTTGCGCAGCGAGCCGGTTTGCCTCATCAATCGCTCCTTGCATCCGTTTTTCCGCCGGCGTTAAATACACTTCTGCCCCGTATGCTTTTAAAATTTTTACCCGCTCAACCGTTGCGTTATCCGGCATCGTGATAATGCAACGATAGCCCCGAGCCGCACATACCATTGCCAAACCGATTCCGGTATTGCCTGAAGTCGGTTCGATAATCGTGCTTTTCCCCGGCACAATCTTTCCTTCTTGCTCCGCGCGCCGAATCATTTCAAACGCTGCCCGGTCTTTCACGCTTCCTCCCGGGTTAAACGATTCTAGTTTCATATACACATCCGCACCATGCGGATCAGGAATGCGGTTTAATTTGACAATTGGCGTATTGCCGATTAAGTCTAAAATAGAGTTGTATCGTTTCATCACAAGTCCCCAACCTTTATTGAAATTATTCTTATATGATTATAAGGTTATTTGGATTTTCTTTCAATGATGGTTACTCGGCGTATATCGGAAGCTGAACCACCACTTCCATTCCTTTCCCTTCTTCACTGAAAAACGAAATCGTTCCATCGTGAAGGGAAATAATTTGTTTGACAATCGCCAAACCTAATCCTGTACCGCCTTCCTTTCTCGTACGTGCCTGATCGACACGGAAAAAGCGTTGTCCAAGAAGCGGCAGCTTTTCTTTTGGAACTCCTTTTCCTGAATCACGAATGATAAGCTGACAACTCGTAGTGCCAACTTTTTTCAATTGTATATCGATCTTTCCGGCGGTTGGGGTATAACGAACAGCATTATCTAAAAGGTTTTGCACGACTTGTTCAAGCCGGTCGGCATCCCCTTCCAAAATAATGTCGTGATCTAATTCCATGTTAAGAGTAATTTGTTTTTTTTGTAAAAACGGTTCGTATTTTACGGCCGTATCTTCGATCACTTGCGCAAATACAAGCGGTGTTTTTTTTAGTGGCACACTATTACCTTCTAATTGCGCCAAATCAAGCAAATCACGGACAAGCCTCTCCATTCGGCCCGCTTCCCGATGAATCAGCTGCACATACTTTCTTTCCTCTTCCTTCGTCTTCACTAATCCTTGCAATACCGCTTCGCTATATCCTTTCACATAGCTTAATGGCGTCCGCAATTCATGGGAAACGTTTGCTAAAAACTCGCGCTTTCGCATATCTTCTTCCGCAATTGCTTTCGCCATGACATTGAACGCTTTCGCCAGTCTGCCTATTTCATCGTTCGTCCGCACCGGAATTTGCGCTTCATAGTTTCCTTGCGACATATGATAAGCAACCTCTTCCATCTCCTTTAGCGGACCGGTTATATGGCGGACGAGCCGCTTTCCAGCGAAAAGAAGAACAAAGACAAACAATGCTGCGAGCGGAAGCCAAATCATCGCGACATCTTTCGTTAACTCTTGAATGCTTGCAAGCGGGATGTAAAGGTAAATCACCCCTTGCAGGCGATAGCCATCTAAAAGCGGAACAATCACTCCCATAATTTTGCGGTGAAATCGCTTTTCGTAGCCGATCTTTGTCACCGTCTCGCCGTTCAATAACTTTGCGCGATCCTTTCCGCTAATCAACGATTGATAGTTAATATCAAACGGCAGGCAAGCGCTTAATTCGCGTGGGTTGTTCACTAGCATCACTTCGGCCGTTGATTTTTTATCATACCATTCAATTTGTTTGCGGAATGTTTCGCTAACCGCACCGCCGCGATAATCGGATGCCAACCATCTTCCTTCTTGGAGCAGCGTCTGTTCTACTTTATCTACGTATAGTTTTTGATAGAAATAATCTAATAAAAAAGAGGAAAACGATACGGTCAAAATAACGCCAAGGCTAATCATCAACCATATTTTTTGCTCTAATGTCAGCGTGTTTCGCCGCATTTACGACACCTCAAATTTATATCCAATTCCCCAGACTGTATGAATGAAATCGCTCGCCTGCTTTAGCTTCATGCGCAACGTTTTAATATGGGTATCAACCGTTCGCGCATTTCCCGTATAATCATATCCCCATACTTTTGCGAGCAGCTCTTCGCGGCTAAATACTTGTCCGTGATGTTTTGCCAAAAACAAAAGCAGGTCGAATTCCTTTAAAGTAAGAATCACTGGCTCCCCATCTACCGTTACTTTTCTTCCTCTTTCATCAATCATAAGCGAGCCAAACGAAAGGCCGCTATTGCCGGCGTGATAGGAACGGCGCATCACCGCTTCAATGCGAGCGATCAATTCTCCCGGACTAAACGGCTTCACAATGTAATCGTCGCCGCCAAGCTTCAAACCTCTTACTTTATCCCATTCTTCTCCCCTTGCCGTTAAAAACAAAATAGGAACGTCCGATTGCTGGCGAATTCGTTCGCATAAGGCAAACCCATCCATTTTCGGCATCATAATGTCAATTAAAACGGCATCTACTTTCACATCTTCCAACACTTCCAGCGCCCGGTCTCCATCTTCGGCTTCCAAACAAGAAAAGCCGGCGTTTTCTAAATACATCCTGACTAAAAAACGCATATCTTCCTCGTCATCTACAATTAATACTGTTTTCTTCTCCACTGTCATTCTCCTTCCGCCATCAACAATTGAAACGGACCTTTCCTTGTTTTCCATCGAGCGATTATTTTCATCGTACGCTCGTCCACAACATATATTTCATCACTATCATAACTAGCAATATATAGCCGTTCATTTGCCCCAATCATGGTAAACGGATTCGCCCCTACGATGACCGATGATTCCAATTTTCCTGAATCATCCCATTTCCGTAGCGTACTTGAGCCATGGCTTAAAGCATAAATTCCTTCTCTTGTTTCCGCAAAACTTACAGGCATCACGGGCGCTTTTACCGTTTTGACCAACGCTCCTGTGCTAGCCGAGTAAATATGAATATTCGTTTCCACGGTGTTGCCGCTTCCGTGGCCTCCAATCCATAATTCCCCTTCTTTCTCACGTAGCAAGCCGCCAACGGCAAATTTCGGAACAGAAAACGTCCGAACTACCCGCCGTTTGTCGACTTGAACGATATACGCTTTTGTGTTGCGAAAGTCAATGACATACAGAAGCGTCCCTGCATCGTTTTGCAATAAAGTCAGCGGCTTGTCGCCTACTGCGATTTTCCCAGCCTCCTGTCCATTTTCCTTAAAGATACGGATGGCGTTTTGCCGATCGTCCGCCAAAAAAACAGCATCCCCTTTATTCGATACGAGCGCATGAACAATTCCTTTTCCCGTTTGCCATTCCTGTGTTGCCTTTCCGGTCTTGGTATCATACAGGTAAACACGATCTAGCTCATTGCCATATAGCAGCAATGTTCGCTGATCGCGAAGCAGCGCGGCGCCTTGAATCGGTTTTTTCACCTTCCATTCCGCCAGGGCCGACCCTGTTTTCGCATCGAAAAATTCGACACTTTCATCGCTCACATTGACGCTAATTAATATTTGCGGCCGCTTTGGAACCGCCGGAAATGTTGCTTTTTCACATCCATACACCAAGAACAGCCCCAATATAAGAAGAAATAGGCGCGCTTTCCTCACCTCGTCCCCTCCTTTCATTAACAAGTCCATTATAAACGAATATTGTGAAGAATTTGTGAAAAATTGTTCACATTCAGTGATCAATGAATTGATATCATTTCCATTTTCCATCTATTCTACTTGCACATTCCCCTTTATAATAAAAAGTAAATTGATAAAAACGAGGTGACATCGTTTGACGTCCGCGGTGCAAAAATTAATCGCGCATTTAGATGAGCACTTTTCCGACTTTCTTTCTTACTGGCGAAGCCATATGTATATCGCTGATAACGATAAATATATCGATCACGTCATGCATAACGGAATAGCGATGTTTCAGCTCGTCAAAGACACACTGCTTCACTCGGCATCCAATCGGGAAAACATCGAGCAGCTTGCTTACAAAATCGCGAAAGAACGGGCAGAAACAAAGATGAGCATCGGCGAGTTTGTTTACAATACAAATCTCGGGCGAAGATTAGTGGTAAAGTATGCGCTTCAGTCAACATTGCCGATCGAAGAATTGCTCCCGCTGATCGATGAAATCAATTGCGTGTTTGATCAATTTTTATTTTACGCCGTTACGAAATACAACGAGCTAAAAGAAGCGGAATTGCGGGAGAAAAACTTGTTTATCACCCAATCCCATAAAGATCGCTTAACGTTGCTTGGGCAAATGTCATCGAGCTTCGTGCACGAATTTCGTAATCCGCTGACAGCCATTATGGGATTTGTTCAATTATTAAAATTCGAACACCCGAATTTGCCGTATCTTGATATTATTGACCATGAACTGCAGCAGCTTAAGTTTCGTATTTCCCAATTTCTTCATGCTTCTAGAAAAGAAATAGTGGAAAGCGAAAAAGAAACTTTTTCGCTTTTGCAGCTATTCGAGGAAATCATTGAATTTTTGTACGCAAGCATTGTAGATGGGGATGTGAAAATCTCAATGTCCATTGACCAATCGTTACATATATTTGCCTATAAAGATCAGCTTCGCCAAGTGTTCATCAACATTTTGTTAAATTCCATTGAAGCGGTGAAAGAAAAAGACAAGCCCCGTTGCATTTATATCGACGCCTACCGTCAAGACGAGTCCGTTTATATTAAAATCGCCAACAACGGTCCGGCGATTCCGGAAGAATTGGTCCAAACGATTTTCGAACCGTTTTTTACAACGAAAAAATTAGGAACAGGGATTGGACTTTACATTTGCAAAAAAATCATTGAAGATCACGGTGGACAAATAACATGTACCTCGGATGAACAATTGACTTCTTTTTCCATCAGGCTGCCCGCATAAACAAGTTAGGAACAGGGGCATACTTAAATAAAAAAGGTGAGAGCAATGTTCGAGTCATGGAAAAAATGGATGAAACAGACGACGAATGCGCTAATAGACCGGCTGCAGTGGGAGAAACATTCCTTTTCCGATATCGCCGAACTGATTCGGAAGCATCCCGACACTTCGATATCCGAAAAAACATGGCTTGGTCTAACTTATCGATTTTATTCACTTCATTTAGATAACGCAGTCTTAACAATGGAAACAAAAAAACCGAAGGAAAACGATGAACATATTTTATTTATATCTATTTCTTCCCCTAACACCGCTCCTATTGTTTACCGTTCTTATGACGAAAAAAGCAATCTTCACGAGACGATCGCAACTCCGCCGCTTACGAAAAAAACCGCACCTGTATCGTCGTAAGGTGCGGTTTTGTGTTTCTATCCTTTTATGCCATGGAGCCACTCTTGATAACATTCTGGACATAACGCTTTTTCATGTTCTTCGTCTGAAACATAAAACGATACATAATGAACTTGATCATCGCATTCACATTGGCAATAAAAACACGTTTCGTTCATGTAGCTCCCTCCCCTATCCGTTAGTGTGGACAGAGGAGGATATCTTTTTGCAAGTGAACTACTCCCAATCGATTACGGATAGGTAAGGGAAAGTAAATAATCGATCACTGCTTCTTGTTCTTCTTTCGTAAAGCCCGCCTGTGGATCAATCCAATAGCGATGACCATCACCGCTAACATGCACAGCACGGAGTTGCGGATCAGAAGCGTTCGCACGGATCACTTGCTGCCTTAGTGTTCGGTCCATCAACGCGCGAAGACTATTGCGCGCATCGGGCACAATCCCTTTTCCCAGCGTTCCCGTTAAACCGAGCTCCCCGTTCGGTCCGACCGCAACTCCCCCATCATGGAGATAAGGAGCGCTCCAAGAAAGACCGATTAAGCTAGGCACTTTATACCCCCCTGGAGAATTGCCATGGGCAAACGCTAAACGTATTTGTTCTTTATCCAACTGTTCTGTCGGTACTTTTAATACTTTAGCGTTTTTTGGAACTGGGACAGGTGTATCCGGAGCATAGAAAAGCGCTTCACCAAATACTTTTTCTGTTTTCTTCAATGCTTGTGCCCGCGATGGCTCGGTTCCAACAACCTTCGCCGAAACAACGCGATTATTGGTTAAATATGCCCCCGCATGACAACGTATACATCCAGCTCTAATAAATACGTCACGCCCCCTTTCTATTTGCTCTGTATCCATTTTTGTGCTTATGGATGGCGGATTAATCGTGTTCTGCCAAGCAGCTACAGCATTATTTTGTTCATTAAATCGATATCCAGGTTCACTAACAACTAACCCGTCCGGTGCAACGAGCGATACTTTTGGAAATTGCGGTGGAGCAACGAGTTTGTTGACACCGACAACACCAGGGGTCGGATCTACCTTTGCAAAAAACTCAGATGGTTTTTCGTTCATATTCGGCTTATAGCGAAATTTGGGGTTAGCGGCATTTTGCAGTATCGTTCCAATATATACTTCTTTATCCACTCCAAATAACGCTTCGCTAATTTCCGATTGCGCAAGAGAATCAGCGTTTTGTGCGTGAACGTTATTGCTAAACGTAGAAAGCCCACGGAACGGTCCAGCTGCTGCGAATCCGCTCCATCCATATGGATGATCTCCTAATGTAAATGAATCCGGTATTTGTGATGGATTTGCCTTCATATCGATAGTAGAATCGAAATTTCCTCGCGGCCAACTTGCGAAAATACGGTCTACCTCTTTTTCGAGCAATTGCGGATCAGGAAGCGATGATTTCCGCCCTTTTGAATCCAACACTGCCCGGTCAAGAGAACGTATATAGCTTTTGAGCGATTTTATGTCCGCATGTGTAAAATAAGCGGCTGAATTGGTTGCTAACGCCATGAGCAATCCAGCATTTAAATCATTGTTAGGTGCTCCTTCCACCACTTTTTTCGTTTTCGGATCAACCGTCGCGTGACAAGCAGCGCAACTAATGCCAACGCGAAGCTTACCGTGATCCCAAACAACCGGCATTCCTAACGGCAAATAGGATCCTTTAGGGACATCGATGCCTGTGTCAACTTTTTCCCCTTTTTTGTATGTTCGATCGCCAATTGTAATATCTTCTGCCAGCTCAACCTGTAAATTTGTCGTCCCCTTCCCTTTTAAAGCAATAATCGCCTTGGCGATATTTGTCATCGTTAACGGTCCGTTCACAAGCCCCATAATATCGGTTAAAAACACTTCATTGCCAAATGTTTCTTTATAAAACACTTCTCGCCCTAATTGAAGAAGCTGTTTATCAACAACAATAGCACCGTCTTTAGCAGAAACAGACCTTTCTGTACCATCTACAGATAATTTTTCCATTCTTCCTGTTTCCCTGCTAATCCATTTTCCCCAAATATCCGTGCCCGTTTGATTATTCACTTCATACTTCACTACATCGTCTTTCTCAGGTAAGAATGCGTATTTGACATTGGTGTTGAAAAAAAATCTTCCGCCAATTAACAATATAAGGAAAATGATAACGCTGATATATGTTTTACGCATTCCTTCTCACCGTCCATCAAGAATATGCAGCACGCATAGTGTACCCCCTCTATATGGAAATTATCCATAAAAGAAACGTAAACCCTCACGTCTATTAAAAACTGCCTACTATGAAACTTTATTAACATATACAATTTTTCAAATTTTATTAAAATAACACAAAAAATTATTCTAATAAAAATATTTTATTTAATTTTTATGTGTAAAATAGTGGTTAAACCTTATTAAAAATTTAGAATTATCTATTTATATATAATTTTATTGACATATAAATATTTTGTAAATTAAAATTAACAATGTATTAACAAAGCCATTATATTAACTAAGGAGGAAATATAATGAGTGCATTACCGGAAACACAGACGGTGCAAAATCAGCGCACAAAAATGAAGCATCCACCTGGACTTTATTTATTATTCTTTACAGAGCTTTGGGAACGATTTAGCTATTATGGAATGAGGGCAATTCTTGTTCTTTATTTAACGGCAGAACTTGTCAGCGGCGGATTAGGAATAAAACCAAGCGTCGCAATGACGGTTTATGGAATTTTTACTGGCGCTGTTTATTTCACTCCACTTTTTGGCGGTTATTTGTCTGACCGATTTTTAGGGAGAAGATTGGCGATTACGATTGGCGGTATTACGATGGCGCTCGGTAATATCGTGCTATTTGCCGTCAACAATCAAACAGGGTTATATATCGGATTAATTTTATTAATTATCGGTAATGGTTTCTTTAAACCAAATATTTCAACACTTGTCGGGGAACTTTATGCTCCAAACGATAAACGGAAAGACGCTGCATTCACCATTTTCTATATGGGAATTAACTTAGGGGCATTATTTTCGCCACTCGTATGCGGATTTTTAGCGGAAGAATATTTTGCAACGAACATCAATGGTGTCATCCATTACGGATTTAAATACGGATTTTTAGCTGCTGCGATCGGTATGATTATTGGACAATTAATTTTCAATCTATTTGGAAATCGTTATTTAGGAGATATTGGTAAAAAACCTGTCGGCGCACCAAAGAAAACAAACAAGGAAACAAAAACAAAAGCTCCTTTAACAAAACAAGAAAAACAAAACGTTGCTGTTATTTTTATTTTAACGTGCTTCGTTATTTTCTTCTGGGCTGGATTTGAACAAGCTGGAAGTTCTTTAACACTATATACAGACAAATTTGTAGATAAATCGATCGGCGGCTGGACGATGCCTACTTCTTGGTTCCAATCATTAAACCCATTCTTTATCATCGTGTTGGCACCGATTGTTTCACAAATCTGGATTAAACTTTCGAATTCAAAGCGCGGTGACTTGCCAATTCCAGCAAAAATGGGTCTTGGCATGATTTTACTTGGTCTTGGATTTGCCGTATTAATTCCAGCTGTATTACAAACAGGAAGCGATGAACAACATATCGTCGAAAAAGCGAATTTATTATTCATCATTTTCACTTATTTCCTTCACACGCTCGGTGAACTTTGCTTATCACCAGTTGGATTGTCGATGGTAAGTAAACTTGCACCTGTTCGACTTGCATCGGTGCTAATGGGCGTATGGCTAGCGGGAACTGGTGTCGCGCAATTGTTGGCTGGTCAATTAGCGGCGTTTACCCAATCATTAGGTTATTTGGAAATTTTCAGCTTAATTAGCGGCGTGACCATCGGATTAGGACTTATTTTATTATTGTTGACGAAAAAACTTGTGCGAATGATGAATTAACAAGCTGGCTCCCGTTTTATGGGGCCAGCTTTTTTATAATATTTCCCATTTATATGAATTCCCTTACCGTGCATACTTTGTCACGGAAGGTGGTGAAAACATATGAAAGCAATGGGAACTCATGAAACGTTAGAGCTTCATGAGCTGCTTGCATTCAAAAACGTCTGCCTTGCCAAAAATACTGCCATGCAAGGAATGGTATCGGATCCACAGCTCAAATCGCTAATCCAACAAGATATTCAAAAAACACAACAACAAATCCGCGACTTACAAAACCTTTTATCTTAAAATGAAACGAGGTGAAACACGATGCAAAGCCCAACGACACAAACAAACGTTTTTAACGATCAAGTGATTGCGACAGACTTTTTAATCGGCGCAAAAAATGCCATTAAAAGTTATGCTATGGCGATTGCCGAAGCGGCAACACCGGAAGTTCGCAACACGCTGAAACAGCACTTAAACGACGCCATTGTGCTTCATGAACAAATCAGCCAATATATGATTAACAAAGGATATTATCATCCAGAAAACGTGCAAGAACAGCTTCGTGTAGATATGCAGGCAGCACAGCAAGCGCTACAAACAAGTAACGTACGATAACTGCTTCCATGGGATTCAACCGTCAAGGTAAGAATCCCATTTTTTCATAATTTTTTTCTGTTGGTTCACCCTATAACTAGTGAGGTGACATATCGATGAATAAACAGACTCTTTTCGCCATCGCCGCTGGAGTTGTCATTCTTTTTATTATGATTGCAGCAATCGTGTCGACATATCGTCCGACAGTCCATCATGAAGAAACGAATCAGCTAAAACCGAAACCGGCCCCTTATGAGGCAACCACTCCTCGTTCCCATCCGACTGTCGTAACATTGGACAGTTTAGCAATGGGGGAAAAAATCAAAAATCAGTTAAATCGTCATCCGAAAATTATAAAAATCGATCATAACGGCCGTGACAAAAGCCATTATTTTAACCATGAAATTACGGTTCGGTTTCGAAAACTTCCTACAGCACAAGAGATCCAACGAATAGAACGGGCAATCGACGGAAAATTGATCAACCAGTTTGATCACTTTTTTATCTTTCGCTCTAACAGCAAAACATACCATGAATTACATCGTTATTTTGAATCAATCCCAACTGTTTCCTATAGCGAACCAAACTATATTTATTTGCAAAACGAAATTCCAAATGATTTATTATATTCACGTTATCAATGGAATTTGCCGGCAATTAACACCGAAGCAGGCTGGACGCTGTCGCGTGGAAAAAAAGGCGTTACCATTGCCGTTATCGACAGCGGGGTAGATTTGGATCATCCAGATCTTGTCCATCGCCTGCAAAAGGGTTATAACGTTTTTACCGAGAATAACGTTCCGGAAGATGAAAACGGCCACGGCACACACGTGGCAGGCATTATTGCGTCGCAGCCAAACAACCATGAAGGCGTTGCCGGCATCACGTGGTTCAATCCAATTATGCCTATTAAAGCATTAAACGCAGATGGATATGGCACTAGTTTTGACGTAGCAAAAGGAATCCGTTGGGCAGTCGATCATGGGGCAAAAGTGATCAATTTAAGCCTCGGCAACTATCAGCCTTCTGCCGTATTGGAAGAAGCGATTCGTTACGCCTATGATCGCGATGTCGTACTTGTTGCCGCTTTAGGAAACGACAGCACTTCTCAGCCAAGCTTTCCCGCTGCCTATCCGGAAGTGATCAGCGTCGGCGCGGTAAATCAGGATCTTTCCTTTGCCCCGTATTCCAATTATGGTAATTATTTGGATGTAGTCGCACCAGGAACTAATATTGCCAGCACATTTACGCAACATCGATACGCGGCGCTGTCTGGAACATCGATGGCCGCTCCCCACGTCACGGCATTAGCCGGTCTCATCCGTTCTTTAAATCCGCGCTTGTCGAACGATGAGGTGAAGCAAATTATTATCGACACCGCTACCGATCTTGGTGACAGCGGCAAAGATCCGTATTACGGATATGGCTTGATTAACGTTTATCGCGCGCTGGAATTAGCTAGACGCTCGAGCTAGCCAGATGGATGGAGACTGTTACATCACGTAATTTCTCCATCCCTTCGTCTGTGTGAGCACCGTGGTCACCGCCCCTACTACGGTGACGACAATGAGCGAATAAAAAAAGGAAGTCGAATCAATGATAAAGCTGCCAATCGTAATAATCAGCGCATCGATCAGAAAAATAATAATTCCCACATTCCAATTGGTCATTCTCGCAATAAACTGCGCTAATAAATCCGTTCCTCCCGTGCTCGTCTCTTCCCGCAACATTATACCAATTCCTAAACCGACCAAAACACCGCCAATGATAGAGCTAGGAATCGGATCGAGCATAATAACGCCGCGGAGCACAGAAAACATATCAATCATCAAGGAAGAAAGCAATAAACCGTGCAGGCTGTTATAAAAAAACGGGCGATAGTAAAACCAAGCTATAATATAAAGGGGAATGCTTAATAAAATGATGGCCAGTCCCACTTTTACACGCCAAACGTATTTCACGATTAAGCCGATTCCAATAATGCCCCCATCGAGTAAATGATGGGGAACTAAAAATACATTGATGCCGATAGCCAAAAAAATACTGCCAATAATAGTGGTCATTATTTTTTTTAACATCGGAGATCACCCTATCGTTTTTCGGCTCGCTTACCACCAAACCGGCGCGCTAGAAAAACTTCGATACCGCTATTATATGGCAGCATCTATCAATACTTGTCTCTTTTTTGTTGCTATAATTGAAATAATGTATTAATATATTAGCATAATAGAATAAGGCCGCTCATTCGACCATCGAAGTAGAGGTCGCAGCTTTTATGAGTACGGTAAACGAGACGCAGAGCACGTCAAAGACTTTACCGGAAAGGAAAAGCTGCCGAAGCCTGAACATTTCTCTGGATGTTTAGGCTGGGGTTGTCGCCGAATAGGGGCAACACTGTCATACGTGCACGAATGGTGCACGTATGGAGCGCTATCTTCGTGGGAGAGTTTGATGGATGCAGTCACCAAGTCATACTGCCGTCGAATCTCCTTCGACGGCTTTTTTATTTATTAGGATCCTAGTTTTGTAAAAGTTATTAATTTTGTCAACAAAAAGGAGTGGTTCAACGATGGAAACACTAACAAAACCAACAGCTGACTCGTTAGCTGTTTCGCATTCGGAAAGTGGGCTAAAACGAAAATTAAAAACACGCCATTTAACAATGATCTCCCTTGGCGGCACGATCGGTACAGGGCTCTTTTTAGCCAGCGGCGGAGCGGTGCATACCGCGGGGCCAGGTGGAGCACTTGCAGCTTATATCGCAATCGGCATTATGGTGTATTTTTTAATGACAAGCCTTGCCGAAATGGCTGCCTATATGCCCGTTTCCGGATCCTTCAGCACGTATGCGACGAAATTCGTTGATCCGGCGCTAGGGTTTGCGTTAGGCTGGAATTATTGGTATAACTGGGCGATTACGATTGCGGCGGAACTTTCCGCGGTGACGATGATTATGAAATTTTGGTTTCCAAACAGCCCATCGCTTTTATGGAGCGCGATTTGTTTGGCGATTATGTTTTTATTAAATTATTTATCCGTCAAAGGGTTTGGCGAAGCGGAATATTGGTTTTCCATCATTAAAGTGGTAACGGTAATCATCTTTTTAATTGTCAGCTTCCTCATGATCTTTGGCATCATGGGCGGCGAAGCTATTGGCTTTAAAAACTTTACCATCGAAGATGCACCGTTTCACGGCGGTTTTATGGCAATGCTAGGAATCTTTATGGCGGCGGGATTTTCCTTCCAGGGAACAGAATTGTTAGGCGTCGCTGCTGGCGAAACGGAAAATCCTAAAGAAAGCATTCCCCGTGCTATTCGCCAGGTATTTTGGCGCATTTTGCTGTTTTATGTGCTGGCGATTTTGGCCATCGGTTTGTTAATCCCTTATACAGATGATAAGCTTGCCAACAGCGATGTATCGGTGAGCCCGTTTACGCTTGTGTTCGACAGAGCAGGAATTGCCTTTGCCGCCTCTGTCATGAACGCAGTCATTTTAACTGCCGTATTATCGGCGGGCAACTCCGGCATGTACGCATCGACCCGCATGCTTTGGGACTTGGCCCGCGAAGGAAAGGCGCCGAAATTTTTAGCGAAACTCGATCGACGCGGGGTTCCAGTAAATGCCCTAATTGTTACTTCGTCGCTAGGAACGCTTGCCTTTTTGGCCTCTCTCTTTGGCGATGGAGTGGTTTATACATGGCTGCTTAACGCTTCCGGCATGTCGGGGTTTATCGCTTGGCTTGGCATCGCCATCAGCCATTACCGCTTCCGTAAAGCATATGTGGCACAAGGGAAAAGTCTTGAGGATTTACCGTATAAAGCGAAATGGTTTCCGTTCGGTCCGATCTTTGCCTTTGTTCTTTGCTCCATTATCGTTTTAGGACAAAACTACCCAGCGTTTATAGGCGGGACGATCGACTGGTATGGAGTGCTTGTTTCCTATATCGGGTTACCTCTTTTCCTTATCGTCTGGCTTGGCTATAAGTTCGTGAAAAAAACAAAAGTCATTCCATTGCATGAGTGCGATTTAGAACAAAAATAAGGACTTGGCATGCAGCGCCAAGTCCTTATTTTTGTACTTTGTGCTCTTCGTCGTCGATGATTCCTTTTGTCGCGTTTTTAAACTCACGTAGCGTTTTTCCCGCCGCTTGTCCCAACTCCGGCAGTTTTTTCGGTCCAAAAATTAACAACGCGAAGAAAACGATAAGGGCAATTTCGCCAAATCCGATATTCATTTGATTCACTCCATATGTTGAGTCATTTTTTTTCATTATATCATACAAACGAGAAACGTGCCATCCGCATGTACGACTATTCTTCCTGCAAGAGGCGAACCGGTACTTCCATTTCTTCCTCCGGTTTGTTCTTGAGATAAATACGCGCCATTTCCCGTTTTTCATCCACGTGTTGAATCATTACTTGCTGTCCTTCGAATGTGACTGGCACGATTTTTCCTGACTCCGCAATTTGTTTTGCACGCACCACTTCCATTACGAATGTCCTCTCCCTTCTTCATCCGTTTTGGCGCTATCCTCTGCTAATGCACGCAAACTTTTCCAAAATAATTCGTCATTGCATACAGGATGGACAATTTGCTCTAGCTCCCCTTCGTCCCCTTTCGCGTTGATGATTTGTAAAAGCTGGGTCATGTCGGTAGTTTCCCGTTCTTCCTTATCGATCATGCATCTGTCACACCTTTCCAAGAAATAATAACCTATTGACCCCCCAAAAAAGAAGGAGTATGATTCGAATTGGTGTATAGTAAGAAAGGAGGAAGGCACTATGAGTGAGCGGGATTATTATTTCGATAACGCGAAATGCGTATTGATGCTCCTCGTCGTGTTCGGCCACTTTCTCCGCCCATATATCGACAATGTGCTATGGGTGCATAGCTTATACGTTTGGATTTTCTTTTTCCATATGCCTGCATTCATCTTTATTTCCGGCTATTTTGCGAAAAAGTTCCATCAACAAGGATATTTTAAAAAAATTACAAAAAAGCTGCTTGTTCCCTATCTTATTTTTCAACTGCTTTACTCTATTTATTATTTCTTCTTATATGAAGAAGATTCGCTCGAATTTGATTTATTAACCCCTCACTGGGGTTTATGGTTTTTAATCAGCTTGTTCAGCTGGAACTTGCTGTTATGGGTATTTGCCAAAATACCAAAATCGATATCGCTGTCACTCGCCCTTCTTTTGGGGGTCGGAGCCGGGATGCTTGATGCGGAAAAATGGCTGAGCCTATCGCGTACGTTTACGTTTTTCCCGTTCTTTTTACTAGGATTTTTTCTTGAAAAAAGCGAAATTGAGCGCTTATTTACACGGCGGAGCCGCTTATTTTCCATTGCTGCGCTCATTACCATGTTCGTTCTGATTCATTACGGTTTTCCGGATTTGCCCCAGGAATGGCTGTATGGCTCTAAATCGTATGATACGCTTGGCGTTCCAGAAAAGGTTGGCGTTGTTAGACGTCTCATGATTTATGGGGCAAGCACGCTGATGATGATCAGTTTTCTCGCTCTAATCCCAAACCAGCGCTATTCGTTTTCCGTGTTCGGGACAAGAACGTTTTATGTTTATGTTTTGCACGGGTTTATTTTAAAATATTTGCACGAGACAAAGTTTCCGGATTTTATCATGAGCGTTCACGGCTACCCGCTGCTGTTAGGATTGTCGGTTCTCATTGTTCTCCTTCTTGGAAGCAAGCCGATCGTACAAATTACGCGCCCGCTTTTAGAGCTGCGTTTGCCAAAAAGAAAACAAGCAGTTTCTTAGGCAAGCAAAAAGGTGCCCTTACTCTTGGGCACCTTTTTTGCTTGATTGCACCGCCTGAACCAGCTGTCTCGCGGCCACCGCCGGTGACGGGGCAGAAGCGATGGCGCTGATCACGGAAACACCATCCGCCCCTGCCGCAATGACCTCACCGGCATTGTCCGCCGTAATACCCCCAATTGCGACCAGCGGAATATCGATTCCTTCGTCGCGGAGCAAACGAATGATCTCCGGACCTTGCGCTTTTTTCGCATCTTCTTTCGATTTCGTCGGATAGATGGGACCGACGCCGATATAATCGGCGCCAGCCGCAACCGCCGCTTGTGCTTCTTGCAAACTATGTGCGGACACTCCGAGAATTTTATCGCCAATTTTTTCGCGGACGATACGCGCGTCTTCATCTTCCTGCCCGATATGCACTCCATCGGCGTCAAGAGCAAGGGCCAATTCGACATCGTCATTGACGATAAACGGAATGCCATGCGCTTGGCAAATGTGCTGCAATTGCTTGGCGAGCTCATATTTTTGTTCGCCAACTAGCGCGCCGCTCCCTTTCTCGCGGAACTGAAAGAGCGTAACGCCGCCCGCAACCGCCTCTGCCAATACTTCTGCCGGCGCTTTTGTGCAGTTTACGCTTCCCATGATAAAATATACTTTTAGTTGTTCCCTCATTGTGTCGCTTGCTATTCGCGCCATTCTGCTCACCTACCGCGCCGTTTTTTCCCGGTACGCCCAATGGTTCGTCGGGCCGTGACCATGACCGATTCCTAATTCATGCTCAATTGCCGCTTGAATAAACAATTTCGCCGTCTGCACTGCTTCCTGTACCGTTTTTCCTTTTGCGAGCTCTGCTGTTATCGCTGCTGCAAACGTACATCCTGTTCCGTGCGTATGTTTTGTTTCGATGCGTTTGCTTGTGAAATAGAAAAATTCCCTGCCGTCATATAATACATCGACCGTTTCTTCCCCATCATCGTCATGGCCGCCTTTAATCACAACATACTTCACTCCTAGTTCATGCAGACGTTTCGCTGCTTCCTTGCGGTCATCCATCGTTCGAATCGTAAGACCGGTTAATGCTTCTGCTTCCGGAATGTTCGGGGTAACCACCATCGCTAGCGGAAGCAAATGCGTTTTTAATGCGCTTACCGCCGCTTCTTGCAACAATGGTGCGCCGCCTTTAGCGATCATGACCGGGTCGACGACGAGACGGTCCCACCCGAATTGCTTCACTTTTGCAGCAACCGCTTCAATAATTTCTGCACTAAACAACATCCCCGTTTTTACTGCATCCGCTCCTAAATCAGTTCCGACGGATTCAATTTGTTGTGCGACCGCTTCCGGTGGCAGCGGGTACACCCCTTGCACCCCAAGCGTATTTTGCGCCGTTACTGCGGTGAGCGCAGACATGCCAAATACACCTAATTCTTGAAATGTTTTTAAATCGGCCTGAATTCCGGCGCCACCACCGCTGTCAGAACCAGCAATCGTCAAAGCTTTATATACCATCATGTTCTCCCCTCTTTATCCTTTTTGTTCGATGCGGCCGTATCGGCCAATCTCTTCCGCTCCGATGCGGGAAAGCGCGTTTAAAAAGGCGATTTGGAAGCTGCCAGGTCCTTGTTCCCCCGCTTCACCCGCCGCGATTTCGGCGGCGACGCCATAGCTGACAAGCGCGGCTGCCGCTGCTTTCAGCACATCTTGTTCCACCGCGGCAAAAGCGCCGATCACAGAGGTCAATAAACAGCCCGTTCCCGTTACTTTCGTGAGCAGCGGATGTCCGTTATGGATAACGTATGTTGTCTTGCCGTCTGTGACAACATCGTCTTTTCCCGTGACCGCAACAACCGTTTTTAGCTGTGCCGCCGCTTTTTCCGCCAAGGCAACGACATCGCCACTTCCTTCTCCGGCGTCGACTCCTTTAATCTCCCACGTTTCCCCAATGACATTGGCAATTTCTGCCGCATTGCCGCGAATAACGGACAGTTTGACCGCAGCGGCAATGCGGCGCGCCGTCTCCGTGCGGTATGGCGTCGCCCCGGCGCCGACCGGATCGAAAATAACCGGAACGCCGGCTTCGTTTGCCGCTTTTCCGGCAATCAGCATCGCTTCTACTTCTGTTGGATTTAATGTTCCGATATTTAAGACAAGCGCCCCGGCGATTTTCGCCATATCGGCCACTTCCTCTTTCGCGTACGCCATCACCGGCGAGGCGCCAAGCGCCAGCAAGCCGTTGGCGGTAAAATTCGTGACGACAACATTGGTGATGTTATGTACAAGTGGATTAGCTTGTCTCACCTTTTGTAATACACTTGCCGCTTCTTGATTATTCACCATTCCCATCCTCTCCTTTTTTGAGAAAATAAAAAACACTTTGCGCGCAAGCAAAGTGTATAAAGCGGCCCCATCCTCACTTTCCCTGCGCTGGCATTACCCAAACAGGTTCAAACGGTCAACGGCGGAATATAGCCGTACTCTCAGCCTGCTTCCGCAAGCTCCCGCATTGCTATATGGTTGTTCACCAAACAGTCTACTCTTTCTTTTTCGATATTGCAAGCAAAATATTAGGATGGGCGATGATGCGGAATTTCCTGCACTCCTGCCCCCTCAGGAAGCGAAGAAGGCTGGTGCCAACGATGCGGCATTGGCAGATTAAATAAGTCTAAATCGACGATATAGCGGGGCCGCCGTTTCGTTTCTTTATAAATCTTCCCAATATATTCGCCAATCAAACCAAAGGCGATCAGCTGCAGGCCGCCAAGCAGCCAAATCGAGGTGATCAGCGACGTCCAGCCTGTTTGCGTATGGCCGGTAAATTTTAAAACAAGAAAATAGATGCCAAATATTACGCTGACGAAAAAAGATACAAAACCGAGAAGCGAAATCATGCGGATCGGCGTGATGCTGAACGATGTAATCCCATCAAGAGCAAAAGCAATCATTTTCTTCAGCGGATACTTTGTCGTTCCGGCCAGCCGCTCTTTTCGATCATAGTACACCGTTGTCGAACGGAAACCAAGCAGCGGGACGATGCCGCGCAAAAACAGGTTCACTTCTTCAAACCGCTCGAGCGCTTCGACCGCGCGCCGGCTCATTAAACGGTAATCGGCGTGATTATAGACGAGCTCGACCCCCATCGCTTTCATTAATTTATAAAAGCCTTGCGCCGTATGGCGTTTAAAGAACGTATCGGTATCGCGCCGCTTGCGCACCCCATATACAATTTCATAGCCTTCTTGGAATTTTTGGATAAAATCGCGAATGACCGCAATATCATCCTGCAAATCGGCATCAATGGAAACGATGCAGTCCGAACGCGTTTTCGCGGCAAACATTCCCGCCAGCAGCGCGTTTTGATGTCCCGCATTGTGCGCCAGTTTCAGCCCCTTTACTTCCGGATAGCGCAAACTTGCCTTGTAAATGATGTCCCATGTCGCATCGCGGCTCCCATCATCGACAAAAAGGAGCGTGCTGTCAGCGGAAATCAGCTTTTCCGCAACAAGCGCCTCCCGCAGCGCGCGAAGCTGGCGGATCGTTTCTGGCAATACTTCCTCTTCGTTATAACAAGGTACGACAATCGTAAGCATCGGCTCAATCATTTGATCTCCCTCCTTATGGCATCACCTTGTACAAATAAATCTTCCATGCCGACTCTTTCGAGTGAAACACTTTTTCGAGCGCCAACTCATTTTGTCTGGCGTTTTCAATCGGCAATGCTGAGAAAATGTAGCGGCCACCCATTTGATAAAACACATCGGTATTGAGCTCTAAATGTTTAATCGTTCGCTTGGAATTCTTTTTAAACATATAATGTTTGCCCAGTTCATCGACAAAAATATAGCAGCGTCCGCCCCATTCATCGAAGTACTCGCGTAGCTTTTTGTTTTTTGCGAGTTCGTTGGCGATGATTTGGCGGAACTGATGTTTATAGGAGAGCGGATAAAAATTGTTATACGTATCGAGCGTGTAAAACCCGTTATATTGCGCAATCGCCGGATGAATGCCAATGCTGGCGACGCGGTATGTATGAACAGGCCGTCCAATATACTCTTTAATCTCTCGAAACTGCTTTTCTGCATAAAACTCGCGAAACGACGGTTTATGACGATGGACGATTTCCTCGTTAAACGCCGCTAGCACCACCAGCTGGGCGGCGATGGCGGCGAAACATAGCTTTTTCCACGCTTGTCCTTGCTGCCATAAAATTTTGAGCGAAATGGCAAACAACACGTAAATAACCATCGGCCGCAAAAAATGATAGCGGGCGAAATTAAATTTATCTAACAAGTCGAAGCGTTCCGTCAGCGGTGCCCAACCTTTATAAAACCAAAACGCATACCATGTGGACAGCGCGAAATTGAGCACATGCAAAAAGTTAAACAGTTTTTCTTGCTGCCATATTTTCTTCTTCCAGACGATATATAATGCGACTAGCGTGATTGGCAAAATGACAAGCCCGTGCACCGTCATCACATGCGTATGGCCGAGAATATAGTTTTTGAAAATTAAGCGGATCACCCGCCAAAGCGGTAAACGAGCGTGGAAATATTCATCGCGGCTCGTCGGTTCATCGGAAAATAACAGCGAATGAACTAGACGATAATCAATCGCCAAATAAAGAATCGTCATAAAGACAATCGCCAAGAAAAACCGCCAGTTCCATCCCTTTCCGCGGATAACGTCGGCAAACCACCATATGCCCATCGCGCTTAAGAAAAAGAAAAAGCCAAGCACAAAGCTCGAATAAAACGGCAATAGTGTAAGCACGACATAGTTCACCCAGGAGCGCTCGCCGTTACGGATATTAAGAAACGCCCATAGCGCGAGCGGCATGCCAAGCGTGCTCAACATTCCCGATGGCCAAAACGGTGTCAAGGCAAACGTAAGCGCCGCCCCGATGCGAATCCACATCCATTTTTCATCGCGAAGTACATGCTTTTTCAACAACAAATACATGCCGATAAACGCAAAGACACGGGTAATCACCTGGCTTAAACCATAGGCGTAAATCGAGGGAAACAGCGCATGAAGCCAAACAATCCCGCTAAACTCCGTACCGAACGCGTTGCGCGGCAGACCGTTAATGATTTGCGGGATGACCGCATGGACCGAGCCAAACAGCTCCCCGCTCCTAGTGACAACTTTGTACCAAGCAATGTTCGAATCTAAATTATCGTGGACTCGCATATGCGCATCCTCGCCAAGTAGAAAATACGGCGATACAAACAAAGCGATCACAAGGAATGAGAAGAGCAGAAGTCGCTTTTCTTTTGTCGGCACCTCTCCCACTCCTTTTTCCAAATGTCTTCCTTTATTTTCTAACGAAAGAGGAAAAATATTCATCTTTTTTGTGGCAATAAAAAAAGACCATCCCAAAAAGCAACGGATCGTCGCTTCTTGGAAACGGTCTTTTCATCGGCGCTTACGCAAACAATGCGGCAGGATTTTTCACAAACATTTGCTCTAGCTGTTCCTCTGTCACTCCTTCTTTCGTTAAAGCTGGAATAATATTTTGAAATACATGTTCAACATGCCAATTGCTCATCAGCGCAGCAAACGGCTCTGGCAGCTGCGGCGGACGGCCGAGCCAAATATTGACGGTATCATGGGCGAGCATGATTTTATCGGCAAAGCCTTCGCGAAGCAGCACGAGCAACGTGCGGATCCGCTCTTCATCCGTCGGCGCGCCGACCATGCCTTGAATGCCGAAGCGATCAAAAGCGATATACACTCCGTACTGCAGCGTCTTTTTGTGGTATTCCGGATCGGTGTTGCCGCACATATGGCCGATGACGATTTTTTGCGGATCGGCTCCGTGCTCGAGCAAGTAAGCCGCTTGTTCCGGCCCCATCGTTCCTTCCTGCGTATGGGTGATAATCACGATTCCTGTTTCTTTCTGCACGCGGGCTGCGGCGCGGAAAAACATTTTTTCGTATTCGGTGATCCGGTTTTTGCTTGACGCCAGTTTAATGACGCCTGGTTTAATGCCGGTATCGGCAATGCCGTTCGTAATTTCTGCCATAAACATGTCATATATTTCTTCTTCTGCCGTGCCGAGCAACTGGCGAAACTTAAAATACGGCGTTGCTCCTTCGCCTTCGTAATAATACCCGGTCGCGCAGATGATGTTCAGCCCGGTTGCCTCGGAAATGCGACGGAGCAATTCCGGATTGCGGCCGCAGTCATTCGGCGTCGGATCGACAACGGTTTGAATGCCATGGGCCATCATTTTTTGTGCGATGGCAATTCCCGCCTCAAGCACTTCCTCAAAACGGAGCGGTCCGAGCGTCACATCGCCTTGAAACCCGGGATACCCAAAGACAAAATGCTCATGGATCAGCGTTTTGCCAAGCTCGCTCGCCGGTACCGGACCGCAGACGGTTTCCACCATTTCTTTTGTCATGCTTTCGCCCCTTTTTCTAATTTTTGATACTCTTCTTCCTGCAATTTCCGCCATAGCAATTTTCCGCTTGATGTCATCGGCAAAGACGAGCGAAACTCGACAAGGCGCGGATATTTATAGGCGGCCATCTGTGTTTTCGCCCATTCAATAATTTCTTCTTCTGTGATTTTGCCGACGTATTCGTCCTGAAGCACGATAAACGCCTTTACCGTCTCGCCGCGGCGCGGGTCAGGAACGCCGACAACGCACGCTTGCTGGACGGCCGGATGTTTATACAGAAGCGATTCGACTTCCGTCGGCCATACTTTATACCCGGACGCATTGATCATTCGTTTAACGCGGTCGACGATGAAGAAATATCCTTCCTCATCCATGCGGCCGATATCACCGGTGCGGAAAAACCGCTTTCCATCAAGTTCAATAAACGCTTCTTCTGTTTCTTTTTCGCGGCGGTAATAGCCTTTAAACACTTGCGGACCGTGTACGACGATTTCGCCGACTTCCCCGACGCCAAGCTCTTTTCCCGTCGCCGGGTCAATGATGCGGGCGTCCACGTCAAACGATGGAATGCCCAAGCATTGCAATTTCGGGCGATCCGGCGGGTTAAAATGCGTCTGCGAAATCGTTTCGGAAAGCCCGTATCCTTCCATATATTTCACTCCTGTCAGCTTAAACAATTTTTCTCCAACCGCTTCCGGAAGCGGTGCGCCCCCGCCAGCGATGCTAACAAGAGAAGAAATATCATATTTTGATAATGATGGATTGGCCAAAAAGTCAATGAGCATCGTGCTTATATTTACCCAATGCGTACAGCGATGCATTTCAATCAAATACGCGGCGCTGTCGCGATTCCAGCGCGTCATCATTACCATAGCCGATCCGGCAAAAATCGGAAGATGCATGCTGTGGACCATTCCCGTCACATGAAAGAGCGGCAAGGTGACGAGGCAAACAGAATCGCTTGTTACGTTCGCCCAATGATAGGCGCCGACAATGTTGGCGTTGACCGTCCGATGCGAATGAACGCATCCTTTTGGCACTCCCGTTGTTCCCGATGTATACGGGAGCACGGCAATATCATCGACATGCCCTTGATATAGGTTCGGCGCAAGATTTGTTTCTAAACAATCAGTCCAGTAGTAAACATGTTCATGATCATACGTTTGCCGCGGCAATGCGACTTCATCCGGAAGCGCAATCGGCGAAGATTCGGAAATATAATCCGAATAAGCGGCGACGATGATATGTTCGAGCGGGGTTGTAGATAATAGCGGCTCCGCTTTGGCGAACAGCTCCTGCCCGACAATGCCGAGTTTTGTTTCGCAATCTTTGACATAAAACGAAAGCTCTTCCGTTGTGTTCATCGGGTTAATCGGAACGACAATCGCTTCGGCTCGTAAAATCGCGTAGTAGGAAATGATAAACTGCGGGGAATTTTGCATGTATAAAAGCACTCGGTCTCCTGGCTGAACGGAAAGCTTTTGCTGCAGATAGCCGGCAAGCGCGTTGACTTGCTCCCATAATTGTTTATAAGAGTAAGAGGAACCGTAATAATGGATGGCAGTTTTTTGAGGGTAGCGCTTCGCTGTCGTTTCTAAATGATCGACGATCGTTGTTTCCGGCACGGTCAGCGTTTTGCTCAACCGTTTCGGCCAATACGGAAAGTGGCGTTTGTTCATGATCCCCTCTCTCCTCCACCTATAAAAATTTTAAAAGAAAGCGGTTACAATTTTATGTGTTAGTAAAAAATATGTGTCCGTCTTTTAATCTACTGCTTCTGTCGTTTGCATCATTTGTTAACTAACCGGTTAGTATGTCGTGTGTATGCATTTTCTTTCATGATACCGTATCTTTTTGGTAATATCAATAATATTTTGAATATTCCTTCTGTGATGACAAAAAACTTGATAAAATGAAGGAGATGAAATTTCTTTATAGGAGGATACAAAATGACATTACGGTACGGTATTGATGCTCCGTTTTGGGTAGGGACTTTGATTACTTTCGGTTTCGTTTTTTCGCTTATTAGCATCACGGGATTGCCGCAGAGCATAGGCGGTCTTATCTTTGGTTTATTCCTATTATGTATGGGACTATGGATGTTTTTCTACTCGACCGTCATCAAAATCAAGCATCGCTATGTCATTTTGCGGCTTGCGGAAGTTCAAGCGGGGAAAGAAGTACTCGATGTCGGTACAGGCCGGGGGCTTCTCGCCATTGCGGCGGCCAAACTAGGATGCAATGTCACCGCGATTGACCATTGGTCACAGTGGGATATAAGTGGCAACGGAAGGGAATCGTTTTTCAAAAATGTCGAAATCGAAAAAGCTCCTCTGATTGAATTGATTGACGGAGATGCCCGCGAATTGCCATTTGCCGATGAACGTTTTGACGCGGTGGTTTCCAACTTTGTTATTCATAACATTAAAGACGCGAAGGGCAGAGAACAAGCAGTAAGGGAGATGTGGCGCGTTTTGCGCTCGAACGGAAGGCTGGTGATTTCCGATATGCAGCGAGTATCAGAATACATCGAGATACTCACTCCTTTAGCCAACCGCATCGAAACAAGAAAAGTGTTTTACACCTTTCCGTTTTCACAAATTGTGGTGGCATATAAAAAATAGCACGACTAAAAAGGACTACCGCCTGTTCCCCGTAAAAGCCCATCGCTAACTGGGCAACAAAATAAAAGGCCGGCGCAATGCCGGCATTATAGGAGGCGACGCAAGACAGGGACGCATTCCGACATCGAAGCGACGATGACATCGGCGTCGCCTTGCTTAGCCAGTCTATGCGCATCGATAAAAATAGTTCGGCAGCCAAGCCGGCGGGCCGGGAGGATGTCATTTTCCAAATTGTCGCCAATGCTGATCATCTCTTCATACTGGATATGATAACGATCCCGAATCATTTTGAGATGGCTTGCTGTTTTGATTGGCTTGCCCGCTTGGAAAATTTTATGATGAAAAACATCGGCCAGCTTTAGTTTTTGCAAAATAGCCTCGCTGTCCGGTTCCGGGCTGTTCGTCATCAATATGAGCGCAACGTTGTTTTTCAGCTTCTGCAACGTCTCGGCCAGCCCGGGAACTCCGTTCATCACAAAATCCGGCCCCATCATCCATTCTCTCGTTTCTAAAAACGCCGCATATGTATCTTCATTCGTCAACCCGTAATGGCGACCAAGCGAGCTTGGTACCCACCAAAAATCACCGATGCTGAAGAAACGGTCAAGATCAATTGTCACCCGCTCCGGATATATTTTTTTCACTTCCTCCTCGTCCAGCTTTTCCCCATCCCAGCGGTATGCCTCGTTAACGATGCCGTTTTGCAAAAACAGAATAAGATCTTCTCCCGCGTCGTACACACTGCCGATGCGAAGCGGATGGCGGCCGGAAAGAACCGCGCGGTAATCTTCCCAAAAACGGTGTTGATCTTCTTCATGCAGCCGCTTGGCAACCTGTTCCGCATAATATTCAAAGTGATGGGTTTCTTCATATAATGTTCCGTCCAAATCAAAGACAATTGCTTTTACTTTTGCCCCGTCCATGCAGTTTCCCCTTTCTTTATCGTTGCGATCGCTTATGCTTTTGATGATGTTTATCTTTTCGGTCGCAAGAACGACAAAGCAATGCCGACATGCATTTTTGTGCGGTATTTACAAAAGCGGTCAGTTATTGTGACATTTTTAGGCTGCGCCTTTTTTATATTACAGAACGGCATAGGGTGGATGCAAATGATGGAAACTATGATTCTCTAAAAACAAGAGACGGCAAGTTGAGCTGAGATAATTCGCCAAACCGCTGAATCACAATATCCGCCCCACGCAGCTCTTCATCGTTGGCAAAACCAAACCGGCAACCAATCGACCAAATCCCATTATCCTTCGCCGCCTGAATATCGGAACACCGATCCCCTATCATCACCGCTTTTTCAATTTCGTAATCATTCAACAATCGCTTAACTAACGCCGATTTCGATGGCAAGGAAAACCGATCGAGGCTGTAAAAATCGATAAAATAGCGTTCGAGCCGAAAGGCAGTCCGAATCGCGGCGAGATAACGGGAACGCCCGTTGCTTGCGACAAAAAGCGGAATTCCTTGATCGGCAAGGGCCGCAAGCGTCGTGAGCACGTCTGGGTATAGTCGTCCGTTTCCTTGCTCGATTTCAGCAATGATATCCTCTAAAAACCAAGCATCCGCTTGTTTACGCACCGCTTCGCTCGCTTCCGGCATCAATTGGCGCCATACTTCTGTAATCGGAACGCCAAGAATCCGCAAATATTCCTCGACTGGCGTGTCCCCTTGCCATAGCGCTTCGCGGCGCAGACGGTCAAACGTCTTATGTAGGGCAGGAACAAGAACGGTTTCCGTTTGGAACAGCGTGCCATCCATATCGAAAATAATGGCAAAGGGAATTTCCCTCATGTTGTTTCCTCCTTCACAAACTGCAGCAGCATCGAATCCATCACCGGCTCATAACCAATTTCCATGTAAATTTTATTCGAAGTCGGATTATCTAAATCGGTATAAAGCGAAACGGTTTTATATCCCGAATCTAACAACTGCTGCGTCAATGCCGCCACACAATCGGAAGCGTACCCGTTGTTTCGTTTTTCCGGCGGCGTATACACCCAGTTGATCGTCACATTCGTTTTCGTCGGGCGGGCCCAGCGCGCCATCGAAACCGGCTCCCCATCGACCGTCCATACGTATATTTGCTGATTGGCGATCGATCCTTGCACCGCCTGCGCCGCTTCCTCTGCGGATGTCGGGAGTTTAACATCCTCACAAAACCGGACAAACCATTGGCACAGCATTTCCATATCGCTCATTTGCGCCGGACGCAGCACGCCTCGTTGAGAGGCAGGCCTTTTCACTTGTTTCAGTACATAAATCCGCTGTTTCATCTGAATATGGACACGGCGGTGCTGAAGCTTGGCGATCTTTTCCGCGAGCGCCGTCGCCATCCATTTTTCGCCGATCATCCCCGGTATATTCGGATAGCTTTCGTACAGCTTTTTCGCGATTTTCTCTATTTCTTCGTCCGCAAATGGCAACGATTTCGACAAAATAAGCTGGCGCGGATGCGTTTGCAACAGGACAAGCGCCAGCTTGCCATCTTTGTTCACTGTTCCCATATACAACGGCTTCTGTTCCAGCTTCATATTCATGATTACACCTAGCGGCAAATTGTTTTCCCCTTCATGTTGCTCAAGAAACGGCAATACATCCCGTTTGAACAGTGAGAAATCGCTATATCGCCGCAATTCAAGCATCGTTTTCCCCTCCCTCTATGTATCTATTTGAATTTTCAAAACTATTGTTATAGTATTATAGCATAGAAACAAAATGATTTACTGTTTTTTTATGGCAAATGCGTACTTTTAAACGGAGCGAACTGGTGAGGAAACAATGAAACCAATTGCCATTCAAGAAATTCCCGAAGATATTCAAAACGATGTAGGAACTATATATGCTATCCATTTTCCAACACAAGGATATACATCGGACGTAGGAATAATCGAAACAGCTAACGGAACAGAAACCGATCACAAAAGAAGAATATGAGTATTTCGCAAACGGATTGTACGAGTTTTTCTAAAGAAAGGAGCATAATCATGGTAATTCGTCCTTTATCAAACAACGAATCTCCTCCAATGCCGCTACTATTATTGGCCGATCCATCCGAACAACTCGTTCTCGATTACATACAAAGAGGACAATGCTTCGTGGCGGAAACAGAAGGGAACATCGTTGGCGTGTACGTCTTGCTTCCGACACGTCCCAAAACCGCAGAAATCGTCAATATCGCCGTTATGCCCGAGCATCAAGGAAAAGGAATCGGAAAACAGCTCGTGCAGCACGCGATTGAAACAGCCAAACAACAAGGCTATCAAACGATAGAAATTGGCACCGGCAACTCAAGTATTGGACAGCTGGCGCTATATCAAAAATGCGGGTTTCGCATCACGGGGATTGACAAAGATTTTTTTGTCCGGCACTATGAGGAGCCTATTTTGGAAAACGGCATACCATGCCGTGATATGATTCGACTGGCGCAAGACCTATCATAACATAGATAAGGAGAATGGAACTTGCTTACTGCTTTCATTCATGGCTTTATCCTCGCGCTTGGCCTCATTCTTCCACTCGGCGCGCAAAATGTATTTGTCTTTCCGCAAGGGACGATTGGCCAGATTGATAGAAAAAGAACGCTGATGACGCGCATCAATCAACTTTCCGCTCTCATTCTACGGGCATCTGATCGAAAAATACATTTGGTTAAAGAGAGGGCCTCCGTTGCTTTCTTCCTCTAGTTTATTGAACAGACGACCACACCTTCTTTTCGCAACGCTTCATATAACCGCTTCGCAAACAGCACCGCTTTCTTGCCGTCCCCGTGAATGCATACCGTTTCCGCTTCAATCGCAACGTCGATGCCTTGCAGCGAGCGGACGCGTTTTTCTTTCACCATGGTAAGCACTTGCTGGACCGCTTCATGCTCATCGACAATTATCGCACGCGGGTTGCTTCTTGGTGTCAATGAACCGTCTTGTTGATACGTTCGGTCCGCGAATACTTCGTTCGCTGTGCGCAAGCCGAATTTCTTTCCGGCGCGAATCAGCTCGCTTCCGGCAAGTCCGTACAGGATTAAGGTTGGATCGACATCGTACACCGCTTTGGCGATCGCCTCGGCCAGCGCCGCATCTTTCGCCGCCATGTTATAAAGGGCGCCGTGCGGTTTGACGTGCGACATCGTTCCTCCTTCCGCTTTCACAAATGCGGCGAGCGCCCCGATTTGATAAACAACATACGCATACGCTTCCTCTGGAGTGACCGCGATATTGCGCCGGCCAAAGCCAAGCAAGTCCGGAAACCCCGGATGAGCGCCGATCGCTACGTTTTTTTCTAGCGCCATCCGTACCGTTTTCCGCATGACAAGCGGATCGCCGGCATGAAAGCCACAGGCGATATTGACAGATGTGACATAGCGTAATATCTCCTCCTCTTCACCGAGCTGGTATACTCCAAAGCTTTCGCCAAAGTCGCAATTCAAATCAATGCGCGTCATGAACTTCCCTCCACTTTTGTTGAATCATTCGTTTCCATCTTTTCATTTGCTGTTCCCGTTCCGTATATAGCTGGCGTGCTTCCTGCCATGATACTGGTTGAAATTGAATGATATCTCCCGGCCGTGCCTGCGCTAAGATCGGCAAATCCGCCGCAATGACTTGGGCAATCCGTGGATACCCGCCTGTCGTTTGGCAATCGGCCATCAATACAATCGGCTGGCCCGATGCGGGCACTTGCACCGTTCCAAACGCGACCGCTTCCGAAATCATCTCGGTATCATCTTTTCGCCTAAGCACTTGTCCTTGCAGGCGATAGCCCATGCGGTCCGATTGCGTCGTCACTTCATACACGGAAGAAAAAAATCGTTTTTGGCTTTGCTCTGTAAACATGTGATATTCCGGACCTTCTACAACGCGAACAATTTTTCTCTTCCCGTTTATGTAATTTCTTTCTGAAAAAGCAATCCCCCAACGAATAGGATTTTTTGGAATCGTTATCGTATTGGATCGCAGGGACAATACATCCCCCGGCTGCAGCGCTCTTCCATGAAAACCGCCGATGTGCGCTTGTACATGTGTAGAACGGCTGTTCATCACAAGCGGAATGTTAAGCCCGCCCGCAAACGCGATATATGCACGATAGCCGCTTTGACACGCTCCGATCGATAACACATCACCGCGTCGGATGACAAGCGGTTTCCACATCGATATTGGTTTGCCGTTTAATGCACAGCGAAACGCGCCGCCGCAAATCGCAACGAGCGCGTCCGTTTCAAAGCGAAGCGTCGGACCGTTCATCGTAATTTCTAATGTCGCCTCATTCGCGTCATTTTCGACAAGCAAATTCGCAATCCGGCTCGCAAACGAATCCATCACTCCTCCAACAGATACACCGGCTTTTTGATATCCAAATCGTCCCCCGTCCTGCACGGTTGTGAAAAATCCGCTATGTATTACTTGAATCGTGCTCATTCTCCCACATCCTATACTGTTCTTCGGTAATTGGACGAAATTGTACGATATCTCCCGCACGAAGCAAACTAGGATCGTCATGATCTGGACGGAATAAGGCAAGCGGCGTTCTTCCGATAATTTGCCATCCTCCTGGAGTCGCTAGTGGATACACTCCGGTCTGGCTGCCGGCGATGCCAACCGACCCGGCTGGCACGTGCGTTCTTGGCGTGGCGCGGCGCGGTGTTGCGATTTTAGGCGACAGTCCTCCCAAATAGGCAAAACCTGGAGCGAAACCAATCATATAAACGCGATAGCGCCCTTGCGCATGAATGGCAATGACCTCGTCTTCCGTCATCCCGTGAAAGCGGGCGACTTCTTCTAAATCAGGGCCAAACTCTCCACCGTAACAGACGGGAATGACAACGGTTCGTGATGGCGGCGCTTTCACCTGTTCAACCCGCTCAAGCTCAGTTCTCAGCCACTCGCATATTTCCTCGTAGCTTCCAACGACAAGCGGATCGTAATACACCGTCACCGATGAAAACGTTGGAACAATATCCAAAATACCATCCTTTTTCTGTTGTTCTAAAAAAATGGCGACACGATGAACGTAATCATTCACCGCTTCATCCACTTCCGTGGAAAAACGAATCGTCACCGCATATTCACTTAACGGAAACATCGTATAATCCATTGTCATCCCTTCCTTGAAAACCAAGCTGGGCGGCCTGCTTTCGCTTTTCGGCCGCTCCTGGTGAAAACCGATGCTCCGGACCAGTATACTCAATCCCACCACTACATTGAAAATCGGCATCACCATCACGGCCGAATAGCTGCTGACCGTATATTGCCACTTTCGGTCTTGTTCGATCATATCCCGCTGAAGGCAACTGTTTTATTTATCATGCTTTCTCGTTCTATATAATAAAAAAATGAATTTTATATTCAATTATAATAAAATAAATAAAATTTTCTATCTATTTTCCGGTCAAAAAATTCTGCCGATATCGTCCCGTACGGTTCTTCCTCTATAAAACTGACGCTCTTCCTCTAACGGTTTTTCTTTCGCTGTAATACGGTCAGGAACGATTTTGATGACAACGGTGGCGCTCCCTGCTGATGAGCGGTATGATGATACATGCCTCTCGGAAAGCGGACGGTCAAAATAGCCCGGCACATATTTGCGGAGCATTTGTTCCAGCGCATCTGTTGCTTCACGTAAATCGGAAACGACCTCCGCTGTTCCGAATATCATCACGCTCATATAAGCAGTGCTTGTTTTGGCTGGCACGGGATGTACCATCGTGCCGATATGCTCGCTGACGGTAAAGCAGACGCGCGGATTGCGCTGGATCATATCGATTTTTCTTCCTTCTTCCGCTCCATGTATATATACACAACCGTTCCACCATACGAAATTCAGCGGCACGACATACGGCTCTTCTCCGTCTGCCAAGCCTAAAAAGCCGGTCAACGCTTCCTGTAAAAACCGGTTGATTTTTTGTTCGTCTTTGCACTCCAACATGTCCCTTCTCATCTATTTCTCTCCCTTCATCGTGTTATAATTGGAATCATAGCGAAGAGTTGACCTTATGAATAGGGACAGAAATAAAGAAAAAAGAAGGGTCAGAGGAGGAAAACATTGTGGAATTGCAACCCATTCTCGATCCAACAAACGGCACACCGCTTTACATGCAGCTGTATACATATATAAAAGAGGAAATCACAAACGGCCATCTTAAAAAAGGAAGCAAACTCCCCTCGATTCGCGCGCTTTCCCAGCATTTAGCCATCAGCAAAACCACCGTCGAAACTGCATACCAGCAACTTCTTGCCGAAGGATATATCGAAAGCAAACCGCGCGTAGGGTTTATTGTTCAAGAACTAGAAGAACCTCTCGCACCGCAGGTTCCCCAAATCGATGTTCTGGCGGAGGCTCCAAAAACCAATCCCATTCGCTACAACTTTCGCTACGGACATATTGACCTTGACCATTTTTCGCTGAAAACATGGCGAAAATGTCTTCTCGAAGCGCTCGATTCCGAACAAAGCGCATTATTATGGTATGGAGAACGTAAAGGAGATATCGACTTGCGCGAGGAAATTCAACGCTATTTGTACTACGCACGCGGCATTCACTGTTCTCCAGAACAAATCGTTATCGGCTCTGGCACGCCACAACTGATTGGTCTCTTATGCCAGCTGTTCGACTTTCGGCACGATGTGGTCGCTTTAGAAAACCCTTGTTATAATGTCATTCGCACCGTGTTTCAAAATCACCATTTTTCTATTCTCCCGATTGAACTGGAAGAAGATGGGCTGAACATCGACCAGCTGCAAACAACCAACGCAAAAGTCGTTTATGTCACCCCTTCGCATCAATTGCCGCTTGGGATGGTGCTGCCGATCGGCAAGCGGCAAAAGCTGCTGAAATGGGCGCAGCAGTCAAACGGATTTATTATCGAAGACGATTACGATAGCGAATTCCGCTACGGGAGCAAACCGATCCCTGCGTTAAAAGCGCTCGATACAGAAGACCGCGTCGTTTATATCGGCACGTTTTCAAAAGTGTTCACCCCTGCCATCCGCACGAGTTATATGGTGCTGCCGCAACGTTTGCTGGCGCGGTTTCATGAACGCTGCGCCAACTATCACCAGACCGTCGCTACGATCGTACAAAAAGCGCTCGCCCGATTTATGCGTGAAGGCCATTTTGAACGCCATGTCCGCCGCATGCGCACCATCTACGCGAAAAAACGGCAGGCGCTTATCGGAGCGATTCGCGAATACTTCGGTGATCAAGCAACGATCATCGGCGACAAAGCGGGGCTCCATCTTCTTGTAGAAATAAAGGACAAGGACGCCGCCGAACTTGTGCAAAAAGCAGAACAAGCAGGCATTCTCGTCTATTCCGCAGCGAAATATTGGTTTGGAAACGGCGGAACGCCGCCTCCGTATCTTTTGCTCGGCTTTGGAGGAATGAGCGAGAAGGACATCCGAGCTGGAATTCGCGAACTAAAACGGGTATGGGAGATTTGAGCTACTCCCAACAGAAAAGCGATGCGCTTCTATATTCTAGCGCATCGCTTCTTTACGCAGAAACCATACCCCGATGGCGAATAAAATCGCCCCTGCCGAACGATACATGCGAATCGCTTCGGATAAGATAATATGATAAGTATCTGCGTCCGCATGTCCCCCACTTTCGCGAAGCCAATGATTGGTGTACGCTTCGCCAAGGTCCACGCTTTTCCAAAGCAAAAAAGCGCCGATTCCAACCATTGCAATGTCCAGCCAGAAGCTCCAATTTTTCAATCCATATTCCCCCTATTGTTTTTCCTGCACATAAGCAAGCACCGAAGGAATTGCTTCGATCAAATCGCCAGCGAGCACGTCCCATTGTGAATGACCGCGTTCTACAAGCATATCGGCAGCTTTTCCGTGAACCCAGACGGCGTTGCTGATGGCTTCTTGTGTGGAATGATGCTGCAGGAGAAACGCGGAAACGATACCCGTCAGTACATCACCGCTTCCGCCTTTTGCCAAGGCGGGATTTCCGGTTGTGTTAACGTATTGCGAACCGTCTGGCGTTGTCACAATCGTATAAGGTCCTTTCAACACGACGTAGATGCCGTACTCCATTGCAAGCCGCTTCGAAGTACCAAAACGATCACCTTCGATGTCACGGATCGATAGATTGAGCATGCGCGCCATTTCCCCGGGATGCGGGGTGACCACTGTTGCCGCTTTTCGTTCACGAATTAGTGCGGTGTACTCGTTCCAGAAAAAGAGGGCGTCGGCATCAATAACAAGCGGCACTGGCTGCTGCACGATGGCGGAAACAAGATCGCGGACCTCGTCCGTACGGCCAAGCCCCGGGCCAATCGCGATCGCATCGATATCGAGCGCCGATACATCCAAGGCGCCGGAAAACACTCCGTCCCGTGCCGGACATGGATAGTACATCGCTTCCGGAACGCGGTTGGCGACAACGGAATAAATGTCATCCGGCACCGCCATTGTCAATAATCCTGCTCCGCTTCGCAGCGCCGCTTTGGCCGTTAACGTAATCGCTCCTGTCATCGGACGAGAACCGCCAACAACAAGCAGCTTTCCATGCGTTCCTTTATGGGATGACCGTTTCCGTTTTGGCAACGTCCGCACGACATCGTCCTCTTTCCATACAAAGCGGGGCGCGGCATTCCGCTTGACGGCAAGCGGCGGAATGCCAATGTCAACAACAAGAAGCTCCCCGTAATAATCGGCCGTCGGGAACGTGTACGCCCCAAGTTTCGGACATTGAATGGTGATGGTTACATCGGCACGAATCGCGGTTTCAGTCTCTCCCCCATCCGCTTGGGTTCCGCTCGGAATATCGATCGCATAGACAATAGCGTGGGAGCGGTTGACAAGCTCAATAATCTTTTTATACGGCAGCCGCACCTCCCCTTTCATGCCAATGCCAAGCAAGGCGTCAATAATGACATCGTATTGTAAAATGTACGTGGCAAACGCTTGTTCATTTCCCGCATATGGTTTCCAGTCATATCCGGAACGCTCATACACCTCAAGCGCCGTTTTCGCCGCACCTTTTATCTTTTCTTTTGGCGGAATAAGCCATAAATCAGCATCATATCCGTAGCTTTTCAACATTCTTGCGACGACAAATCCATCACCGCCGTTATTCCCTGTTCCCGCTAACACTACCACACGCGCCGAACGAGGAATGCGTTCGCACAACACATGAAACAGCGCTTGTCCGGCGTTTTCCATCAAAGAATCGGCGCTGATGCCGATTTGTTCAACCGTGTCGCGGTCGATTTCGTACATTTCTGCGGCTGAAACGATATGCATCATGCTCACCTCATCTATTAAATATGTATTTGTCCTATTTCATTAATTTGTTCTCCATGAAAGAGGAAAACACCTGCGAAAAAATTTTTTCGCGGTATAACAACGATGTAAGCGCTGTCTTATCCCATCATCGCAAAAACCAATATTGACAACCGGATTTCTTGGAATTATGATGAATGTAAAAATTGCATACAACAAACCGCTTATCAAGAGTGACCGAGGGAACAGGCCCAATGACGTCCGGCAACCTCCCTTTTAGGGAACGGTGCCAATTCCTGCAGAATGGCTTTCATTCTGAAAGATAAGTCGGGTATTGACATACCGATGCCTCTTTCTGAATGAAAGGGGCTTTTTTGTTTTTCACCTCTAGGAAAAACAAAAAAGCAAAACTTCTTATATACATAGTTTTTCAGAATTACTAAAACTCCGCAAATAGATCGGGAGGGAAGAAGTGATGATCGAAATAAAAAATGTAACAAAAATCTATTCCACGAAAAAGAAACAAGTTGTCGGCGTCGACAACGTATCCTTAACCATTCAAGACGGGGAGATCTTTGGAATCATCGGCTATAGCGGTGCCGGCAAAAGCTCGTTGCTGCGTTGCTTAAATCTTTTAGAACGCCCGACATCTGGCCAAATCATCATCGATGGTGTCGATTTAACGGCATTGAACAGCAAACAGCTGCGGCAGGCCCGCTTAAAAATCGGAATGATTTTTCAACACTTTTATCTTGTCAGCTCCAAAACGGTATTTGAAAATGTCGCATTTGCCTTAAAAGCGGCAAAAAAACCAAAAGAAGAAATTGAAAAAAGAGTCAATGAATTGCTTGAAATGGTCGGGCTTTCCGATAAGCGGGACGCGTACCCTTCTCAGCTAAGCGGCGGTCAAAAGCAGCGGGTCGGCATCGCTCGGGCACTTGCCAACGACCCGACCGTCCTCTTGTGCGACGAAGCAACATCGGCGTTAGACCCAAGTACAACCAAATCGATTTTGACGCTGTTGAAAAAAATCAACCGTGAACTTGGCATTACGATTGTGCTGATTACGCATGAAATGGAAGTAGTCAAAGATATATGCGACCGCGTCGCCGTCATGCAAAACGGGAAAATCATCGAATTAGGTACCGTATATGACATTTTTACAAATCCGAAAGAAGAATTAACAAAGTCCTTTATCAATAGTGTATTGCGGTTTGAACTCCCTGATCATCTGCTGCAGAAGCGGACAGGAACGATTGTCAAAATCCAGTTCAAAGGGAAGACCGCCGAGGAAGCAATCGTTTCTGATATGCTACAAGCCTTTAAAGTAAAAGGCAATATTTTGCATGGAAAAATCGAGTATATTCAAGAGATGCCGCTCGGAATCTTTGTCATGGAGCTGACCGGCGAACCGGAAGAAATCGAGCGGGCCATTAACTACATTTCGCAAAGAACGAACGGATTGGAAGTGATTGCACATGCTGCTTGATGCGTTAATTGATTTAATTCCCGAACTGAACAAAGCGTTTTTAGAGACGATTTATATGGTGGCAATTTCCCTTTTCGTCGCGATCCTTGCCGGTTTGCCGCTCGGAATTCTCCTCTTCGTCACCGACCGCGGGCTGTTTTTGGAGAACACAGTGGTCAAATCCGTCCTTGGCTTTATCGTCAATATGATTCGCTCGATACCGTTTGTCATCTTGCTCGTCGGGCTGTTGCCGCTTACGAAACTGATTACCGGAACAACGATCGGACCTACTGCTGCGTCCGTATCTTTGTCGGTCGCTGCCGTTCCGTTTTTTGCAAGAATTGTAGAAACATCCTTGCGGGAAATCGAAAAAGGGGTAATCGAAGCGGCGGTTGCCGTTGGCGCGACACCGTGGATGATTATCAAAGATGTGCTGCTGCCTGAGGCACGCCCTGGCATTGTGCATGGAATTACAATCACAACGATTAGTTTAGTTGGATATTCGGCAATGGCTGGAATTGTCGGCGGCGGAGGCATCGGCGACCTTGCCATTCGCTTCGGGTATTACCGCTACGACAATACCGTTATGATTACAACGATCGCCATTTTAATTTGTCTTGTCCAAATCATTCAGTTTGCCGGCGACCGCATCGCCCGCTTGGTCGATAAGCGGTGAGGTCGTTGAAATATAAACTACTAAGGGGGACTTTATCATGAAAAAACTATCGATCTTTCTCGTTTTCATGCTTTCCATCGGGCTTCTTGCCGCATGCGCTGGCAAGGAAACGGCTCCCGGCACTCCCGAGAAAAAAGAACTAACGATCGGAGCGACTTCCGGTCCTTACAGCGACATGGTCAATAAAGCGATTAAACCGATATTGGAAAAGAAAGGCTACAAAGTAAAAGTAGTCGAATTCAGCGACTATATTCAGCCAAACTTGGCGCTGGCCAACGGTGATCTAGACGCTAATTTATTCCAGCATAAAATTTACATGGAAAATTTCGCAAAAGAACATCACCTCGATCTTTCCGAAGTCATTATCGTTCCAACGGCACCGATGGGAATTTTCTCGAAGAAATTTAAATCGCTTGATGAAATTAAAGATGGAAGTGAAATTGCGATTCCAAACGATCCAACCAACTTGGCAAGAACACTTTTAATCTTGCAAGACAAGAAATTAATTAAGCTCAACCCATCTGTCAACCCGCTCACCGTTTCGGAAAAAGATATAAAAGAAAATATAAAACACCTTAAATTTAAGCCGATTGAAGCCGGCCAATTGCCGCGCACCGTGGAAAGCGTCGATTTGGCCGCTGTTCCTGGCAACTATGCCTTAGCCGCAAAAATGAATTTAATGGATGCCATTGCACTCGAAAACATGCCCGATGACTATCGCAACCGCGTCGTTGTCAACACAAAAGATTTAAATAAACAATTTGTCAAAGATATTAAAGAAGCCGTCGAATCGAAAGAGTTCGAAGAAGTGATTGACAAAGAATTTAAAGGATTCGGAAAACCAAAATGGATGTTGGAACGAAAACAGTAACAATGATGCAAACACGCCGTCTGATTGCGGCGTGTTTGTTTTCATGATTTTCGATAGTATTTTAGGACATGGACGTCTTCCATCTAAAAGAGTTATAGTAAGAATATAACAATAAACAAAATAAAAGAGGCGAGAACATTGACGTACATCCAAAAAGGCAGCGCCGAATACATAAAAGCAAGTTTGGCGCTATTTTTCGGCGGGTTTGTCACCTTTGCGATTTTATACACGACACAGCCGCTGTTGCCGATTTTCGCGAAAGAATTTCACGTTTCCGCCGCATCCGCCAGCTTAACGGTGTCTGCGTCTACTGGAACGTTAGCGGTAATGATGCTCATAGCAGCCAGTTTATCCGACCGCATCGGCAAAAAGAATGTGATGATGATGTCCATGCTGCTGACATCAATATTGTCGATGGCCATGGCATTTAGCCCAAACTTTATTTCCCTTGTCCTTGCACGCACGTTTCTCGGCATGACAGCCGCGGGCATTCCGTCCCTGGCGATGGCCTACGTCGCTGAGGAATTTCATCCAACCGGAATCGGAAAAGTAATGGGTCTCTATATTAGCGGGACGAGTATCGGCGGCATGGCTGGACGGATTGTAACAGGCCTGTTAACCGACTTGTTTTCGTGGCGGACGGCGCTGTTTGCCATCGGCGCGATTTCCCTTCTGTTAAGCGTAATTTTTGCTCTCATTCTCCCGACACCTCGTCATTCGGTGAAAAAACCGCTCAACGGCAAAACCGCGATGCGGGCGTATGCTGTCCATTTGCGAAACAAACCGTTAATGGCTCTCATTGTGCTTGGCTTTTTATTTATGGGCGGATTTGTGACGTTGTATAACTATATCGGCTTTTTATTAAGCGAGCCGCCGTATTCATTCAGCCAGTCCATTCTCGGGTTCCTTTTTATCGTATACATATTTGGCAGCTTTAGCTCGGTTTATATGGGAAGAAAAGCCGATTTATACGGCCATGCGCTGGTGTTAAGCATTTCAGTGGCATTGACCGCGCTTGGTGCGGTGGTTACGCTCGTTCCATCTGTTGTTGTCAAAATCATCGGACTTTCGTTATTTACCTTTGGCTTTTTCGGCTGCCACTCGATCGCGAGCACCTGGATTGGCGAGCGTGCGAGCGTGAATAAAGCGCAAGCTTCTTCTCTTTATCTCTTATTCTATTATTTGGGCTCCAGCCTTGCTGGCACAGGCGGCGGCTATTTTTGGACCCACTTTCATTGGCTTGGCGTCATCGCATTTATCGTGGTTTTATTGCTATTAAGCTTTCCACTTATTGGCTATGCTCAAAAGCAGCTCGAGTAATTCCCACGATTACCACATAAGAGAGAGAAGATGCTTATTTTCCTTCTCTCTTTTCTTGATTAGGACTTTCCTAAAACACGATGAAAATAGATTTTCAGATTAGCGGCTGTTTCGGCAAGCCGCTGCTTCGCTCCTGTATCGAACAGCGATTCACTCCATGTAAATCCGTCCCCGATAAACCGAGGAATAATATGCATATGATAATGCCCCAAATCGTTAAACACACCGCCATTTTGGCAAATGGTAATGCCGTCCGCCCCATACCGTTGTTTTAGCACGTTTGCACATAATTGCGATGTTTTCATCACATGCAGCGACAGCTCCTCATCCATTTCTTCCAATTCCCGAATATGTTGCTTCGGTAAAATAAGCATATGTCCTTCGTTGAATGGATCAATATCGAGCACACAAGTGACTAGCTCATCATCATATACTATATATGTTGGTTCTAATCCATGCGCAATCCGGCATCCTAAACAATCCACCTTTATCACCTCTTTACTAGCGTGATGACGCTCCTGACAAGGAAGTGCACGACAAGCTGGCCAAGTGTATACACAATCGCTGTAAACACCATAGCTACATTTCTCGTAACAGGCTTAAACCAATGCAGATCATTCGGGATCGCAAGCGACGCAAGGCACAATGTCAAAACCGCAGCGATTCCGTTCATCAGGAAAAACGTTTTCCAGTTTGCTTGTGTGGATAGGCCTCCTACAATGATAATAGCGACACATAATACAATAGCAGGAGATGCAGACGAACGCATCGAAATATATTGATTATATTCGAAAAAATGAAAGAGAAACGGGACAGGAATCCATGACAGTGCCAAATATACCGTTTTATATGAAAGGTTTTTTTTATAAAGCTGATACAGTGGATACAGAACGAAGAACATTCCTGATGCAATACAAAGGTAGGAAAGCGGGTATGTCTTTAGCGAGATGAGAAAAACATCGATGGGGTAAATATCGCTGCAATATTCCACATCTTTCGGAGTAAAAATAAACTTTTGCCGGCAATCCGCCTGGGATTCATAGGCAATTTTGCTGGCGAGAAAAAATGAATACACATACGTCACTAAAAAGGTAGGAAGGCTTAACCCCCAAATCCACCATCCGTACTTCAAAACCACCATCCCCTTTTATACAAAACTTCCCTTTTAGTGTAATTTTACACTATTTGATCTTATAATATGAAGATTTTCCCTTGATTGTCAATCATTTTTTGCAAAAAAAAGAGAGATGGCAGTCCTATTTTATTGTTTCTGTTTGTACCAGGCTAACGCTTTCTTCTCGATTTCTTTTACGAATGCGTCTTTTCCTTTTATATATGCTTCGATATCGGCAGGAAACTGTTTGGCAAGCGCTTCTTTCAGGCGGCTGTATGCCTTGGCCTCCTCGGGATGCGCGATCATATATTCCTTAAACGCTATATGTCTCGCAATATGCTCGCTTCCTGCCGGAAACACATGGACATGGTGGGTGCGCTCATCCCTGCCTTTTTGGAAATAGCGGCGCTTCGGAATGCCGTTTTCTCCCATCGCTTGATAGCCAAGCGCTGCCATCGCATCGTTATAACTGTCGACATAGTCAATATCATGGACCTCTATCATGATATCAACGATAGGCTTGGCACTCATCCCCGGAATGGCCGTGCTGCCGATATGGTAGATGCGCAAACATTGTTCACCAAATACCCGTTTCAGCTTTTCTGCTTCCTCGGTAAACATCGTTGCCCATTGTTCACAAAACGGGACGACTTCTACTTTCCTCGCGATGATCGTCACGTCCTTTCATTCACTTTTATAAACTTACTCGATCTCCTTGAGAAGCTGGTTGCGAAATAACAAGAAACTCCACATCCTCACTTGATCGGTTAAACGCTTGATGAGGGGTAAGCGGAGGGATTTCGACTCCTTCGTGACGAGTAAGAACGATTTCCTTACCATCGATTTCTAATGTGAGAATTCCCGATAAAACAAAGAAAAATTGCTTTGCCTTTTGGTGATAATGTCGTACTTCGGCAGTGCCGGCCGGCATCTTCTCATGAATGATACTCCAATCTGAATCTTTTACTAAATGCCACCCGTCACAGCGACCGCCCCATATATAATGTTCGGCATTATCCTTGCTCCGTTTCATATTGTTTCCTCACTTTCATCATGGTGAAACAATTATTTTTGACTTTCGATAACCTGTAGCCCGAATTGCAAACAGTCTTCACAAATCGAGGCAAACGGCCCTCTGGCAAGACGATTTTTTTCACGCAAGCAAAAAGAGCATCGTTCTTTTGTATTTTCTTTAGACGCTGAGAACGTATCGTTTATTAGCGTTTTCATGTTCTCGTACACATGATGGATAAATTCTTCATCAATATATTCAAACTCCCCTTTGAGTTTCATGGCTGCTAGCTTGCTAGCGACTGCCATTCCTTCATAAAATCGCTGTCTCTCTTTATCTTCACCATTTTTCACTGCCGCCATCATGTCTTCGGAAAACTGTTCCAACGCTTTCACCGTCAAGCTGTCCAGCCATGTTTTTTGGCCGCCATTCATTAAATCATCTCCCCCTATTTCAGTTACTTATTCCGAATACGACAATAAGCAAACATTTTCCTCCCTATTGTCGCTTTGTTGCTCATCAAGAAACCGCGCGCGAATATCAGGAGTAGGCATAAGACAACAATCCCGTTTTCCAAACCATTGATACCGATGTTTAGCAACAAAATCATATACATAATCCCGCAGCGGCTTCGGAATAAGCCAAAACAAATAAAACAGTTTCCAAGCGCCTTTCAGTCGCCGGCAAATGCGGAGAGCGGCGCTTGACTTCGTATAATAGCGGCCGTCTTCGAGCAACACGAGACTGTCCACCTCGGGAACCCCAAACTTTTGCCGCAGCGCCTCTCCTGATTCACTTTGCAAAGACGCAAAACGAAACACCGCACTCGGGTCGCGCACGATAATAAATTGCACGCTGGCGCTGCAAAGCGAACAAACGCCGTCAAACAAAATAATTGGATTCATCTTTCTCCCCCGTTTACTCGCTATGGACTGGCTCAATGCATTCTATTACATCGTTTTTCGGCGAATTGACAACCGTTGACACTTCGTACATTTTCATCTCTTCGGCAGGATACGGCTGCAATAGTGATTTGACATAATCAGTATCCTCTAACTTCGGGTCTAACCATGCGTCATGCCACTCTTGTGGTAATATCACAGGCATGCGATCATGAATCGTACCTACCAATTCATTTGCCTTTGTCGTAATAATGGTACACGTATACAGAGTTTCACCATGTTTGTCCCATGTCTCCCACAACCCCGCAAACGCAAATGGCTCTCCGTTTCGCAGCGCAAATCGGTACGGAATTTTCTTCGTCCCTTCCTTTTTCCACTCATAAAATCCGTCCGCTAAAATCAAACAGCGCCGGCGCTTCAGCGCATGGCGGAAGCTCGCTTTTTCATCGACCGTTTCCGCCCTGGCGTTGATCATTTTCCAGCCGATTTTCGGATCGTTTGCCCAAGATGGCACGAGCCCCCACTTCATCATCTTCCCAATTCGTGTTCCATTCTCCTCCACAACGGTCAGCACCTCTTGGCTTGGAGCGATGTTGAAGCGGGGAGGGATCGTTCCAGCATAAACAAAATGGAACAATGCTTGCAGCTGCATAATATCAGCCATTAACGAAAAACGTCCGCACATGGCAATTTCCTCCTATCTATAGTAAAAAACAGATAAAAAAGGAATTTGTTTCATATATGTAGAATTATAATACCAAAAAAAGGTTATATGCGTAAAACCCGTTGCATTTTGCCATTTATGTACCGCATTTTATTTTAAAGGAGAATCATAGATGGAACTAATTGCACTTGGTTACTTAGGCGGCGTATTTTGGTTGCTGAAAGGAACGATGCCTGCGCAAAAACGACGGATCGGCGGCGCGTTTTCCCTTCTCATTGCCATTTTTATCGTTGGTTCGTTATGGATCCGCTATCAAACAGGATTTTTCCGCCTTAGCCGCATGGAATGGTACAACGCAGACGGCTCCATTACGCTCGGGAAATGGGCCGTACCATGGTATATCGTATTGTCCTTTTACTGCTTTTCCTTATATTATTTCGCCTTATCCAGAAAATAAAGTCGATGCCTGCGAATAAACGATGGCTTCCTTTCATTCTCGCTGTTTTCTTTACGCTTGTTTATCTTGCTGTTGCTTATTTTTCGCTGTTTTTCGTTGCTTTTCTGTTTTTTCCGTTCGCGCCGTAATAAGGGTAAAAAATCGGGGATGTATTTTGCCAGAAAGCCCCGATTTTTTGTTTAGACTGCTTCTGAATTTTCATTCGAAGTATGCAGAATCCAATACGAAGGAGGCAAGCATGGACAAATTATCAAAAGCGTTATTTAGTATGGTCATTGCTGTATCTATCATTTTCACCGCTATCGTTATCGGGGCAATATATATTTTTTAGCAAGATGGGCTGTTCTCAGAGGATTATAGTATGGATCCGCACAAATAAATCCCCGCTCTGCCATATTGGCTAAGCGGGGAACATCGTATTCATTTTCTATACCTCATTGTCAGCAGATCTCTCATAACAAATGTGCTACTATTCCAACAGCTCCCGCAGCTCAGCAACATACTCACTTGAGCCGGTGACAATGAGGCGGTCGCCCTTATGTAGTTCCGTATCCCCATGTGGAACGATCGATTCATTTTCACGGAAAATGCGGACGATAATGCAATCGCCCATAAACGGAAAGCGGCGGAGCGGGATTCCATCATATTCATTGTTATTCATCGTAATTTCATGTAATGTTGCATCTTTGTTTATAAACATCCGCGCCACTCGCGGCGATTCAATCGACGCCTTCAGCATCGATGTCGACGACAGCAAGACGGACATGACTTCGATGCCTGCCGCCTTTAGCTGTTCGACTTGCACCGGTGTTTCCGCCAGCGCAAGCACCCGTTCCACTCCCCGCTCCTTTGCCGCCAATGCGACCTCGGCGTTCACTTTCTCATCTCCCGTCCAAGCAATAACAACATCGGCGGCAAACGCTTCACGCTTCTCCAATGTTGGCAGCGAATAGTCCTCGATATCCACAATCGGAAACACGTGGCCGGAAAGCGGCAGTTCCATTTTTTCTTGCTGGATATGATACAGCGTCACTTCATAGCGGTGTTCATCTAATTCCCTTGCGGCCGATAACGTAAATTGGTTCGTGCCAATAAACGAAATGGCAATCTTTTTGTCTTCCTCTTTCGGCTTCACAAATAGTTTTTTAAACAAAATCGGCGAAACGATGCTGGAGATGACCGCCACCAAAATAAGCGCGCCCTTCATATTTTCGTCAATGACGCCGATGCGCTCGGCAATCGTAGCCGCGGCAATGACGAGCGACAATGTCGAAACAAGCAAAAACGCCGCGGCGAACGTTGTTTTTGTGTCATACCAGATTCTTAATAGAGAAACAGGAATAATTTTCGAAATCGCTAATGCAGCCACCAATAGCGGAATCATCGTTAAAATCTTCGGCTCGGTGACCAGCGCCCGCAAATCTAAATCGACTCCAACCATGACAAAAAAGATCGGGATAAAAAATCCGTAACCAAAGGAATCTAATTGATGCACCAATTCTTTATTCGGCGACAGCAAAGAAACGAGCACCCCTGCTAAAAACGCCCCTAAAATTTTTTCGGCACCTAATGTCTCCGATAGGGCGACCAAGACGATAATCAGCGTAAATACGGCGCGCGTGCCGATCTGCACCGTTCCTTTTGCCATCGTTTCCATAAAGGAATGTTTCTTGAAATATTTACCAACAAAATAAAAAGCGACACCTGCGGCAAACAAGCCAAGAAGGAACCAAATGCTTTTATGTCCTGGTTCATAAATCGAAACGAAAACCGCCAATAAAATCATTGTCGCTAAATCAGCAATAACCGCAACAAGTAAAATGGTCTGTCCGATCGTCGTTTTCATGAGATTAGTGTCTTTTAACGTAGGAACAACAACACCAAGCGAAATAGTAGAAATAATTAATGTCATTAAAAACGCATTATCAATATAACCTGCTAATACAAATAAATAGGAAAGCCCATAAGACAACGCGAAAATAGCCAAAAAGATCAACGAAGCGACGACAAATTGATTCGGTTCCTTTTGTTTCCTGTTTGCCTTCGGTTTATTCGCAAACGCGGAAAAATCAATTTCTAATCCACTTAAAAACATTAAAAACAAAAAGCCTAATGTCGATAACGTTTCAATCCACATGTCCGGTTTGACAAGATTAAATCCGGTCTTCCCGATTATAATGCCGGCGATAATTTCCGCCACGACAACAGGAATAACCTGCAGGCGCAAACGATTCAATAATATTGGCGTCAAAAAAGCAACGACAACGACAATTAACAACGAAGTAATCGATGACTGTTCCGCCATGCCATTCTCCTTTCCAAACGTTTTCTAGACTTTAGATATTATCCGATAGAAACCAATTTGGCAACAAAACGGTTTCAGCTCGCTAATTCCGGCTCTGGAATCACGGTATTATCATACCGCCGCTGTAGCGTAACTTATACACTTTTTCGCCTGCGATCAAAATACGCTCTTCCCCATAAAAGCGTTCCCATGTGCCTTCATAATCATTTTGATATGTATACGGACCATCTTGCCATTGACGCGGGCCGCGATATGGCGCTTGCATATCAACTAATCGGAGCGCCTTACGTAAAAACGCATAAACAGAAGCTACTTGTTCCCGTGGTAAGCTGGGAATAACGATGCCTCCTGAATATACCATCGACCATACTGGCCTCTCTTTTTCTTCTACTACTTCTTGCCCAGCGAAAAAAACGGAGCCGAAATAAATATCGCGGTATAAATAGTCTCCCTTCTGATATTCCAGCTGCTTTGCTCCGTTCCATAAAGGACGGACCGACGCATTATTCGTCTCGGAAGCGTATGTCCGTTTTTTTGCTTCCACTAGAAAATCAATGAAATTTGCCGTATCTCTTTCCATCGATGTTTCCCTCTCCTTCCTCCATCGAGCCTAATATATTGTTGATTATATCGAATTGTACCCACTTCATTCATCAATAAAACAGAGCCGTCATGAAAGCGGCTCTGTATCATTTCCATTATGAAAAAGATAGCTGCTTCTGTTCATGAATAATCATTTCAAAATGGCGAACAGAAAGCATCTGTTCATCCACTAAATGACGATTCCAAATGTGCTGTAAAAAGAGCTGGGCAATCAAGCAATTCCGCTCATTTTCCTGTGCACGCTCGAGGGCGACGACGCTTAAATAAATGTCGCAAAGGCGGTTGGCGATTTTTTTCGCGTGAAATGTTTGTACCTCTTCTGGTTGGCCGTTTAGCTGTTTCAACGCTTCCGCAAGTTCGTGCAATCCTTGCTTCACCGGGGTGGCGAGCCGCTCTACATCGGCGGAAAGCGTAGAGAGCGCCTTCGTCATTTTGGCAATAAACTGCTCATGAACGCGGTATTTGCGCATTAACCGCAATACTTCCAGTCCTAAAATGTTGGCCGTCCCTTCCCATACCGTCAGCACTTGCGCGTCGCGAAGCAAGCGCGGTGTCACAAAATCTTCGATATAGCCGTTGCCGCCGTGCATTTCGATCGCTTCATGGGCAAAGGCAATCGCTTCTTCAGCGGTGCGCATCTTGAGCAAGGCGATGAGAAGACGGTTCCACGCTTTTTCGTCCTCCGTCGCTTCATCCGGCGCAGTCATGACGCGGTCGAACACGGAAATCATGTCAAAGCAGGCGCTCGTTTGTACTTCTTGCCTTGCCGTCAAATTGGCGAGCGTTTCCCTTACCATCGGATAGTCGGTCAGCTTGCGGCCAAAAGCGGTGCGGTTAGCGGCATACTGTTTTGCCTCCTCTAACGCCCGCTTCATAATACCGATCGACCCGACCGCATTGCAGACGCGCGACAAGTTTAACGCCTCCATCATATAATAGAAGCCTTTTTTCGGATCGCCGATGACATACGCTTTCGCCCCGTCAAAGACAACCTCTGCGGATGGCACGGCGCGCACCCCGAGCTTATCTTTCAAGCGGCGGATTTGAATGCCGTTTAGCGTGCCGTTTTCGTTGCGCCACGGGACGAGAAATAAGCTCAGCCCTTTTGTTCCCGGCTCGCTCCCGTCGATGCGCGCTAGAACGGTGGCGACGCCGCAGCGGCCGGCGTTGCTGGCAAAATATTTTTCGCCATACAGCTTGTAATGATCACCGCACGGAACGGCGCGCACCGCATTGGCGCCAACGTCAGAGCCGCCCTGGCGCTCCGTTAAAAAAGTGGCGCCTTCATACAGCTCGACTTCCCCGGTAGAAATCACATGCGGCAAATATTTCTTCTTCAATTCCTCATCGGCAAAATGCTCTAGCAAATAAGCGGTGGCCATGGTCAACGTCACCGGGCAATAAAAACCTGTCTCCACCTGCGACAACAGGTAGCCTTGTGCGTACGAATAAATGTAATTTCCTTTCCGTCCTAGCTCAGGAATCGGCTTATGGACGTAGCCGACGATTCCCGTTTCATACGTTTGTTTCGCGGTCTGCTGGTAGCCTTCATTGACCCATACTTCGGAAATATCATTGCCAAAGCGATCGTATTTGATCAGGCGCGGCTGTCCTTCCCGGTCGGTGTGTACAGCGCGGCGGTCAATATCGGTCATGCAAAGCTGATAGAATTGTTCCAGCTTTTCTTCGGCATAGGCATACAACTCGTCATCTAAATACTTTTTCAAGTTGGCGAGTAAATTCGGATCAATGTCGCGCAGCCGTCTCATCGTGCTTCCCCCTTAACACTTGTTTTAACACCTTTCCTGTCGCGTTGCGCGGCAGTTCCTCGATTTGCTCATATAAGCGCGGAATTTTATAATCAGCGATCTTTCCTTTTAGAAAACGTTTACAATCTTCCGCGAGATTTTCCAGCGGTCTGGCGGCAACGACAAACGCTTTTGCCGTTTCTCCCCATTCCGGATGCGGAACGCCGACGATTGCGACATCGATAATGTCCGGATGCGTTCGCAGCACATCTTCCACTTCTTTCGGATAAATGTTAACGCCGCCGGAAATAATGATGTCTTTTTTGCGATCGACTACCCAAATATAGCCGTCTTCATCGCGGCGGGCCAAATCGCCGGTAGAGAGCCAGCCGTCTTTGATCGTTTCCTTCGTCTTTTCTTCATCTTTATAATAGCCTTTCATCACGCTTTCCCCGCGCAGCACAATCTCGCCGATTTCCCCCGACGGCACTTCCTTCCCTTGGTCATCAACGATTTTCACTTCGCAATGAAGGGCGGCGTATTTGCCGACGCTGCCGGCTTTTGCGGCGTGCTCCTCCGGCGATAAATACGTTCCGTTCGGACCCGCTTCGGTGAGTCCGTACAAACACATGAGGCGGTCGGTGCGGAATTGGCTGGCAATAAACAACACCTCATCGCGTGACAATGGCGCGCCGCCGTACGTCCAATAGCGGATGGAAGAAAGATTATAGTCATGCAGGCGCGGATGCTTTGCGGTCAGTAAATAAGCAACAGGCGCACCAAAAAAGTGGGTGATTTCGTGCTGTTCGACAAGCTGGAGCAATGCTTCTGGAGAAAACGCGGGTGCCAGTACATGGGTGGCACCGACATAGGTGCCGCCGACAAAAAACAAATGCAGCGGTGCGGAATGGCTGAGAGGCATCATATGCAAAATGCGGCTGTGGCGGTCCATTTTCGTCTCGATGACCATCATCGTCGCGACGGCAAAAATGTTGCGGTGCGTAAACAATACTCCCTTCGGCCGTCCTGTTGTTCCCGATGTGTACAAAATCGTTGCTTCATCCTCTTCGTTCAGCGGGCAAACAATCGGATCCGGCGTCCCTGCCGCTATCAAGTCAGCCATGGATACCCATCCATCGGCTGCTTCTCCTGTTTTAATCCAAACAATATTCTCTTGGCCTACAAGCGAATCAAGCTGCCCGCAAATCCATTCATGGGCGATCACCGCTTTGGCTTCACTATGATGAAGAATATATTGCACCTCGGAAGCAGTGAGGCGCGCATTAACAGGAACGACAATGGCGCCAAGGCGAAGCACGGCAAAGTAAGCAAACGCAAATTCTTTCGTATTCGGCATATACAAAATGACTTTATCGCCTTGGCAAATGCCAAGCCGGGAAAGCGACGAAGCCAGGCGGTTGACAGTCCGGTCCACTTCCGCATACGAAAGCACTATATCTCCATCAATGATCGCAGTTTTATCCGGAAATTTTCTCGCATTGCGGGCGAGCAGTTCCGAAATGTTCATCCTTCCAATCCCTCCAATTCGCGCAATCGCTTTTCAAAATCCACTAGCATCGCTTCCATCTCCTCTTTCAGCTGCATGAGATCGTCGATCCGCTCGTTCACCTCCTTTATTTTCTGCCTTCCATATTCAATCGTTCTTTCCAGCTGTTTCCGTCCGGTGCGGTCTTGATCAAAAAGCGAAATCATTTCATGGATTTCCTCAAGCGAAAAGCCAAAGCGCTTGCCGCGCAAAATCAGCTTTAATTTCGCGCGCTCCTTTTTTGTGTACAGCCGCTGCCCCGATTCCGTGCGAATCGGCGCAATCAACCCGCGTTCTTCATAATAGCGGATCGTCCGTGTGCTAATATCAAATTCCTGTGCCAGTTGGGAAATAGTGAAGTAACGCATGTTGGTCCCTTTTATCATTTTAATTTTCTGAATTTTATTTTAATTTACGTTTACGTCAAAGTCAACTAAATTTTCAACATATAAAAAAGGAGGGCTTTCCCTCCTTAACTGCTCGCGCTCGTATAAAAGCGAAGCGCAAAGCGCCAAAAGCGGCGCGCCAGCCATAAAAAGACCAAGGCCAGCAAAACGGCGATGAGCGCGGTCGTCATATTCCACTTTCCTAACAACGACAACGCCGGCATGTTCGTAATGACAGCGGCGGGCAGTACATATGTCAGCACAACGCGCACCCAGCCGCGGTACATGCCGACCGGAAATCTTGCTGTTTCAAAAAACGAATCAAAAATAAAGGACAAGTCGTCAATGCGGATGACCCAAAACGACGTCGTCATCAGCATCATCCATAACGAATAAATTAACACAAACGAAGCAGTGATCGTCACGATAAAGATGACCACATCCACTAGTGACGGAATATAATGTTTTTCTACTAATCCGTAGCCAATGACACCGAGACCAAGCAACACATCAATCAGGCGCCAAAACACTAAATGGCGGAAGCTGACGTAAAACATGCTGTCGACTGGTTTTGTCAAAATATAGTCTAACGTCCCTCTCCGAACATGTTCTAATAAACGCGGCATATTCGGACGCAGCGCAAAATCAATCAGCCCTCTAAGCGTATTAAAGACGCCGAGCAAGACAAGCACATCGGCATACGTCCAGCCTCCCAATTGATCGGTCTGATAGAAAAAGATGTTGACTGTCAAAATCGCAATCCCGATGCCAAAAAAGCTGGAGATAAGATTGCCGAGAAACTCGCTGCGATATTCCAATTCTTCCACAAAACAGGCGCGGAAAAACTCGCGGAAAATCCGCACATATCTTCGCATGCTTAACCACCTACTGCCTGATTTTTCTTTAATCCTGCTTCCCATATCCACCGTAGGGCAATGATGAATACAACCATCCAAATCGATGCGATGGCGAAACCTTGCAGCATATCATGGCCGTTGGCTGCTTTAGTAATAATGTCAATCGGAAAGCCAATCATATAGCGAAACGGCAAGAAGACGCTCCATTGCTGCAACAGCGGCGGAAGCATGGACAGCGGCGCAATTCGCCCCGATAAAAACAAAGAAATTACTTCTAACAAACTATATACTGCCGTCACCTTCGTAATCCAAAAGCCGAGCAGCCCGCAAATATAACTGAGCAAAAAGCGCAGTGCCGCGCCAAGCAACACCGCCGCCAAAAACAGAAGCGCCTGTCCGCCTGTCACATCAAAGCGAAGCGCGGGTACAAACAGTGCCGCTATCGCCCATATCGGCACTAATATGACGAGAAATAACACTTTATAAACGATATTTTCCGCGATCGCCCAGTGAATCGGATGGAGCGGGCGAATAATATAGTTCGAAAACGTCCCTTCGCGAATCTCATGGTCGAGTTCCCAAACGTCCCACGCGCTCGTCATGCGCTCGACAAAAATGACGGCCATAAAGTAAAAAAGGAAAGCATCACTTTGGGACGGATCAATGTTCATCCATACGACCATCGTAATGAGCGGCTGGGTGACGGCGCCCGTCATCCAGACGAGAGTGGCCAGGCGATAGGCAAGCATTTCGATATATTTCATGCGAAGAAGGGCGATGTATTTACGAATCATGCAATCCCTCCTGAAACGCGCGCGTAATCACTTCTTCCATTGGCGGGTCTTGAATGTTAATATCATGGACGTGAAAATGCTGCAAAAAATGCGCTGATACTTCTGCCACTTTCTCCCGCGCCACCCGCAATGCCACATTGCCATCTTCGATCTCCACAACCTCTCCGTAATCTTCCCAGCGCACGTCAGGCACCTTGGCAAAGCGAACTTCGAGCCGCTTGTACGGGGCGAGTTTCTCTGTCAGCACGGTCAACTCCCCGTCATAAATCAGCTTTCCATAATTGATAATCATAACGCGGTCGCACAACGCTGTCACATCGCCCATGTAATGCGACGTCAGCAAAATGGTCGTTTCATGCTCGCAGTTGTAATCAACGATAAAACGGCGCACTTTTTCCTGTGTATGGACATCAAGCCCGATCGTCGGCTCGTCTAAAAACAACACTTGCGGGCGATGCAATAGCGCCGCCGCCAGCTCGCAGCGCATCCGCTGCCCGAGCGACAAACTGCGCGTCGGTTTGTCTAGCAGCGGTGCTAACTCAAGCAATTCGACCAATTCGTCCAACGTTTCGCGAAACGTCCGATCATCGATTTCATAGATTGCTTTGTTGACCAAAAACGTTTCCATCGGCGGGATATCCCAAATGAGCTGGCTTTTTTGCCCCATCACCAAACTCATCATTTTTTTAAATTCAGCCTTTTGTTCAAACGGAACAAAGCCGCCGACCGTAATTTCTCCCGAAGTCGGATGCAGCAGCCCGGCCAGCATCTTCATCGTCGTCGTCTTTCCTGCTCCATTCGGTCCTAAAAACCCGACAATCTCTCCTTTTTGAATCGTAAACGAAATACCTTTGACTGCTTCCACCACGCGATATTCGCGCCTCCACAAGCTGCGCACGGCCTCCAGCCAGCCCGCCTGGCGGGCATGCACGCGAAATGATTTATGCAAATGCTTCACGTCAATCATCGTTTTCTTCCCCCAGCTGATGCCAAGAAAATTTTGTCCGTACATTATTTTTATATGATTGGCGAGCAGCATGCAAACAAAAAAGCAGGCTTTGCATCATTATCAAGGCCTAAAAAATAAAGGAGCGTACATATTATACATGACCAATATGTACGCTCCTTTCCGTTAGTGCTATAAGGTGATTAAGATTTTATCTTTATCCCATATTCTGATTTCAGGATTGAATAATTCGCCATATCACGAAACTTTCCTTTAATAAAGTATTTTTGTCTTGAAATTCCTTCTAATCTCATTCCCAGTTTTTGTAGAACTCTTTGCGATTGAACATTCTCAACCATACAAGAAGCTTCAATTTTATTTAACTCCATTTTTTCAAAGCCAAATTGAATAACCTTAGTGACTGCTTCTACCATTAAACCCATACCCCAATACTCCTTCGATAGAATAAAGCCTATCTCTGCTCTAAAATGATGAGGAAACCACGCACAAAAATCAATTGTACCAATTACTTTCTTATTCTGTTTTAACTCAATTGCCCAAGGAGCTAACTTTCCCTCTTCATATTGCTTTAGGATATAGTTTATAAAATTATACGAGTCTTCAATAGATTGATGCGCCTCCCAAGGTACAAACCTTGATACATCTGGTTCGGAAGCATAATTAAACACATCTTGTGCATCGTCAAGGGTAAATTTTCGAAGGTTAAGTCTTTCCGTTTCGAGTGTTGGTAAATTATTATATATATCCTCAATTTTCATCTTCGCACTTCCCCCAAGAGCCTTTTTACTGTATTATTCTGCCTTTTTGTGAGATCTTCCTTCTTTAACTAAACTCCCCCTCTAAAAAACAATTGTTTTACCTATCAATAATAATGAATCTGTGTATGAAAAAAGAGGATATATGTCCTTATGTTGAACATAATATCCTCTAATCATTATAGTTAACACGATGAAGCCTGCCTTTAACGAGCGGAACGAGCCAGTACGTATAAAAAATACGGCGCACCGACCATGGCGACGACAATGCCGGCGTGAATTTCCGACGGTTGCAACACCGCGCGTCCAACCGTATCTGCCCCTAATAACAAACACGCGCCAAGCAATGCCGACGCCGGCACGACATAGGCATGATGCGTGCCGACCAACCGCCGTGCCAGATGAGGAGCGATGAGTCCAATAAATCCGATCCCCCCGCTTACCGATACGGAAGCAGCCGCTAGGGCAACGGCGGCCGCCAGCAATTGCAGCTGTTCCTTTGCCACCGCCACCCCAAGCCCGGTGGCGATCGTTTCGCCGAACGATAGTGCGTCCAGCACACGGGCTTTGCAATAGACGAAAAGAAACAGCCCAATCACCCACGGCAACAACGTCCACACATAGTCCCACGTCGCTCCCCAAATGCTTCCCGTCAGCCAAACCGCCGCAAATTGGTACAGCTCCCGACTAAGCCGCAGCGACAGCACCGTCATAAGCGCGCTTAACCCCGCGGCGACCGCCACTCCTGTCAAAACGATGCGTCCGGGAAGCAGGCCTTGCTGCCGCTCGTACGACAACGCAAACACGAGAGCGGCCGCCAGCGCGCCGCCGATAAACGCAAGAAACGGGAGAAAGAGCACAGGCGCGTCCGCGCCGGTTGGGAATAAAGAAAGATACAGCACCACCATCACTCCTGCACCGGTGGAAATCCCTAAAAGACCCGGGTCGGCAAGCGGGTTGCGCGATATCGTCTGAATGATACATCCCGAAAGCGCCAGCCCGGCGCCCGCTAATACCGCAATCAACATGCGCGGAAGGCGAAACTCAAATAAAATAAGCTCTTGCTTTGCCGTTCCCATGCCAGCAAGTGTTTTTACCACTTCCACTGGATTTATGCGGCTTGCTCCTGTATTAAGGCTGATGGCAACGATCACAAGCAGACAAAAGAAAAGAAGAGGAATCATCATACGACGGCGGTTCATGCAAATTCCCCCTTCCGCTTGCGGGAAACATACAAGAAAAACGGCACCCCGATTAACGCAAACAGCACGCCGATCGGCGTTTCATACGGCGGGTTGATCACCCGCGCGCCAATGTCTGCCCAAATCATCAATAATCCGCCAAGCACCGCAGAACACGGAATGACATAGCGATAATCGACACCAACAACAAAGCGGGCCAAATGCGGAACAATAAGGCCGACAAACCCGATCGGGCCGACCGCCGACACCGCGCCGCCGGCAAGCATCAGCACCACAAACGCTCCCGCTAACTTCACCATTTTCGTTTTTTGTCCTAATCCGGCCGCCACTTCCTCGCCAAAACTGAGAAGTGTTATTGACGGCCCCAATAATAAGGCAAAAACTAAAGCCGAAACAAGCCAAGGCGCCAGCAGTTTCAGCTGGCTCCATTTCACTCCTGCCACACCGCCGGCAAACCAAAATGCCAATTCTTGGCTGAGCTGAAAATGAATCGCGATTCCTTCGCTAAGCGAGGTAAACAAGGAGCTGACCGCGGCTCCCGCCAGCACGAGGCGAATCGGCGTCACACCGCCTCTAGAAAGCGAACTGATTCCACACACGAGCGCTGCGGCAACCGCGGCGCCGCAAAACGACCAAAGGATGAGCGCTTGATACGAAAGTCCAGAAAAAAACGCAAAACAGACCGCCACCGCTAATGTCGAACCCGCATTGAGCCCAAGCAGCCCGGCATCGGCAAGCGGATTTCGCGTCATTCCTTGCATGATCGCACCCGCAACGGCAAAACCTGCACCAACAAGCACATCGGCAAGAGAGCGGGGCAGGCGCAAATCGCGGATCACGGCGTGGGCGGTTTGCCGCGCATCGTAATGGAAAAGCGCATCCCACACGGTTGCTAAGCCAATGTCCGCCGCGCCGACCGATATCGATGCGGCGATGCTAAAAAGAATGGTGCTCAGTCCAACGACCAGCACCAGCGCCGCCGCCCACGGGCGTGATGGCGTTTTTCGATCTTTTTCTCGTATTCCTGTTTCCATTCTCTCTCTCCTTGCTAGCAGCGCATCCTATTTTTGTTTAGCGGAAAGAAGCGTATCGACGACAAGATCGAGCTGATGTTCAAGTGAAATCGCATCCGAAAACCAAATGTCTTCGATCTTCATTTCATAAACATGATGGTTTTTAACCGCGTTTAAGTTTTTCCAAATCGCGCTGTTTTTCAGCTCTTTTTCTGCCTGTTCGGTTCCGTCCATTTTATATACCGTCCAAAACATATGATCAGCGGCATAGTCAGGCAATGCTTCTAACGAAATCAATTTCCATTGCGGACCTTGAATCACTTCTTGCTTAATTTTTTCTGGTGGTGTCAGTTGCAGAGCGTTATAAATAACTTGACCGGCGTGGCCAAAATTGTCGCCGATGGCATAAAAATCTTTTCCTTGCAGTTTATAAATGCCAACAGTTTCATTTTCGCCGATGACGCCTTTAACTTTTTCACGGGCGACTGCGGCTTTCTCCTCAAATTGTTGAATCCATTGCTCCGCTTCCTTTTGCTTGCCGAGAAGCTCGCCAAATACGCGCATTTCTTCCTGAATGTCTTTATAATGGCCGAATGGAATGAAAACAGTTGGAGCGATTTTCGATAGCTGTTTGTATTGGTCTTCTAAATATACAATAATTAAATCCGGATTTAATTCAACGACTTTTTCTAGGGAAATCGGGTTACCGACGTTTTCAATGCCTTTTGCTTGTTCTTTTATGTACGGGTTTTCCATGACCGCTTGCGTGACGCCGACTGGTTTGACGCCAAGCGCCAGCGCGTTTCCTAAAAATTCATATGGCATTACCACCCGCTTTGGATGAGCGGGAATTTCGACTTTTTTGCCGTTCGCCATCGTAAATGTTTTCGTTGCTTTCTCTTCTGTTTTTGCCTGCTTTTCCGAGTCCATATTATTTTTCTCATTTCCGCAGGCGGCTGTGAAGACGAGAATAAGAACCACCATTATCATCCATGCTATATTTCTTTTTTTCTTCCACATCTTCTTGATCCCCCTCTAAATGATAATGAAAATCGCAACCAACAAAAATGATAATCATTTTCATTTTATATGTCAATAAAAAAGAGGAAGCCCACTCTTATCAAAACGGCTTCCTCCCCTCGTTTACCATCGTCGTCTTTCCGACGACACTGCGACTATTTCATAGCGAAACGATCCTCGTTTGCTTATAATTTATCTGTTTTTTACATGACTTTCCAGCTTAGTGGACAGCTCAATAAAGAACTCCAATGATTCCGGATTCGCCATCGACCCTGGATTGACCGCTTTTTCGAGCGGGAATCCGAGCAGCAGCTTGCGGATTGGGATTTCCATTTTCTTTCCGTTTAACGTTTTTGGAATTTGCTTCACTTCGTAAATTTCATCCGGGACAAAGCGCGGCGACACGTTTTGTCGGATGGATTGCTTGATTTTCTCTTTTAACACCTCATCGAGCATCGCGCCCGGCTTCAATACGACAAAGAGCGGCATAAATGAGGTTCTGCCCATCATTTCCAAATCGATGATCATGCTTTCGAGCACTTCGTCGACCGCTTCCACGGCGCGGTAAATCTCGCTTGTGCCCATGCGGACACCGGCGCGGTTAATCGTAGAATCAGAACGTCCGTAAATGACGCAGCCGCCTTCCTCATCGATTTTAATCCAGTCGCCATGCTTCCAAATCCCTGGATACGTATCAAAATAGCTGCTAATATAGCGTTCATGATTGCTGTCGTTCCAGAAAAATAACGGCATCGACGGCATCGGTTCGGTAATTACGAGCTCCCCGACTTCATTAATTAATGGCTCGCCATTTTCATCAAATGCCTGCACATTCGCCCCTAACGCGCGGCAGGAAATGACGCCGGCGCGAACCGGTAAAATCGGCGAGCCGACGACAAAGGCCGTGCATACATCCGTCCCCCCGCTGCAGGAGGCCAAATTAATGTCTTCCTTGACATTTTCGTATACCCAGGCAAAGCCTTCGACAGTGAGCGGAGACCCGGTAGAAAGAACTGTCTGCAAATGAGACAAATCGTACGATTCTTTCGGCTTCAGCCCAAGTTTCATGCATACGTTGATAAACGCTGCACTCGTGCCGAAGTGAGTAATCTTCGCTTTTTCGGCCAGATCCCATAATACGTTCCCGTCCGGATAGGTCGGGCTGCCGTCATAAAGCACTACTGTTGCCCCAGCCAGCAAGCCGCCGATAAGAAAATTCCACATCATCCATCCTGTTGTCGTAAACCAGAAAAATGTGCTTTCTTTTGTTAAATTTTCTGCGATCGCGAGCGTTTTCAAATGTTCTAACAAAATACCGCCGTGTCCTTGCACGATTGGCTTTGGCAGCCCGGTTGTCCCCGAGGAATACAAAATCCAGAGCGGATGGTCAAACGGAACATATTCGTAGGAAAGCTCTCCTTTTTCCTGAATAATATCCTCCCATAATAACACGGAATCATCCGGCGCTTGCACCTGTTCGCGCCAATACGGAAGCAAAATCGTCTTTTTCAGCGATGGCAGTTTCTCACGCAATTCATGAACAATCGGCATCTTATCAAATTCTTTGCCGTTATATTGGCAGCCGTCGATCGCAAACAGCACGGTCGGTTCGATTTGCTGGAAGCGGTCAATAACGCTGCCTGCGCCAAAATCCGGCGAACAGCTCGACCAAATCGCGCCAATGCTAGCGCACGCCAAAAAGGCGATCACCGTTTCCGGAATGTTCGGCATATACCCAACAACACGGTCTCCCGGCTTGACGCCAATTTTTTTAAGGGCGGTTGCTACAGCTGCTGTTTTTTCCTTTAGTTCCTGCCAAGATACTTCCCGATACGGGACGCGTTCCGAACGGAAAATAAGCGCTGGACGGTCATCGCGTACATGGCGGAATACGTGCTCCGCATAATTTAACGTTGCCCCCGGGAACCATTTTGCGCCAGGCATTTTGCGTTCTTCCAGCACACATTGATATGGAGTCGCTGATTTGACGCCGCAATATTCCCACACCGTTTCCCAAAAGTCTTCAAGCTGCTCGACTGACCATGTCCATAATTGCCGGTATGTTTCAAAAGAAAGTCCTTTTTTTTCTTTAAGCCAGTTCATATAACGTTGAATGTTGGATTTCTCTATTTGCTCTTTTGTCGGTTTCCAAAGCACTGTCCCTTCCGCAATCGCTTTCATAATGATCTGCGTTTTTAAACGCAGACGCCACCACCTTTCCTTAGACTTTTGGTGTTTATCATACAGAATTATTAGACTATTTATATAATACCACCTTTTCTTATTATTGAGAATACAATTCATAAATGATAAAAACTTATCTACATAGGGAAATTTCGTCGTAAAACGGCGAAACAAAATGATTGACAAAAATTCAAGACAGGAATAAGATAAAATAAAAAGTTGGCCTAGGTAAAAAAAATAACACCAGGCAAACTTATTAACAGGAGGGAAACTATTATGGCAGGAGCAAAAATTTCCCGCTTATCCGACTCTGAGCCGGGAGAACGTTTCCGTATTGCGAAACTGGAAATAAATGATGCCATCATGAAGCGAAGATTGCTTGATTTAGGGTTTGTACCCGGCTGCGAAGTCACGGTGCTGCAAAAAAGCCCGCTGGGAGACCCGACTGCATATCGTGTGTGCAATACAACGATTGCGTTACGAAAAGAAGAAAGTGACCATATTTATGGGGAGAGGATATATGATGTCAATGAATGAATATACCATTGCGCTCGCTGGAAATCCAAACACCGGAAAAAGCACATTGTTTAATGTTCTGACCGGATTGCGCCAGCATACCGGGAATTGGCCAGGAAAAACGGTCGTTCATGCGGAAGGATTTTTTACGTACAATAACAACCGCTATAGAATGATCGATTTGCCCGGAACTTATTCGCTTTATTCGAATTCAGCGGATGAAGAAGTGGCGCGAGATTTTATTATTTTTGAAAAACCCGATATTACGATAGTAGTACTCGATGCTACTGCTTTGGAACGGAATTTAAATCTCGCCTTGCAAGTGTTGGAAATGACAAGCAGCGTTATCGTCTGTGTGAACTTAATGGATGAAGCCAAAAAGAAAGGGATCCGCATCGATACCAAGAAACTAGCGGCAACATTAGGAGTGCCGGTCGTCCCGATTTCGGCGCGCAATAAAAAAGGAATCGAGACGTTATTAAAGACAATCGATTCCATGGTGCGCGGAAAAATCAAAACAAACCCGATTGCCGTCCGGTACAGTCCAGAAATTGAACAATGTATTGAAAAGCTCATTCCACGCGTGAAAGAAATCATTGGCGATGCGTACCCTGCCCGCTGGGTCGCGCTTCGGTTGCTTGACGGAGATATGTCTTTGCTTCGCGCTTTCCAACAACAACCGCTTCCTTCCGTAAAGGAGGTGTCTATATATGCATGCCACGGTACCGCAAAATCGATTTGAAGAGCTGATGAATGAAGCGCAAGCGCTAGCGCCTGCGGATACGCGCGAACAAATCGTATCGGCGATTTTTCGCACCTCCCAAGCAATTTGCAATGAAACGGTTACCTATACAAATAAAGCAAAACAATACGAAACGGAGAAGTTAGACCGCATTGTTACTTCAAAATTATGGGGATTTCCGATCATGCTCACAATGCTGGCCGTCGTCATCTATATCACCGTTGCCGGCGCGAATATTCCGTCGAGCATGTTAGCAAACTTTTTCGGCTGGGTGGAAGGCTATTTGACCCTGTTCTTTCAAGCGATCCATGCGCCTGACTGGCTACACGGACTGCTTGTGTTAGGCTTATATCGAGGCACAGCCTGGGTGGTGAGCGTCATGCTGCCGCCGATGGCGATTTTCTTTCCAATTTTCGCGCTGCTTGAAAATTACGGCTATCTGCCGCGTGTTGCTTTCAATATGGACCGCTTGTTTAAAAAGGCAGGCGCACATGGAAAACAGTCGCTCACGATGGCAATGGGATTCGGCTGCAACGCCGCTGCCATTATGTCGACGCGCATCATCGAATCGCCGCGCGAGCGAATGCTGGCGATTTTAACGAACAATTTCGTCCCTTGCAACGGACGCTGGCCGACATTGATCTTGCTATCTTCTCTATTTATGGCGGCAAGCTACACAGGCGGATGGAAAACATTCGTCACCGCTAGTGTTGTCGTCGCGATGGTGCTGTTTGGCATCGTCGTCACGCTGACAGTTTCATGGGTGCTGTCAAAAACGGCATTGCGCGGCATCCCGACCCATTACACATTAGAACTGCCGCCGTATCGGCGCCCGAAAATATGGGATACCATTGTTCGCGCCACATTAGACAAATCCATGTATGTGCTAAAACGAGCCGTTGTGGTTGCCGCTCCGGCCGGGATCATCACATGGGTACTCGGCAATATTCATATCGGTGATACAACGATTCTCGCTTATTTGGCAAACTGGCTCAATCCTTTTGCCAAAGCGCTTGGACTCGATGGCTATATTTTAATGGCGTTTATTTTAGGGCTGCCTGCGAATGAAATCGTCTTGCCGATTTTATTAATGGGCTATTTATCCACCGGTTCCTTGACGGAAGTCGATGGCCTCCACTCGCTCAAACAAATTTTTGTCGACCATGGCTGGACATGGCTGACTGCGTTCAATATGATGCTGTTTTCCTTGCTTCATTATCCGTGCGGCACTACGCTCGTTAATATTTATAAAGAGACAAAAAGTAAAAAATGGACGTTTGTCGCATTTGCTCTGCCAACCGCTATAGCGATTACCGTCACGTTTTTGACGGCGCATATCGCACGCTGGTTTGGACTCGTTTAATCATATTCCCCCGCCCTTTTTGAAACAAGGGACGGGGGATATTAAATATCATGAATATTAAAGATTTTTTTTTGCACCTCATTTATTTTTAATTTAGAAATATAGGCAATCTTATGGCTGTCCAAAAAGTGGGCTAAATATGTTTCCCCTGCTGGTTCAATTTTTACTATTTTTTCCAAATTGACTATGTACGAACGGTGGGTTTTGAAAAAATAATCGTCTAATTTACTCTCGATTTCACTTAGTGTTTCTGTTGTTTCATACCGTTCATTTGAAGTATGAATGACGGTTTTTCTGCTTTCCTTTTCAATAAATAAAATATCCTTTAAAGGAAGGAACAGAATGGAACTTTGTGATTTGATGCCAAGTCTTTTGTCTTTGTTTTTTAATAAATAGTTCTGTCTGGATAATTCGATTAGTTTGCGGGCTTTCTCCAGGGCATGGAAAAGACGAGTTCGCTCAATCGGTTTGACAATATAATCCGTCGCAGAAATCTCGAAAGCCTCGACGGCAAATTCATCATAGCCAGTAATAAAAATAATCTGCAAGGCAGGAACAAGCTGTTTGCATATTTTTACCGCTTCCATCCCATTTAAGTCAGGCATGTCTATATCTACTAATGCAATTTCGGGTTTTTCCTCTAGTACAAGCCGTACCAATTCTTCCCCGTTTTTCGCTTCCCCGACAATTTTATATTGCGGCAAAAAATGAATGAAGTGGCGTAAAAGGGCTCTCGATGTCACATTGTCATCCGCAATAATAATTTTTAAGAAATCCATTATTGTGTCCCCTTTCTATCATTTCCCCCCTCACGCACAAAACATCATCCTACTTTACCTAACCGCAGGTCGTGTGTCAAAACTGATCGTCTGTTTCTATCTATCTACTCAATTAATTAAATCCAGTAGCATTAACAAAAGAAACTTATTTCTAAAACCTTTTCATTTACTTTATAAAAAAACAATTTGTTGCTTCTCATTTAAAGCAGCTTCAACGTAGCTCCGCTCTTTTTGGAAAGTGTATTTTACTTTGCCAATTTGAATCACTGTTCCTTCCCTAGCAAGTTCGATTTTAATCGTTTGATCAGATGGAACAACAATACGCGTCGGAACTCCTAATTCTGAGCCTGATTCTTTAATGATCGCCCCTCGCTCGGCATAAACTTCTCCTCCGCGCATGACCCCGTTTATTTGCAAAGAACCGCCAGCGTGAATTTTGCAATTATAACATCCTTGTCCGAGCACCGCCACATTGCCACTGCAATATATTGTGCTATTTAACGCGTACATCAACTCTACATAGCCATTTTGGCGCTCCGCCATTCGATGCCTATTCATTGCCTCTCTTATATCGGCCAGCAATATGGTAAGCTGTTCTAAAGAATGCCATTCATTTGGAACATGGGAAAAGAAACAAAGCCGGAATCGCTTGGCGAGATCCATCCAGCTGCGATCTAATACATCTTTTCCCCTTTCGCTAACCTCCATATATTGTTTTGTTGTTGCAGCTAACAAACGAAATTTATCGCTTAACAGCAGCTTAATGAAAGGAAACAAGCTATTTTGCGCTTTAAACGCAGAAAAAGCCGTTAATTGTTTAATGGAGAGAACGAACTTTTCCATCTGTTCTTCGATGATAGCCAGCAAACGGATTAACTCTAAAACGAATATATTGCTTTGTCCAGAGGAAATGATGCTCCCAATTACATTTTGCCGCACAAAGATTGCCTGTTTGGACGTAATATTGGCGCGGTTGACATTTTGAAACACTGTAATATTTCCTTCTGCTTCCACGATCATTCCATCTTCAACATTGCCTAATATATCAACATCCCCTTTAAAATGAATATTACCTGAAGCGATATTTACATCCCCTTGATGAATGAACTTTTCCATAATAGATACTTTCACTAGCATCCCATTTTGTTCCAAATGGGGACGCCCGCTTTTGATAGTGACAATTTTCGTTCCGTCCTCTACTGCCGTAACTCCCTTGCCTAATTGAACAATCACTGGATACGTCGGCCGCGGCGGGATTGGCTCGTTCGTGACAGTTACGCCAGGCTTCCCGGGAATTGGGGGATGAACAACGGCAATCACTTCGCCTTTACGGACAGCAGGAATGTTTTTCAACTCACGAAAATCCACCGTGCCATCTTCGCGAAGCTTAGGCCCCGCTTGTCGGCTAGCCAAATTTACCTTTAATTCTACCCATCCATTTTTTCCTTCTTGCGGTTTAACACCTCTAGCAATCACAAAGCGGCCGGCTTTTTTCGTATTTACCGCATTTGCCATTTCGGCAAAATCAAAGCCTCGAACAACATTTAATTCTTTCAGCTTTTGCAATATTTGTTCATATTGCAAATCACTTCGAATCTCAACTTGTTCCTCCGCACTCAGTCCAATATGATAATCAGGGGCAATGTCTTTGATGATAAAACTTTTCTTCATTCCCGGTTCTACGTGCAAAATGACATGTAATTTGTTTTCGTCAACCGTTATGCTCCATTTCGTTTCTATTATTCTTTCATCTGTTTTAATTTCGAATTGGTCCGTTTCCGTCACGATCGTTGTCCCTGTGACTAATTTATTGTTTTTAAAAAGCTTAATTCCGTATCCAGCCGTAACCGTTGGATAGCGCAAAGGAGATGGTTTACAAAAAATTTTTCCATCCTTTACCCACACTTTTCCCTCTAATTCATCTTGCAAAAGCTGTTCCGGAACTTCCTGACGTTTTTCTTCCGTCTGAGTAGCAGAATGTGAATCGAAATCAGGAGCGTTCATCACGTCTTCGATATTACGAAGATGATTAAGGTCATTAAGTTGCTCTTTTGGTTTCGCGATTTTTGTCAGTTTTACAATCGCAGGTTTGGATCTAATCCGAAAAATTCCTTTTTTCTCCTTTTGAATGATTTCAATCAACACTTCCTCGCGGGTGCTTTTCAATACCATGAGCCCCACATTGATTGCTTCCTCTATATTATGTCCTTTGGAAATAATTGTTTGTTCCATTTTCATCTACCTCTTTGAGCAGATAACAGAGAAATCGGAATGGACAATCATCTGATTCGTCCATTTTTATCGAATTTTTCATTTGTTACCATCTACTTATAAAATCCGTCAGCTAACCATTGAGTTTGTCCCTTTCCTGTTTGCGTATTTGATAAAAAGCGGGCTTTGACTAAATTTCGCACATAGCCAGCCAATGAAGTATCATCCTGTTTTCCATCACAAACAATCTTTTTACAAAAATGTCTGAGGCTTTCCTAAAAGATAGCCTTGCGCCGCCGGTACTCTTAATAATTTTGCCTGCGCTAAATCAACTTCTTTTTCAATCCCTTCTAGTACAAGGACCATTTTATTGCGGCAATAACTTGCCAGCAAAGCAACTATTTGCTGTTTTTCTTTATTGGCCGCCAAATCTTTCGCAAAATACCGGTCTAATTTAATGTAGCTCGGCTGGAACTCAATGATTTTTTGCAGCGTCGAAGCCCCTCTTCCAACATCATCGATCGCAATGTGAAATCCGTAATTTTTTATCATTTGTATTCTCTCTTTTAATTCAGCACTTCCCCAAATTTCTTCCTCTTCCTTTGCCTCGTTTAACTCAAATACAATTCGCCCGCTTACCGCAGGAAATTGATTAAACAAATCATCCAAAAAACATTTAAAACGATCATGAAGAATCGTCGAAGGATAAATATTTAAAAATAGTAATTTTTTATTCAGCTTTGAAAAAGGAAAATGGGATACCGCATTTTTGATGGAGGCTGTATCGAATTCATATAAATATCCGTCTTCCCGAGCCTTTTGAAACAAATGCTCTACATTTTGTATATTTCTATTCACTACACGAATTAATGCCTCGTACCCAAATATGCTCCAATTTTCCAAATTCCAAAGCGGTTGATAAACATGTTCAAATGTTTTTCCCTCTGTTTCCCATTTCTTTATGTAAAAATTCATGGTTTTCCCTCAATTCGCTGTTTTATTAGTGAATTTTATTGATGAAATTAATGTAAATTTTTTCTTCTTCATTTGTCTAATGATCTACATGCATATGAGACGATAATATTCTCTTATCAGGAACAAAATGGGACATATCAGATCGATTTTTCGACTTTTAACGACATCTTTCTACAAAGTTAATAAAAAAAGAATGATCCCTGCTAAACGAAGGATCGATTCTCTTTTTTTCATTCTTGTGTTAATACTTTCTAAAAAATAGTTTTACTTCTAACGGCTTTGTCGTATATTCCCTGAAACTAACCGATCGCTAGAATAATCTCCTTTTATGGCGGGAAGGCTAAACCAAAAATCACTTCCTTCTCCTAATTGACTTTTCACGCCAATGGTTCCTCCCATTAATTGAATAAGCTGCTTTACAAAAGCCAGTCCAATACCGGTACCGTCAACTCCGGTTCCTTTTATTCGATAAAACGGTTCAAAAATTTTTTCGTACTCATCTTTAGGAATACCAATCCCGCTATCTCTTATATGTATATATATCATTCCCCCTTCCGTTCTCCCCGTAATTGTCACTATGCCATTGTCGCGATTATACTTCACAGCGTTATCTAACAAATTTAATAAAATTTGTCTAAATCTTGTCGAATCAATATACACATAGTATTCGTCAAGCTGCACTTGATTAACGATTTTTATCTTTCTCTTGTCCGCCAACGGTTGAATTAACTTAATCGTTTCGTCAATAATAGAGCCGGGTCTAATCATATCATAATTTAATTTTAACTTCCCTGTTTCGATTCTCGAAACATCTGACATTTCATTCACTAAATTTAATAAATGGCGAGCGCCACTTAATATTTCTTGTACAAATTCTCGCTGTTGACTATTTAATGAATCATCCATTTCTAACAGCTGCGCAAAACCTAAAATGCCATTTAATGGAGTCCTAAGTTCATGGCTCATCCTCGAAATAAGCTCTGACTGTGCCTGATTGGCCTTTTCAGCTTTCTCTTTTGCGCAAATTATCGCTTTTTCCATCGTTTTTCGTTCTGTAATATCAATGGCAAAACCAATAACTTCGACCACTTTACCATGTTTTTTTATAGGACAAAGACTAGTCAAATAACTAATGCCGTCTATCTCCGCCTCATAATACAACGTTTTTCCCTTCCAAGCCTCTTGATAATGTTCTATTTTTTTATCGGCAACAGATTTAGGCAAAAAATCATGCAACGTTTTCCCAATAACATCGCTTGGAGATATCCCCAAGCGACGAAGCAATTTACCGCCGCAAAATGTATGGATAAATATATCCCCTTTTTTAACAAACTTAAAAATCAGGCCTTGTTGTTGAAAAATCATTTGATATTTCGAACGATGATGAACAAAAAAACGCAAGAAATAAAAATAGACAAGAGAAAACAACCGTAATAACAATAAAAAGAGCAATTGTTAGATCATGGCATCCTGTAACGCTCATAGTTACCTCCTTTATAATTTATTTAAATCAAGGACACCATAATCATAGTAAAATTTATAAAAGGAAACAATTACATATTTAAGACAAACATGCCAATTTGCTGTGGAGGAAGGCAACAACCACAGACAAAACATTTACAAATTATTTCTAACAGGAATCTAAGTGAAGAAAAAATATTATTGATGAAAATGGTCTAGGACAGGATTACGTGTAACGGGAGGCAGCTAGGCAGATGACTATTATCGATCGAATTAGCTTGCGGACAAATGTCTTTTGTATAGCGCTATTAAACCATATCCCGCTCCTTTGTTTTCGAAAAGGAGCGGGATATGGTCCATTATACTTCCCTTACTTCTTCCAAATGCGACACATCGCCTTCTGAAAGCAGCTCAAACTTCCCATCGTTCACCCGCACGGTCGTCACACTGGTGCCATACATATACGGAGGAGCCCAAAGCTCTTTTAACGGCGTGTTTTTGAAACGAGCGATGACCGTCTTTAACACCACCGCATGTGTCACAATTAAAATGCTTCCTTCGGAGTGACGTTCGATAATTCGTTCAATGGCGGCAAACGCCCGATTTTGGGCATCGATAAACCGCTCGCCGCGCCGCGGTGCGTATAAATGCGGATGATTCCAAAAGTGGTCAAACGCAATAGGATCCATTTCTTTGATTTCCTCATGGGTCTTTCCTTCCCAGTCGCCGAGGTGAATCTCCCGCAGCTGTTCCTCTGTATAAATCGGAATCAACCGCTCGCCGCGAATCAGCTGGGCGGTTTCGAGCGCGCGTCCGCTTGTGCTGGCATAAATCGCGGTCAAGTCAATCTCTTCTAATCTTTTTCCAAGCCGCATCGCGTCTTGCCGGCCTTTTTCCGTGAGCGGCGAGTCTTGCCATCCTTGCATCCGCTTTTCGATGTTCCATTTGGTTTCTCCGTGTCTAGTTAAATATAACGTTAGCATTCTTGTTCCCCCGTTCCTGTTGTTTTTTATTGTTCCACCGCTGGCTCAAGCAAGCGGAATACTACGCTCCCTTCATCGGTTGCTTTCAATTCGGCGTGGATGCCGTTTGGCAAAATCGCCATCGGGTCGGTATGTCCAAAATCGGCATCATACACAATCGGAAAATCGTATCCGCGCGTCGAGCGCAACAACATGTCCTGCAATAGTTGCGACTGGTGCTGAAACCCTACAGACGGGTGAAATCTTCCGATAACAAGACCACAAATTTGCCGAAAAACACCGATCTGGCGCAGCTGTGTCAAATAGCGGTCAATGGACGCCGGCGTTTCTTCCTCGTCATCCTCAATACATAAAATCGCTCCGTCCATATTCGGAAAATACGGCGTCCCCGCAAGCAAAAGCAACGTTCCCATATTTCCCGCAATAATGCGCCCGGCAGCACATCCCGATTTTAACACCTTCATCCCGCTGTTTGGAAGAGATCTCCGCGGACGATTGTCTTCTATGTCCCATTTCAAATGTTCAAACACCCAGCAGTCGGAACTATGGATTTCAACAGCTTTTGCCTCTATTAAAACTGCCTCAAAATATGTTTTCGTATAGGCAAGCAATCCGCCATATTCGCCAAACTGCGGCAGCACGGCGGGGCCCAAAAACGTCACCAGCCCTGTCCGCTGATGAATCGCGGCATGAAGGGCCGTAATGTCGCTGTAGCCCATCAATATTTTCGGGTTGTTTTTGATTAGCTCATAATCCAATTCCTCGAGCAGTTGGTGCGAACACGTTCCGCCGATCGTCGTAATGATGGCTTTAATTTCAGGATTAGAAAACATTTCATGCAAATCTTCAATGCGCTCCTCGATCGTTCCTGCCATATACTCATTCCGCTTGCAGGCGTTCTTTCCAACGACGACCTTAAATCCTAAACGCTCTAGCTCATCGATGCCCCTTTGTAATCGTCTTGGGCATAATGCCGCTATGCCAGATGAAGGAGAAACGATGCCAATCGTATCTCCCCGCTGCAGCCTTTTCGGACGTATTATCATCGCTGCTCCTACTCCTCCCATAACCGTTTTACTTCAATGAGACGCTGCGTTTGATCAAACGTGAGGCGATAAATATCGGGCATCGACAACTGCTGCCAAAAGGCATAATGATAAGAAGAGTCGTAATAATTCATGATTAATACCATGATATTGCCATGTGTGCCAATGACAATGTTTTTTCCGCTATATGTATCGAGCACATCTTGAAGCGCCTTTACTCCCCGCCGCTGCGCTTCTTTATTCGACTCTCCTCCCTGAAAAGCAAATTCTTCGTTATGCCAAAGCTGATCCATCGCCGCTTCAAAATCGGCCACTGGCTGGGCCGCAAGCTTCCGTTCCTTAAATCCGTCTACAAGAATAACAGGAAGCTGATGATACATCGCAACCTCTTCCACCGTTTCAATCGCCCGCGCATACGGACTGGAAATGACGACATCGATTTTTTCCTTGTTCAAGATTTGCGCGACGCGTTTGGCGTCTTGTTTTCCCCGCTCCGATAACGGCCGGCGCCGTTCATCGGATGTAAAGATCGAGTGGGCGTGCCTCACCAAATATACGTTTGTGTTCATCTTGCCTCATTCCTTTTTAACCAGTCAAACGTAAAATCGACCAACTCCCGTTGTTTCATAAGGCGGCATTCGGCATTGCCAACATAGCCTTTTTTTACATGATGTGTCTTTTCAAAGTCCTTGCCAATTTGCACAAAACGCTCTTCATCGGTTTCGACATCGATAAATGTCTTCCACACCCGCCGTCCATTTTCCATTATGGCAGCTCCTTGCAAAAATGTTTTCTTGCCTAACAGCGGATTTCCCGGCTCCATCGAAAATCTGCCGCCCCCAAGCGCGATGATTTGCCTCATTCTTCTTCCCCTCATGCCAGCCGTTTCACGAGTTTCGTAATAAAAATCCCTTCTGGCATCTTCATTTGTTCGACTTCGCGGAAACCGTGACGTTCATATAGACGAAGCGCAGGTATATTCGCGCTTCCTGTCGTAACGATGATTTCGTTCGCATCTCGTTCTTTATGACAAACAAACTCGATCAGGGCGCTGGCGATCCCTTGTCGAAAAAAGTCAGGATCCACCATCAAGCGGCAAATGTGCACGGTCTTTTCTGTCCGCTCATAGGAAATCGCTCCTGCCAGTTGTCCCTGCTTTATATATCCATAAAACCGTTCACCGCACTGCTGCAACGTTGCGACTGTATCTTGTAATGGCGGAAGGTCCGCAAATCCGATCAGCTGCGCCTCGACAGCGTAAGAACGCAATTGAAGGCGCAGCACCGCCTCCGCCCATTCGCCTGCCTCTATGTCTATTTCCTGAATCATGCCTTCCTTTCCTTTCTGTTTCATCATGCGCCATCCATTTTTACTTCTCGATGATCGCTTTGTTTTCCTTTTTTCTTCACGAAAAAAGACGATCTTGCCGGGTGGCATAAATCGTCTTCGTTATCGTCTATCAGTAATTTCGTCCATCGCTTCTTGCAGAAATTGATATCCTTTTTGTTCCCGCCCATCTTTTCGTATCGTCCATTCTTGTTTTTCCAATGCCAGCTCACCGCGTTCATTTTTGACAAATGGCATATGAAGGACAATCATGTCATCATCTTTGTTGATCGTATAGCCGATGTAATACTTGTTCCCTTCTCCTTCTTCTTCGAAAATACCAACTTGGTCCAACTGATAAACATCCATCAACGGCTGCAACGTGTCAATAAACTCGTTGATAATCACGCTTCTTGGCGCAAATTCCATCTTTCTCCTCCTCTCATGGACGCAATACATATAATCGTCCGTTAATGGCAAACGAAATGGTGCCGGTTTCTTCGGAAACGACGATGACAAGCGCATCACTTCGTTCCGTTAATCCGATAGCGGCGCGATGACGGGTACCTAATTTTTTCCTCGTCGTCACATGCTCCGCAAGCGGTAAAATATTGCCCGCGGAGACAATTTCGTCGTAACGAATGAGCGTCCCTCCGTCATGTAGCGGATTACCTGGATAAAAAATCGTTTCTAGCAGCATATGGGAAACTTTCGCGCCGATCGGAATGCCGTGATGCAATAAACCATCGAGCGAGTCGTTCCTCTCAACGATAATCAGCGCGCCATGACGGCGTTCCGCTAGATGCTTCGCAGCAAGAGATATGTCGATATAATGCGGTGTATATTCAGATAAATATGCTTGCAAATAAAACGAAGCCGCCGTCGTTTGGACATCTAAAATGAGTTTTTGCAGCGCTTCTAGCCGCGACAATATGCAGCACTCTTCCGTTACTAACGAGTGACGGATGGCCTCGGCTTCTGCCGTGATCTCATATAAATAACGAAGAATTTGCTCCTTCATCGGTTGATCAAGCGGTAATGACTCCTGAATCATGCAATTCCCCCATCACTGTTGGTTACTTATTAGTGTGTGGCATTTCCGGAAAAAAACAAATGGAAATAAAAAGAAATCCCTTCTAATAATGGACATTAGAAGGGATTGTCACGGTTACATACTGATCGGTTGTATTCTTCGAGCCATTGTTGCAATTTTTCTGCCTCCAATGACTTGCTAAAGTAAAACCCTTGCGCAAAATCACAGTGCATTTGCTCTAACAACGCTACTTGCGGATAAGTTTCCACTCCTTCCGCCAACACTTGAATGTCTAGGCTTTTGGCCAAATGGATAATCGTATCGACAATCGTCGCGTCTTTCGAGTTTTCGGCGATTCCTTGAATAAAGCTGCGGTCAATTTTTAGCAATGACACCGGCAGGTTGCGAATATATGCTAGCGAAGAAAAGCCGGTGCCAAAATCGTCGATAGCAACTTGGACGCCGATCTTTTTTAATTCTGTTAAAATATGTTTCCCCGTTTCAATGTTTTCCATTAAGCCAGTTTCGGTTACTTCCAAAATTAAATGTTCCGGGGCAAAATTTGTCGTATGTAAAATATGCTTGACATGATGAATCAATTCGGGTCGGTTTAACAAAAATGGAGATAAGTTAACGGCTAACTTCAATCCTGGAAATTTCGCCTGCCATTCTTTTACTTGCCGGCACGCATGCTCTAGCACCCATAATGTAATTTCAAAAATAAATCCGCTTTCTTCCGCCAGCGAAATAAACTCCAGCGGCGGAATTTCGCCAAGCGACGGATGGCTCCAGCGCAACAGCGTTTCCACTCCCATTGCCGCACCGCTGCCAAGCTTGATTTTCGGCTGGTAGCATAAATAAAATTGCTCACGCATAATCGCAAACGGCAAATCTTGTTCAATGACCGCTTTCCGATTTGCGAGCGGACGATAAAATTCATAACCGTTTCTTCCCCGCTCTTTGACGTTATACAGTGCTTGATCGGCATATTTCATCACCTGCTCGATGCGGTCACTGTCTTTTGGGAAAAACGCGATTCCCATTGACAGCGTCGACTGAATGAGTTGTTTTTCGTAGTAAAACGGCTGATGAAACGCACTCACCAATTTATCAGCAAGTTTTGCCATTTCCTCTTTTGTCACATTAGGAAGCAACAAGACAAATTCATCCCCGCCAATACGGGCAAAAAAGTCTTCGTCTCTGAGCACGCTTTGCACGCGCTTTACCGCTTCTTGCAAAAAGTAATCGCCCGCCTGGTGGGAAAAATGATCATTGATCCATTTAAACTTGTCAAAGTCTAAATAGCATAAGGCAAATGCGGTTTGGCTTTCGATCAGCTGCTTTATGTATCGTTCAAAATAACTGCGGTTCGCAATTCCCGTCAATGAATCAAAATAAGCGAGCTGGCGCAGTTTTTCTTCGTATCGCTTCCGTTCGCCAATATTTTTGATCGTTACAATGACATAATCAAGTTCATTTTGTTCGTTCATAATCGCTTTTCCGTGCGCTTCCATCCATATCCAGTTTCCTCTCTGGTCGCACTTGCGAAATTCAGCGATTTGCGCCTTGTATGTATGATATAGCTCCTCGAACTTTTGCTTAATAATTGGCAAATCATCAGGATGGACAAACTGAAAAATATCTTCATACGAATAAGGAGGGGTTGCCATTTCTTTTTTCTTCCATAAAGAAGGTATGTATACGAGCTCACGCTGATTAGAAAAAATGAGAATGTAATCGGTAGAATGTTCTACAATTAGTTGCAGGCGTTGCTGCGTTTCTTCCAACATCTGTTTGAGTTTCTTTTCTTTCGTCACATCGCGGCATACACATAAAACCGCATCGACTTCCCCTTGTTCATTGACAATGGGGGAAAATGAAGCACGCACAAATATAACATTATTCTCAGATATTTTTATCGTCCGTTCTATAGGATGGACGGATTCACCGTTTTTGACCGCTTCTAACATTGGATCGATGACTTGCGCAAACGCCATTCGGTCCCATTCATTGGAGGGAAACAGTTCTTGAAATATTGAATTCCTATATAAAATAGACCCTTCTAGGTTAAAAATGGCTACCGCTTCGGTGAAGTGTTGAAAAAAAGCAACATACTGGCTTGTCATACAACAATTACCTCGCCATAATCATTTTTCAGAAAAGCTTCCTTCTATACTTCCATTTTCACGAAAATATCGATAAAAATCAACAAATTTCGCAAAAATTTTGGCAAAAAAAAGAAACAACACCGCAAAATAGGTGCTGTTTCAACTCGTTTTCGAATGACGCTCACGGACGATGCACGGGCATGTCTGGCAGTGCGTTCCTCCTTCTGTTTGGTAGTAAAGGCAGCATGTTGTCCGCTGCTTTACGACCGTATTTCCTTTCCAAAACCGATTTAACGGATTTTGCCGCGACGTATCGAATAGCTCCCCGTTCGCTTCGTGGACGAGAAAACGAAAATCATCGCGAAGCCGGGGATGAATATGGACAAGAGCTTCATCGTTCAGCAGCGTTTCATAAATCCAATAAATGTAAACAGCGATATTCTCCCATAGTATGTAGGAAGATATTTTCGTTGTTTTTTGCAGCTTCGCAATAAGCGGAAAAACATGTTTGGCAAACAGACGGCGTACTGTCTCTTCCCGCCATTGGCTGCGGCAGGAGGCGCACACTTCTGCCTCCAGCTTCTCAAAGCGGAACGTCGGCATCCACATGGCAGCATGGTCGTCCGTTTCCATCCAAATCCGCTCTGGTGACAACACAAGCCGTTTATTCCAAACGGACATCGCATAAAGCGACATCGCGACAAGGAAGCTATATCGCTTGATCAACATCGATGCCGCGACAGCGTCATTGGCAGCGCCAAGCCTGTCACGCACTTTCGCTACATAATCGATGAGCACGCTATCCTCAAACAAACGATCCAAGCGAATCGAGAGCGGCGAGTTTGTTTGAACGGTTGAAAGCCGATACGTTTCTAATACCTTTCTTTCCTCCGCGGAAAGAATCATGATGAAACGCCTTCTTTCTGTAGAATGCATCTTCCTTTTCCATATGGAATACAAAGCGGTGTACCAAATAACGGATCATATGTCACTTGACAATCCATTTGAAACACGTCTTTCACCAGTTGGCAGGAAATGATTTCTTCTGGTTTTCCTTGCGCATATATTTTTTTATCGCGAATCGCCACAATATGGTGAGCGTAGCGGCACGCTAAGTTTAAGTCGTGAAGCACCATGACAATCGTGCGTTTTTCCTTCTCGTTTAGCTCAAACAATAAATCAAGAATTTCAATCTGGTGCGTCATATCCAAGTAGGTTGTTGGTTCGTCCAATAAAATAATATCCGTATCCTGCGCTAGCGTCATCGCAATCCACGCCCGCTGCCGCTGTCCTCCTGAAAGCGAATCGACCGGACGCTCCGCTAATTCTGTCATTCTCGTCGCTTCCAGCGCGCGTCGCACCGCTTTTTCATCTTCTTCGCTCCATTGTTTCAGCCACGTTTGATACGGATACCGACCTTGTTTAACAAGCTGCAGCACGGTTAATCCTTCTGGCGCCGTTGGCGACTGCGGCAAAATCGCTAACTTTTTCGCCACCTCTTTTGTCGGCAATTTCGCAATTTCTTTTCCTTCTAGTAAAACCGCACCGCCCGCCGGCTTCAAAATCCGTGCCAAAGCGCGCAATAACGTCGATTTCCCGCAGCCGTTTCCCCCGATAAATACAGTAATTTCTCCTTTTGGAATCGTTAAATCCAGCTCATCAATAATGATCGTATTTCCATATGATAATGTTAGCTCTTTTGCTTGTAAGGCGTTCATATTCTTCCACCCCTTTTATTATCGGCTTTTATATAATAAGTAAATAAAATACGGTGCCCCAACTGCCGCTGTAAACACCCCGGCTGGAATTTCCATAGGCGCAAACAGCATGCGTCCAGCAAGATCAGCGGCCATCACGAAAATAGCTCCTAATAGCGCGGATGCAGGAAGAAGCGCTCCAAATGAGGAACCGACAAGCCTTCTTGCCATATGCGGCGCCATCAACCCGACAAAGCCAATGCCTCCTGCGAAAGCGACCGCTCCTCCGGTTAAGGCAGTGCTTAATAATAGAAGAAAAAAACGTTGCTTTTGCAAGGAAGCCCCCGCGCCGATAGCCAATTCATCGCCTAATTCCTGAATGTTCATCTTCCGCGCTGATAAAAAACTGATTGCTAATAAAATCAACGCCCATGGCGCAAGCAGTGTAACATGCTTCCATGAAGCGCCGTAGACGCTTCCGGTAATCCAGACGTTCGCCTGGCTCGCCCGGTAAATCGGTCCGGTAATCATCAATAACGTCGTGCATGCCTGCATGAGCGCCGATATTCCAACCCCAATTAATACAAGCCTCAGCGGCGCCATGCCGTTTTTCCAAGCCAGCACATACACGAGCAAAGCAGTTACCGTCGCACCGACAAACGCGCCGAACGGCAGCCAATGGATGCTGATGGTTAAGGAATTATTTTTGTCGCTAAAGAACGATAAAAACATGACGACCGCCGCCGCGGCCCCGCCTGTAATGCCGAGCACGTCTGGCGAGGCGAGCGGATTGCGAATCATCCCTTGCAAAATCGCCCCTGCCACGGCAAGCGACATTCCCGCTAACAATGCGACAAGAATGCGCGGCAAGCGAAACGTATAAATCACGATTTCGTTCATATCCGAACCATTTCCGAACAGCGTTTTCGCTACTTCCAACGGAGAAATATACATTTCGCCGCTGCCTGCGCTGACAAGAAATACGGCGACGCTAACAGTGAATAATATCAAACTAATGATTATCGCTTTTTTATCGACTAAAAACGAGATCGATTTCCCGACTCGCAACGATGTATACTTCTTCATTTCGCTAAAATCCCCCTACGGGCAATATAAACAAAAAACGGAACACCGAGAAACGCCGTCACAATCCCGACCGGAACTTCGCGCGGCATTAAAATATAGCGGGCCCCAATATCGGCCGCAATTAATAAAATCGCTCCAATCAAGGCACAATACGGCAATACCCAGCGATGGTCCACGCCAACTAGCGCACGCGCAATATGGGGAACGATGATGCCGATAAACCCGATCGGTCCGGCAACGGCGACCGAACTGCCGGCAAGCAATACGACAAGAAGCGCTGTTCCTACTTTCACCGCATTCGTGCGCTGTCCTAAACCTTTTGCCACATCATCTCCCATCATTAAAATGTTCACTTTTTGCGCGAGCAGCAGCGATCCAGCCCAGCCAACGATAAAGTATGGCAAAACTGCTGTTAACATTTCCAGCTTCCGTCCCGCTACCGAACCGGCCAGCCAAAATAACACTTCTTCCAACGCCTTTTCATTCGCGGCCAACATTCCTTGTGTTAACGAAGCAAATAAGGCGGCGACCGCCGTGCCGGCAAGCGTTAATTTCAACGGGGTTGCTCCGTCTTTTCCGACTGCGCTAATGATAAACACGGTTGCCGCTGCCAGTGCAGCACCGCTAAAAGCGAGCCATGTAAATATTTGCAGCGAATGTACTTGGAAAAAGGTCACAAATAGAACGATAAAAAAGCCAGCACCCGCATTAATGCCGAAAATTCCTGGCGATGCAAGCGGGTTTTTCGTCAACGCCTGCATGAGCGCCCCCGCCATCGCTAAACTCGCCCCCACCGCTGCAGCAATCAGCGCCCGCGGCAGACGGACTGTTTCAATAATGATATGGACATTCGAACCGTTATTGTTCGTGAACGCCTCTATCGCATTTTTCCAACTTGTATCGGTATAGCCGTAAATGATGCTCATCCAAATGCTTGTAAGCAACAACAAGCATAATATAAACAAGCCAATCGATCTCTTCCGGTTCGTCGCTAACATCGTAAATCTCCCTTTATATATCTATCTCTATTGATAAGTCTATTTGATAATGACTTTCAATGTCAATGGTTTCTTATTTTATTTTCAACCATTTCTCATCATTTTTATTGACAATGATTATCGTCTTCATTTATTATTTTTGTTGTAAATGAAAATCATTATCAAAAATAAAGGGGGATACATAATGTTCAAATTTAAACTCTCTTTTCTCATCGCCGCTGCTCTCTCTCTTCTTTTCATTCTTGCTGGTTGCGGCAAAAACGAGGAAGCAGAGACAAAAACCAATGGAAATGAAAAACAAAAAGAAGCAAGCTATACCGTTGAACACGCAATGGGCACAACGGAAATAAAAGGAACTCCAAAACGTGTCGTCATTTTAACGAATGAAGGAACGGAAGCATTGCTAGCGCTGGGAATAAAACCGGTCGGCGCGGTCAAATCATGGACTGGCAACCCTTGGTACGATCACATTAAAGATAAAATGGAGGGCGTCAAGGAGCTGGGAACGGAAGCAGAACCAAGCCTAGAAGCAATCGCCGCATTAAAACCGGATTTAATTATCGGCAATAAACTGCGCCATGAAAAAATTTACGAGCAGCTATCCAAAATCGCTCCTACTGTTTTTTCGGAAACGCTGCGCGGCAACTGGAAAGATAACTTTATGCTCTATGCCAAAGCAGTGAATAAAGAAGAAAAAGGAAAAAAAGTCATCGCCGAATATGACAAGCGTATCGAAGAATTAAAAACAAAATTAGACGACAAATTGAAAATGAAAGTATCCATTGTTCGCTTTATGGCCGGCGATGTCCGCATTTATCATAAAGACTCGTTCTCCGGTGTTATTTTAGACCAGCTTGGGTTTGCCCGTCCGGAATCGCAAAATGTCAATGACTTTGCCGAAACGGGTGTAACGAAAGAACGCATCCCAGCGATGGACGGCGATATCCTCTTCTACTTCACCTATGAAACAGGAGACGGAGAAGCAAACAAACTAGAAAAAGAATGGATTAACGACCCGCTCTTTAAAAGCTTAAACGTTGCAAAACAAGGAAAAGTGTACAAAGTGAGCGACACGATTTGGAACACGGCAGGCGGTGTGCTCGCTGCCCATTTAATGCTCGATGATATCGAAAAATATTTCTTGCAACAACAATAAACGGAATAAAGCTGCCTTGCTTCCGCAGGGCAGCTTTTTTATGCAGGCACCCTCCATCGACAGCGCTGTCGATGGAAAAAAGTTGTCGCTTCCACGATACTATGTTAAATTCAAAATACAAGCCTATATAGAAAGGATGACGATGGCATGAAGCGAACCGCCATCATGGCAGCGTGTCTGCTCTCATTTGGCATCATCATGGGCGCTTGCTCCGATGACGAAACAAGCAAAGCGAAGCATGACCATTCCATGACATATACAACCAATTCCGGGGATATCCGCGAAACGACAAAATCGATCGACCATCTTCCAACCTTTTTAAGCAATTTTGAAGAAGATATGGCTGTTTTGTATCAGCAAGCCGCCAAGCATAAAGACTTGCTCGAGCATATTCCTTGCTACTGCGGCTGCGGCGAAGCGGCCGGACATAAAAATAACTATGATTGTTTCGTTCATGAAACGAGAAAAGACGGCTCTGTCGTTTGGGATGACCATGCAACCAAATGCGGCGTCTGCCTCGATATTGCCGCTGAATCCATCGCCGCCTATGAGCAAGGAAAATCCATCAAGGAAATTCGCCAAATGATCGATGAAAAATATAAAGCAGGCTATGCGGAACCGACTCCGACGAAGCCATTATAACGCGAAAGGCTATCTCCCTCTTGCCGGAGATAGCCTTTTTACCGTATACTTAACGCCGCGTACAAATCATGCAATGTTTCGATGTTGCGTTGCTTTAATTCCTCGAATAACACCTTCCATAGCTTTGCCATCGCCTCGACATCACCGTCAGCCGTATGCCGTTTTTCGCAGGGGATTCCATAATATCGCAGCGCCTCATCGAGCGTAGGGCACGAACAGCGCAAAATCATTTCCACTATCGGTTGCATATCGAAAAAGCGTACGGTCCATTTCGTCCGGTAATACATCCAAAGAAAGTGGCGGAGAAACGATAAATCATGGCCAATGTGATAACCGATCATTACTCCGCCATGAATAAACGATAAAAACGAACGGAGCGCCTCGTCTAGGCGCGGGGCATGCAATACGTCTTTCGTTTGAATTCCCGTCAGCGCCGAAATGTGCGGCGGAATGGCTTTTTCCGGACAAACGAACGTAAAATATGTCTCTTTTACGATTCCGCTTATTGTTTTTGCCGCCGCCATCGCCAAAATTTCGTCGCCCTGCTGCGGAGAAAATCCTGTCGTTTCCATGTCAATAATCATAAAGGACACTTCTTCTAAAGGAGTGTTCATATCGATTTGCTGCCGTTTTTCTTTCCGCAGCGACCGCAGCCACATTTCCTGCTGCAGCGAATGCTCCCCGTCCAGGAAGGCTGACGATGCTTCGCGCGGTATTTCTAGCGACAGCAAGCGAAGCGCCCGCTGCCAAAAACGATGCCGCTCACTCACTTATACCACCTGCCTGCCGCAAGACAAGCCGCTGCAACTTTTTGGCGGTCTTCATCGCTTTTTTCAGCCGTTTTTGTTCGTTTGCTTCCAGCGTGCGCCATAGCACATAGTCCCGCTCGCTTGCCGCTTCTGTTGCATACTTTAGCCGAATGTAGTAATACGTCAAGAGCGCTTCCCTCACTTCCTCCGCCAACGACAAAGGAAGCAGCTTCTTGTTTGTGATCTCGCGCCATCGTTCCCACGTCGTCGCTGTGGAAATATTAGCAACACACGTTAGCCACTTTAACGCATTGACGATTTGCACATAGCCGCTATGTTTCATATGAATCGCTCCGCTGTGGGGCCCCCATCGTTCTATTTGCACGTTGCCTAGCCAGCCTAAAGGGACGTCAGGAAACATCACATGCTCCCCGATTTGCCGCAGCAGCCGCCTCTCCTTGTTCATCGAGCAAAACAGCGTTCGCCTGCTGTCGGTAACCAGCTCGCTATCCCCATAAATCGGCCGCATATCCATCGCAATAAACAAAAAGCGGATATCGTTAGGGAGACAGCCGCTTATATACATCTTGATCTGTTGCTCCCAATCGCGAAGCGACTGCCCCCACCGTTTGTTTGTCGCCATTACGTAGCCGGAACAATACGGGTAGCCAATTTCGTGCAGATAATTCGTTCCTACAGCGGCCATATAGCGGATGAATTCATAACATTGTTTCTCTTCCTGCTCCGCGCAGGCAAACAATATGCCATGATCTTGGTCCGTCCATACTGTAGGCTCCCTCCTCCCGATGCTTCCCATCACATACCAGCACCATTTTCGCGGACGGACGCCGACTGCCGCGCGCAATGTTTCCTCTTCCGCCAGGCAAAACACCCGCCTCATCATCGCATCGTGCGCCTCAGCGACGATTTCAGAAATAGCTTCAAGGTCCTCCCAGCGCAGCCAATAACGCAGCTGTCTGGCGAGCTCATCGTGATACAGACGAAGCTCCCCGATCGTTTGTGCCTCTTCCAATTGCTTCACCCATTCATATAACGATTCCATGAAAGTTCTCCGTAAAACAAAATTACTGCTGCACCATCGGCTTTGGCTGGTAGGCAGGATCTAACTGCTCCGGATAGCCGTATGAACCGTGTTCGCTAATATCCAATCCGGAAATTTCTTGTTCCACCGTTACGCGCAATCCAGTCGTTTTCTTCAATACAAACAAGACGACAAAGGAAACTACTGCTACATAAACCGCCGCGCCGAGCACGCCGACTGTCTGCACGATCAATTGATGAAATCCGCCGCCATACACAAGGCCAGCCTTGCCGATTCCTGTTATTTCGACTAAACGCGGCGAAGCAAAAAATCCGGTCGAAATCGTACCAATGATGCCGGCAATGCCGTGCACGGAAAACGCGTAAATCGGGTCATCAATCCCTTTTCGCTCAAAATAAATCGACGTCCAAAATGTCAATGAGCCGGCAGCCGCGCCGATTACTACCGCCGCCCACGGTTCGACGAAAGCGCACGCCGCTGTAATCGCCACAAGCGCGGCAAGCACCCCGTTGACCATCGCTGGAATATCCGCTTTTCCAACCATGATTTTCGCTGTGACAATCGCGGCAACTGCTCCCGCCGCGGCCGCTAAATTCGTCGTTAACGCTACATAACCGAAAAAGCCATCGCCTACCGCCATTGTGCTTCCTGCATTAAAGCCAAACCAGCCGATCCATAAAATTAATCCGCCGATGACGGTATACACTTGGTTGTGCCCCGGAATAACATTCGGCGTTTTATCTTTATTAAACTTGCCGATGCGCGGTCCAAGCAAAACTGTCGCCACTAGCGCGGCGATCGCCCCTTGCAAATGCACGACCGTAGAGCCAGCAAAATCTTGCATGCCTATTTCGCCAAGCCATCCGCCACCCCATACCCAGTGGCCAATGACCGGATATATGGCAATCGTAAAAATCGTTCCAAACAGAAAATAGACCGATAACTTGGCGCGCTCGGCAAATCCTCCCCAGGCGATCGCAAGCGATACCCCGGCAAAGCCGAGTTGAAATAAAAATTTCAATGTTAGCGGAACATTCGCCCATGACAACGAAGCAAACGTTTTTTCATCCCCTTGCAAAAACCATCCATCCGTGCCGATCAGGCGGTTTCCCTCTCCAAACGTAATCGCGAAGCCAAACGCCCAAAAAGCCAGCGAGGCGATCGCAAAGCTGAGAATCTGTTTGCCAGCGACATGCCCCGAATTTTTCATTCTCGTCGACCCTGCTTCCAGCAAAGCAAACCCGGCCTGCATGCCGATTACTAGCACCGCGCTCACCATTACCCATAATGCGTCAAGACCTGCAGCTAGCATTTTGCCATCCATTCACATCTCCCCCTTAATGTTATTTTTTATAACTTTATATGTAATAATATATAACACATAACAAACAGATTTCAATATTGATTTCTTTTTGTAACCGTTTACTTATTAAATTTTGTTATTTTTTATAACATTAAGTTTTGTTTTCATAATTGCCTTTATCAATAAATAAAAAAACGGAATGCCTTAAAACCAGCACATTTTAAGGCATTCCGTACATTTTACGCGACGAGAATCGGCTTTCCGAACGGCACGCGCAGCATATAGTCGTCCGGTACAAGCCAAAATAGTATTAGTAGTATAAACGGGAGCGAACTGTTTTTCTTTCCTTTTTCTCCTACAATTTTGTCAAAACTAATCCGCATAAGGCAGCCGCAATGCCGATCAGCTGGTACGCTTTTAGTCTTTCCTTGAATAAGTAACAGCCTAAAATAACGACAATGAGGCAGTTCAAGCTGACAACAGGAAAGACGACCGATGCAACGCCCGTCGTAAGCGCATAAAAATAACAGCTAAAACCGATGACACTGAAGAAAGCCACCATTGCGCCAACACGAAACTCCCGTTTTTGGACAATCGTTTTACGGCAGCTCCAATATAAATACAGTCCGCCGCCTCCATACATCGCCGTGAGCAAGTCAAGCGAACCGATTCCGACGACCGAGCACCACTTCATTAAAATTCCTACTATTCCAAACGAAACGATCGCCATGGCGATATGGAGCAGCCAAGGTATGTATTCGTAATCTCCTTTCTCCACTTTCGGAGTATATTGAATGATTGCGGCTGAACATAACATACATAAAATGCCGATCCAATGTAAAAGCGGAATATGTTCGCCAAAAATCATCCCCGCTGCCAGCACCGGAAAAATCGCATTGACGGCAATAAGCGGTGCCGTCAAACTGGCTGGCCCTTTCTCAAACGCCGCGGTCATTTGCATGTTTCCCGTCGCATTGCAAATCCCGATCAGCGCCCCGAGCATCATCGATGCCGCGCTCGGATGGAGCGATTTTGCCATACATCCATACAACGCCATGATGCTAAACGCCACCATATAAAAATAAAACTGAATATGTTGTTTCGACATGGAATGGCGCGTGCTCCATTTAAATAGCGTATTGTTAATGCCGAAACAAACCGCGGTCATCACAGCAGCAGCCAACCACACTTCTGTCTCTCTCCCTGTTGAATAAATTGTACAACCTCTATTATAAATCGAAGAGATGAAAAAACGTCAAGGCTTTTTCCGCCTTGACGCTCCGCTGTTACTGTTTTCGTTCCTCGGAAAGAGGAATGTCTTTTCCCTTCACGTTATCGATGACCGCTTCCACTGTCCCTTCCGCATACACATCGCTCACCTGCTCATGCGTTTGTGCCAGCGCAGCATCGAAAAAAGACGACGCTTCTTCATCAGATGGCGCGTATTGTCTTCCTGCAATCTGCAACTGTTCATTCTTTTCCATGACCACATTCCTCCTTGTTCATTCCCGCTCACTATTAATGTGGAACAACGAGGCAAAATAAAAAGAGGAAGTTTATGGGTATTGCATGCATACATTCGCACCAAGACGGCAAACTAATGGTAAACCATTATGGAAGAGAGGATGAACATCATGAAACAACCAAAGCAAAACAACAATCTCGAACAGCAACAAAAAAAGCAGCAATCCGAAAAAAATAGCGAAAAACAACCTGGATACGGGGATAAAAAATTGGAAGGACCAAATTTCCCGGCTGAATAATGTTCGGTTAAAGGATGGCGTATAGAAATGAGACATTTAATCGCACTTGCATTAAAGTACGTGTTGCTGGCTACCGTCTTTTTTGCGATCGTCCCGTTATTTTTACGCATCTCCTCAGCAGAACTGTTATGGTTCAGCCTGTGGATGACACTCGTTGCTTACGTGCTCGGCGATTTGTACCTCCTCCCGCGCTTTGGAAATCTGTCAGCGACGATTGCGGACTTCGGCCTCGCCTTTGTCGGCGTATGGATCGGCATTGGCGCTTTTTACGATGGCAGCGGTGCCGCGGTTTTAAACGCTGCGTTCTTTTCCGCGCTGCTTGTCGCGCTCGGTGAAGTGTTGTTCCATGCTTATGTCCAACGCTTCATCCTTCGCGGCCAAGAAGAAGAAAGTGTACCTTTATTTGGACATAAATGGCAAACGGAGATGGCGGAAGAATTCGACGTCCGCCGTGAAGCAGATCATGATGACGAGAAATAGAAAAGCTGACCCCACCAGATGAGGTCAGCTTTTCCTTCATCGATCGTTGCGTTTTAATGACAATAGCGTCTGTTTCAGCTGTTCTTCCATCGTCACAAGCTCCCGTTCGACCTGTAGCCGCTTGCGGCGGCCTTCCTCCTGAATTTTCAACGTTTCCTCTAAGGTAGACACCAAATTTTCCTGCGTTTTTTTCAACGTTTCAATGTCAATGAGCCCGCGCTCATTTTCCTTTGCGACTTCAATGCTGTTTGTTTTCAACATTTCCGAATTGCGAAGCAACAAGTTATTCGTCGTTTCCGCGACTTGCTTTTGCGCCTCGACCGCTTTTTGCTGGCGGAATAAGGTCAACGCGATCACGACTTGGTTTTTCCATAGCGGAATCGCCGTTAAAATTGACGATTGAATGCGCTCGACGAGCGTTTGGTTCATATGCTGAATCATACGGATTTGCGGAGCCGTTTGAATCGTTACTTGTCGGCTTAATTTTAAATCGTGAATCCGCTTTTCCAAACGATCGGCAAACTGCAACAAATCGTTGACTTCTTGCATTTCCATTTGGTTTCCCGACCGTTCTGCCTGAGCGCGTTTTTCCGGAATCACTTTTGTCCGCAATTCTTCCAATTTATATTCCGCCGCGGCGATATAAATATTTAGCGCATCAAAGTATTCTTTATTTTTTTCATACAGCGTCTCTAGCATCATAATGTCGCGAAACAGCATCTGCCGGTGTTTCTCGAGCTGATCGGCGATTTTATCAATTTCGACGCCGATTTTTTGATACTTGGCAACAAGCCCCTGCAGCGATTTCGACACCGTGCCAAACAGCCGCGAAAGCAGCCCTTTTTTCGCCGGAAGCAAATCATCTGGATTAACCTCTTTAATTTTCGTCATTAAATCGCTGATCACTTCGCCAACAGGACCCGCGTCTTTCGTTTGCACATGATGGAGAATCGTATGGGAAAACTTAGACAGCTCCGCTTGCGCCGCCACCCCGTATTGGATGATTGCCTGCTGGTTGCGCGGATCGATTTGCTTCGCAAGCTGAAGCGCTTTATCGCGATGTTCTGGCTTTAACGTATCAATGAGCCGCGTCGATTGCTTTTGCTCTTCTACGGCCGTTTCGGGCTGCTCGTTCGGCAAGGAAAACGGGTTTTCTAGCAGCGAGTCAAGTGAGCTTGTCCACTCTGGATATTGCAGATCACCGTCTGGCACCTTATCGGACGGTTTCATAGTCGTTCTCCTTTCTCCATTGCATCGTTTCCGAAAGCTTTTGCTGCTCTAGCGATTGCTCGAGCATTTTCACCTCGACTTGTAAATCAAACACGTCATTTGAAAGTATTTCCAGAAGCCGTTTTTCTGCTGTCTCCGCCAGTTCATTGAGAAGCCGTTCCGTTTTCCAAAGTACTTCTTTCATCTCCTGACTGCGTACAGGCTGATTGGTTAAATACACATATTTTTCGATCATCGTCACCGCCATTGGCAATTCATTTAAGAAAAACGGCTGAGCGATGCGAAATTGATGCGGATGCTGCTCCACCGCACGAATCATTTTGTCGACGATCATGCACATACGCGAGATTTTTTGCCACATCCCCAGCGAGCGAAGGCGGTAACGGGCGCGCCGCATTTGTTTCCACTGTTTCCGCGCTTCATGGATCTGGGAGCGAATATACGCTTTTTCCTCTTTGAACATCTCTTGCGCCGTGATGCGATGACCTCGTCTTTTCATCATCGCGGATGTAACGAACATCGCCCCCATTCCCGATAAAAAGGAAGGAAGGAAATGAAAATCGGCGAGAAAAAACACGATGACGGCCACCACGACTCCTATATTCCATGAAACAAACCAGCGCCATAACGTTTTCAACAGCTGTTTCATCGTTCATCCCTTTCTTCTTATTTACTTCCATTATAACATGTCCTCTTTTTTTCATACGTATAAATGACCATTTTGTTTCATCCTCATCTTGATTTTCTGCTTCGATGGAAATGGCGCATAGGACAACGCTGCGGACGAATATGCTTTAACAAAAGGATTGACAAAGGAGAGAAACGGATGAAACAGATTGATTGGCAGATGATATATTTTGTCGGAGTGACATTATTAAAAGAATATTGGTGTTATATCGGGCTACCGCGCGTCTACTACTGGCGCATCCATGATTATGATGACCGCAAAGCGGCATAACCGGGAAAGGAGAGAAAGGACATGCAAGAATGGTATATGCCGATGCAGCGAACCAAACCAATGGCGCAAACGATCACCGTGACGGGCCAGGGAGCGGTCACGGCAAAGCCCGATACGGTCATCATCACTCTTGGGGTCCGAACCGAACACGCCAACGTCCAAGAAGCGCTCGCGGAAAACGCAAAGCGCGCTAACGACGTTATCCGTGCGCTAAAAGCAATCGGGGTCAGTGAAGAGGACATCGATACCGCCTCGTTTTCCATTTATCCGAAATATAATTACTCTGATGGAACAAACACCTTGACCGGCTATGAAGTCGAGCATATTTTCGACATTACCGTCAAAGATACAAAAAAAGTCGGCAATATTTACGACACCGCCGTCACCAACGGCGCGAACATCGCCCGTCACATCCAATTCCGCCTCGCTAACGAACAGCCTTACTATCAACAGGCGCTGATGCTGGCGGTGAAAAACGCCAAAGAAAAAGCGATCGTCATCGCCCGCACCATCGGCCTGCCGATGCACGACATACCGCTGCAAATCAAAGAAGAAAGCGTCGCTCCCTCTTTCCCGCGGGCACCTTACTCATCAGTGGCCACGCTAGCAGAATCTTCAACCGCTCCGCCGATTCAGACGCAAGATATTATCATCAAAGCCACCGTCCAGGCGGTCTTTTCCTACTAAAAAAAAGATCCTTCCATTTGCCGAAGGATCTTTATTCTTTCGCTAAATCCACTTCATGCACACGCGCACCGCCAAATAAATGAACTTTCGCTTCCCTATTCTGCTTTTCTTGTTTCTTGACCACAATAGTATATGTTCCAGGCAAATACGGGCCGACTTTTTTCACAAATGGATCTTTTGTCGGTTCCCCTTCTACTTTCTCGCCGTTAATAAAAATTTCATCATTCGGCTCATTCAACCGAATGTTAATAAAGTATAAGGTTGGTTCAAACACATAGCGGTCCCCAAACACTTTGATGGTGAAAATGGGCGGCTTCGACGTCAATCCTTTTATGTATACATGCTTCATGTTGCGCTGTTTGTCAAAGTCGCGTTCGAGTGTTTCATATGCTTTTGGGTGCGCGTCTAAGTACGAAAACAACGGTGCGAGCGTCTTTTCATTGACCGGAATCGTCTTGTCCGGCACACGAAGATACGTTTGCAGCGCGGCAACATCTTTATCTTTGAGCGCATCCTCAAGGCGCATCACGGCCATTTCCCTACTGGCAGCGTTTTTCAACGTGATGTATCCTTTCCATATTAACGCACCAATCATCCACACTGCCGCTATGGCCAAAGCCGTACGCAAGAAGGTGCGGTAATACTTTTTCCGCCGCTCTCGCATTAAAAGACGCGCTTGCTTCCGCTGCTCATAGCGCGCCAATGCCGCCGCACCGCTTCCGGCATCCTTTGTTTCTCTTTCTTGCCGATTGCCCCCCTGTATGGTTCCCTCTAAAGATACACGCTGTTTCACCGAGCTTCCCCTCTCCTGTTGTCTGTATTCTAGTTCATCTTTATGACAGAATCAGGGAATTTATGTTGAGGGAGCAACAAGTGCATCTTTAGCTTTTTTTATTATAAAACGTGTACAAAACCGCATGCCAATGTTTTGCACTTGGCGATGCGGTTTGTTTCTACCCCCGTTTCTTTAACGCTGCTCCAATGAAGCGGACTTGAAATGAAAAGTGACCCGTTCTTTATCATTTCGAGAGCGGTTGCTGAAATTTCAAAATACCGTGCTCATCATACGCTCTCACCCATTCGGCAAACTCACTCCTCGTCATCCACCCCCGCTTCTACCAGTTCGATCTTCCATGACGGATAATGCCCTTCCTCCTCACCATTTATAATGACGCCGCAGCCCGCTTCTCGCGCCGCTTTTCAAACTGTTGAAACATCGCCGTATATAAAGCTGCGCTGATGAAAGAAAGCATGCTTAACAAGAAAAATGTCCATTCATACCCGAGCCATATCGTTGCCGTAATCGAAAGCGGGGCAATCATCCGCCCGATCGTAAAGCGTAAGCTCGCAGCCGCAAAATATTGGCCACGCATTTCCTCAGGAGCCAATTTAGAAATAAATGTTTGCTGGATTCCTGCTGTCATCAGTTCGCCAAACGTAAACAGCGCCATCACAAAAATAAGCCCCCAAATCGATATGGTTTGGCCAAATAGGAAAATAGCCACTCCATAAACAATGGAAGAGCCAATAAAGGCCGTGCGCTCATGATAACGCGACATCCATCTCGTCACCAATACCGTAAACAGTGCAACAAGAAGGCCGTTTTCCGAAATAAGAAGGCCAAACGCTTTCTCTCCGCCAACGGTAACCGACCAATCACCAAACGAAAATAACGTTTGTCTCTCCACAGTGTCTTTCGTATACACAGGAATCAGTAAATCCAACTGCATAAACGTTTGTGCAACAAGAATACCGGCAATGATAAACAATAGGAATATTCGATCACGTACAATCACACTATATTGCTGGACTTGTTGTCGTAAAAACTCATGCCACTTCCCGCGTGCTAACCTTGCTTTTCCTTGCGCTGGAACCGTCTCGCGGAGCCATTTGGAAAGGAGCATAGCGAGCAGCAAAAACGAAAATGCGGTGGCAAGCAATAGTTCAAAGCGATAGTTTTCGTAAAAAATTCCACCAATCATCGGACCGATCACCACTGCAATGTTGATGGACGTATAAAACACGGCAAATACGCTGCTTCGGTCTTTTTCTGGAACAACATCCGCCACCATTGCCTGGCTTGCAGGCCAATAAAAAGATCCGCAAATTCCTGCGATCGTAAAACAAATAAAACCGACCAGCGGCGAAGTAAACCATGGCGAACTTGCAAGCGCAAAAAAGAAAAACGCTGCCCCTTGACTATAGGCTGACAGCACCATCATTCGTTTACGCCCAAACGCATCCGCACAATACCCTCCTATTAAATTAGCAATCACTGAAAAAAGCTGCGAGATGATTAACAAGATTCCTGCCTTATCTTTCCCAAATGATTCAGTAAAATATATCGCCATAAACGGGAAAAACATCCAAAAAGTGGTATTGACGAGCGCCTCACCAAATAGACGCATTTTTAAATTCCGATCCCAGTCGCGTATCCTCATAAATGACCTCCGTCTATTTCTTTGTATACTGCAAAAACTATTATCCTTGAAAATTATACCATTATTTTGTCTTTTTAGAAAAATATTTCTCTAACAAAAAATAGCCCCTCACTCCTTTACATCTCTCTACGTTCGGACAAAACAAGGACCCCATGCCTTATAACATGGGGTTCTAGTAGCTTTATATCCCACTACATTCAGATAAAACCTCTTTTTAAACAATAACAACATATTGATGTATCAACGTTTTACGCTAAACATTATCAGTATACTAAGTTTTGCAGTAAAGCGGCAGTTGTGTTTTTTGCTTTAGTTAAAAAATACGTAATTTTTGTTGATATATCAGGTTTACTGCAATTATAAAACAATTTTGGATTTTGTTGCTCATCGAAGTTCCGCTCTTGTCCAAACATTTGTTTTTTTACATTTTTTAGGTTAGCCACTTGATAAAGATAAATCAAATCTTCTTGAATTAATTTTCAAATCGGAAGCAATCCAAATTTCTTTTCATAGTGACTTAACGTTAACAACGGAAATACATGGCGGTAACTGTGATAGTGAATATAAAATCCGCCAGCCATCCCCTGACCTGTCGGATACGAAGCTGTCCAATCCTCTTTTTGGATAGATTGAAGGAGAAATTGAATCCCGGCTTGAATTTCCGGAATCGGTTGATCATAGACAGCGATCAAGGCATCTAGCGCCCAGGCGGTATGAGTGGTAGTGCTTGCCCGCAATGGTACGTACGTTTTTGCGCTGTCGCTTTTACACGACTCTCCCCACCCGCCATCGCTTGTTTTGAATGCTTAATAGCCATTTCGCCGCCTTTTGGATGGCATGATGCGTCCGGGGAACACCGACAGCGATCATTCCGGTTACCGCCGCCCATGTACCGTATATATAACAAATCCCCCACCGACCATACCACGACCCATTTTTTTCTTGATGGTCGATCAACCACTCGATCCCGCGCGCGATAGGTGGATGATCTTTCGTCAAATTCGCAAATGTCCCCAAAAATTCCAGCGTCCTTCCCGTTAAGTCCGCTGTCGATGGGTCTGTTAATAAAAACTCCGCTCCTTGAATAGGAAAATAATGAAACAGATGTTTATTGACGTTTCTCTCAAATGCGCCGTATCCCCCATCGTCATTTTGCATGGAAAGCAGCCAATGAAGGCCTCTGTCCCAGGCGTGGCGAAACGAAGTTTTTTTGGACGCCTGGCTGTAAATCGCCCGCAACGAAGCAGTCGTATCATCCACATCAGGATTGATCGTATTTATGTTGGAAAATCCCCATCCCCCTGGCAAACTGTAAGGGTTGTGTACCACCCAATCTCCGTATCGGTAATGCTGCCGGGAAAGAAGATAGCGGTTTGCCTTTTCAACGGCGGCATCGGACGGTGGTACGCCCGCCTCCTGCAGGGCGTAGCTGGCTAAAGCGGTATTCCAAACCGTTGCTGTAGTATATTGCATATGCGTATGTCCATTGATGGAACAACGAAACGTTTTGAGTCCCTCGACCGCTTTGACAATGACCGGATGATCCTTTGGATATCCCAGTGACAATAACGCAAAAATCATCAGAAACGTCGAGCTAAAATAACTATAAAACGTTCCATCCGCTTCCAAACGCTGCAGCATATATCGGACGGCACGCTGTTTCGCAACGGCGTGAATCTGCTTTGGCAGCCCGATGAGCGCTTGTTTGAGGTACGAAAGAAACAAACGATCGGCACGCAGTCCCCATTTTTCGCCGCGTTCGGCCCGCGACAGAAACAAATCGGAAAGGTCAGGACTCTTTCGTGTTTTTCGATAATATTTGTTATCGGTCAAAATGAGCAGCGGTGTGAGGTTGGCCCGCCCATACACAGAAATATCAAAAAAATGAAGTGGAAATGAAGGCGGGAGCAGCAAAAATTCAACTGGAATCGGAAAAAACTTCGGCCAGCGATATTGCCCAGTCATGGCCAACATAAACTTCGCGAACATATGCACATTTTCGATTCCGCCCATTTCTAAAATTCGCTGTTTCGCCGCTTGCAAATGTGGATCCGTCTTCTTTCGATATCCAGAATATAAAAGCGCATAATACGCCTCCACCGTCGCGGTGAGGTTCCCTTCTCCTTCATCGTAAAAAAGCTTCCACGCCCCATTGCCCTCCTGCCTGCTTTCAATTCGTTCCACCAGCTTCCGAATCAAATCTTCATCATTTATTTCCAGCGTGCGTAATAAGATGATCATATAAGCATCGGTAGAAATGCCAGTTTCAAATGGGTAGCGCCAAGATCCATCGGGAGCTTGCTCTCGTTTCACTATCGCTACAAGTCTGCCTATTTCGCCTGGCATGCTGTATGTCACACTCGCCATCCCTTCCTAGTAATATATAATCCTCCTCTAATACTTATTCCCGCACCGGCAAAACGATTCGCAGAAGGAGTGGTTCGCATGTTTTGGGCAAAAAAGAAAACTCCTTCCCTCTCCCCATTGCTTCTTGAGATCAAAAATGAGTTAAAGAAAAAGAGGAAAGGGGTGAGCGATATTGTAAAAGAGGCCAATCTAACAATGGAAGAAAAACAGCTCGTGCAGCAAATAGCAGCCCGGACAAAGGAGAAAAACGAAAACAACGTCACAAGAACAGCGGCATACCTGGACTTTTACAAGCGGCACCCGGAAATTCATTGGGCTTTTTTAGGACATATGGTATCGAGAAACGGCGGCTGGAATATGACGGATTTAAAAGGGGAACTGCTGCTGTATTTATTGACCGAGGAGGAACGGCAAGCTTTCTTCTCCTTTTTGGAACGCGGAAACTGGCTTATTTTTCAAGATGTCTATCCACAATTTTTACTTTATGAGGAAAGCAAAAAACGGGGAAAACCGCTGTTTTATCTTCTCCCAATGTTTCACGTATCGACCTTCATGGAAACGATTTGGAACCATTTTTGGCGCCGCGGCGATCCTTATATTCTTGCCATTGCCCTGGTCATTAACGAGCAAAATTATTTGGAAAAACGGGTTATCCAAAATCCCGTTTTTCAAAAAAGCGTCTTCCATACCATCGAATTCAAACTGCAAGATTTTCTCAGCTTAAACCATATTTTGTTTCCGTACGAGGATCAACAAGGAAATACCGTTCTCATCGGTCAAACGCTCCATCAATTCCATTCGCTGCATGAACGGATTTTATTAGGAAAGCGGCTGTACTCGTTGCTGTTTCAAAACAGCGACACATTGGAAAGAGTGTTCCACTGGGCTTCGCTTCACCCCCATACCGGGACACGGAAAGATTATTGGCCCCATCTGTTCAATGATGTTTGGGAATTGGCCCCTAGGCAACCATACCGCCGGCGGATTAAAGATTGTCAAATACAGCCGGGGGTGCCCCGAATTTACAGCCCGCGACTCCTATACGCATGGAAAAATGTTGTCCATGAAGAAGCGGAGCGCGGCGACTGGTTTGATGATTGGAATGTTGTGGAATACCTTGTGAAATCAAACGAACAAATAAATGGAGAGATTACCCATGCCTATTGTGAAACGCTCGAAAAAATGGAACTGGCGATCATCGCCAAAAACACCTTCTTTCATTCGCACTAAGCGCGCTCCTGCCTATATTTCTACGCTTTTCTTTGCGTCATGGATTGGAACATATTTAGACCTTTATTTTGTCGGAAATGGATGGTACCATTTCCCACACAGGCCGTTCCCAGCCATTTTTTCGATTGATCTTTCCTTCACCTTAATCGGCCTGCCGCTCTTTGTCACTTTTTTTCTTTACGTCATGGCAAGGCTTCATCCATGGCAACGAGGAGGTTTTCTCATCGCAATGGGCCTGTTCATGACATGGATCGAAAAACAGGCGGAGACCATAGGATGGTTTGTCCACAGTTCTGAATGGAAACACCTATATTCGTTTGTTGGGTATTCGCTGTTTATGGCGATGGTCTGGAGGTTTTATCGCTGGATGAACTTGCACTAGAGGCAAGCCTGCGAAGTTGTATTTCGTGGGTCTGAATATAATTCATTTTTACATCACAAGTTGCTTTCAAGAAAAACTGAACGGCCTTTCCCCGATGGAATATCGAGAAAAGGCCGCAGCTATTATTTTGCAATTGTCAGAGGATAATGTCCGCTTATTTTTACTCCCCTGTATATCCCCCTAAAGGAATATTATCTTTCCGCGCCACGCCGGTCCGGTACGCCGCTTCGATGACCGCTTGCCGCACTCGTTCTACTACTTTGCTATTAAATACGCTTGGAATGATATAAGTTTCATTGAGTTCGTCTTCCGTGACGACGGAAGCGATCGCTTTCGCGGCGGCGAGCTTCATTTCCTCGTTGATTTCTTTAGCGCGACAATCAAGCGCACCGCGGAAAATGCCAGGGAAGCATAGCACGTTGTTAATTTGGTTCGGGAAATCGGAGCGCCCTGTCGCCATCACACGGACATACGGTTCGGCGAGTTCTGGATCGATTTCCGGCACCGGATTGGCCATGGCAAACACGATTGGGTCGCGCGCCATTTTTTTCACATCTTCCACCTTCAAAATGCCTGGAGCGGAAACGCCGATAAACACGTCCGCGCCGGCGATGACATCGGACAAGCTTCCTTTTTCGTTGTCCGGGTTAGTTATTTGCGCATATTCCTGCCAATACGGATTATCGTATTTTTCGTCGCGATGGATGGCGCCGTGGCGGTCGACACCGACAATATTGCGCACGCCAGCCGCCAGCAAGATTTTCGTGCAGGCAATTCCTGCGGCTCCGATTCCTGTCAATACGACTTTAATATCTTCTAGTTTTTTATCGACGATTTTGAGCGCGTTTAACAATCCGGCAAGCAGCACCACCGCTGTACCATGCTGGTCATCATGAAACACTGGAATATCAAGCTCTTCTTTTAGCCGTTTTTCAATTTCGAAACAGCGCGGTGCCGAAATATCCTCAAGGTTAATGCCGCCAAACGCCGGCGCAATCGCTTTGACAATTTGAATGATTTCTTCCGTATCTTTCGTATTCAAACAAATTGGAAAGGCATCGACCCCGGCAAACTGTTTAAACAGCATCGCCTTTCCTTCCATCACCGGCATCGCCGCGTAAGGGCCGATATCGCCCAGCCCCAATACCGCCGTGCCGTCCGAAACGACCGCAACCGTATTGCGCTTAATCGTCAGCGAATACGCTTTTCTTGGGTCTTGTGCAATCGCCGTGCACACCCGCGCCACTCCCGGAGTATACACTCTCGATAAATCATCGCGCGTTTTGACCGGGATTTTCGATTTCGTTTCAATTTTTCCGCCGATATGCATCAAAAACGTCCGGTCTGATACGTTAATGATTTTAACACCTTGAATTTTTTTAAGCGCTTCAATAATAAGATCACATTGCTTTGTATCCAACGCACTGACGGTAATGTCGCGTACGGTATGTACTTTGCTTGAGGAAATGACGTCAATCCCGACAATGTCTCCGCCTGCTTTCCCAATCGCTGCGGCGATATCGCTGAATAAGACACGATCTTTTTCAAATTGAAGACGAATCGTAATGTTCATTGTTGCACCACTTGGTAATGCCATTACAATCTACCTTTCTTTTACATTTTTATCCATCTCAAAATCTTCTACGGTACACATGTTATCCTATTAAAGGAAAAAAGACAACCCTTATCTTATTAAAAAAAAGAAAAGGATGGAAATTTACTCACAGCCGTCGATTCCGCAAGCCATCCCTTCACCAACTTCACGCAATGATTGTTGCAACCAGACGAATATCACCTGAAAAAATTTTTGTCTCCGCGAACGACCAAATTTTAGTACAATAAAGAAAAAGAGGGATGGGAGGCCTGTGATGAGGGAAAAAGCTTTTTTAGTGCTGGCCAATTTATTTTGGGCGGGAAATTACATCTTTGGCAAGTATGTCATTACAGAAACCGGGCCTTTATGGCTGACATTTATCCGTTGGAGCGTCGCCTTTATTTTTCTTCTTCCTATTTCTTATCTATGGGAACGTCCGTGCTACAAAGAAGTGGTCAAACAATGGTGGCTTCCGCTCATGATCACTGGCATTCTTGGCATTATCGGCTATAATCTGCTTCTGTACGGGGCGCTTAAATATACATCGCCGATGAACGCGGCGATCGTCAATGCCTTGAATCCAGCAACTATCGTTATTTTATCGTATTTTCTTTTAAAAGAACGGATGACGTGGCTCAATCTCATCGGCTTTTTTCTTTCGCTCGTCGGCGTTTTGTTTATTTTAACAAACGGGCATTTACAATGGATTTTCCAAACAAACTATAACCGCGGCGATTTGATGATGCTGCTTGCCGGTGTTGTCTGGGCGCTTTACTCGATTATCGGCAAAAAACTAGCCGTCCCGCCGATTACGGCAACAACTTGTTCGGTATTTTTCAGCATTATCCTCTTACTGCCGTTTCTATGCTTACAGCCATTTCCGCTCGCCGAAGTCAGTAAAACCGGTATCATCGGCATTAGCTACATATGCTTGTTTCCGTCCGTTCTCTCTTTTTTATTTTGGAATATAGCCGTCAAAAAAGTCGGACCGAGCTATGCCGGCGTTTATTTAAATTTGATCGCCGTATTTACCGCGGTCATCACCTTTTTGCTTGGCGGAAGCATTTCCGCCTCCCAGCTCATCGGCGGCATAATTGTGCTATTCGGGGTATATTTAGCAACAAAAGTGCAAAAAGCGAAAATAGAAGAAACAAAAGGCATAGCCACTTAAAACTCCGAATGCGTAGCAATGATTCTATTATTTGCTTGACATAAATAAGTCCCCTCAAGTTGCCTTGAGGGGACGTTTATTTCCTTATTTTTGAAGCAAACGGAGAAATTCGCGCATAAAGGCAGGCAAGTCCGGCCAAGCATGAGCAGAAACAAGATTTTGGTCGACGTGTATGGTGCTGTCCGATACATACGTTGCCCCTAACGCTTCTACGCCTGGTTTGCACGCGATGTAAGCCGTTAAGCTGCGGCCTTTCAACACATCTGGCATTGTTTCAAAAATGAGCGACGCATGGCAAATCGCCGCAATTGGCTTATTCGCTTCAAAGAAATGGCGCACAATACGCCGCAAATCTTCATCAAGGCGTATATATTCCGGCGCGCGCCCGCCTGGAATGACCAGTCCGTCATATTGCGCTGGATCGATATCAGCAAACGCTGCATGCGCGTCAATCAAATACCCTTGCTTTTCTACATACGTATCCCAGTCGGCAAAATCATGGACCACGGTATGCAATTTCTTTTTCTTTGGCGCGGCAATCGTGACGTCATAACCTTCTTCAAGCAGGCGATAGTACGGATAATACACTTCCAACGCTTCTACCGCATCCCCCGTTACAATCAATACTTTTTTGCTCATGATCACGCCTCCTTACCTAATTTTTATTACCATCTCTATCATAGCGAAAATTGGAAAAAAGAGAAAGCGAAATGATTGTCGAAAGATGAAGATAGGGAATTTTTTCGATTTCATATAAAATAGAAGTACCTACTTATGCGTAAAGGAGAGGGGAAATATGATTGCGTCATGGTTAATGTCATCCCGTCACGCCGTGGTGCTGACCGGAGCCGGGATGTCGACGGAAAGCGGGCTTCCCGACTTTCGCTCGGAAAAAACGGGGCTATGGACACGGTTTAATCCGCAGCAGCTCGCTAGCACCTACGCGCTCGAGCACCATCGGCAGGCATTTATCGAATTTTATCAATACCGCATTCGTACGCTGCAAGCATGCCGGCCGCACGAAGGGCACATGATTTTAGCCGATTGGCAGCAGCGCGGTCTTATTCAGGAAATTGTGACGCAAAATGTTGATGGATTTCACCAGCAGGCCGGAAGCCGTCACGTCATTGAACTGCATGGTTCATTACGGACGGTACATTGCCAGCAGTGCGGCAACACTTTTAACAGCATCGTATATCTGGAGCATCGATTTACGTGCGAATGCGGAGGCTTTTTGCGCCCGTCCGTTGTCCTGTTCGGCGAAATGCTGCCGGAACAGGCGCTCGAGCAAGCATGGCAAGCAGCGCAAACAGCGGATGTATTGATCATCCTTGGCTCTTCCTTGCAAGTATCGCCTGCCAATCAGCTTCCGCTCGTCGCCAAACGAAACGGAGCGAAAATCGCGATCGTCAACTGGGAACCGACTGAACTTGATGACATCGCCGACGTTGTCATCAACAAGCGGAAAATCGGCGATGTGCTGCGCGAGATCAACGATGAATGGAAAGCGGGGAATGGCCGGTGAAGGTGGAAGCGATCTTGCAAGAAGCGCTACATTCGATCGGCGATTTCTTCCCGATTCAACAATACCGCCGCGTGCACGGAGGCGATATCAATGACGCCTTCTACGTTCAAAGCGAAAAGCAGCCATATTTTATAAAAATGCGCCGCACCTTTCCACACCGTTTTTTCGAATGTGAACAGACAGGATTGGAGACCATTCGAAACGCTAACGCCATCCGCGTTCCGTTCGTTTACGGCATGAAAGAAGCGAAGGAGTACGGGTTTTTGGTTTTAGAATGGATTGAAGGAAAGAAAACTAACAAAACGGCCGAACAGCTCGGGCATGGCATCGCCCGCCTTCATCAATGCCGCGGCTTGGCATTTGGATTTGCGGAAGACAACTATATTGGACTATTACCGCAAAAAAATGGATGGTACGACAATTGGATCGATTATTTCCACGAATGCCGCCTGCTTCCGCAACTTCGGCTTGCGGAACAAAAAGGGCACATGCCTCTACAGCGGCGAAATAAGCTTGAGAAGTTGCTTTCCTCTTTGGAACGCTGGTTGCCAAAAGATTGCTCTCCGTCCTTATTGCACGGCGACCTGTGGGGCGGAAACTGGCTCGTCGGCGCAAACGGTGTTCCCTACTTGATCGATCCCGCTGTGTTTTACGGACACTATGAATTCGAAATCGCCTTTACTGAACTGTTCGGCGGGTTCCCTAGCCGCTTTTATGAAGCGTACAACGAACTCATGCCGCTTTCTTCCGATTATCATGAACGGAAACAATTATATCAGCTTTTCTATTTGCTTGTGCATTTGAACTTATTCGGGGAAACATACGGGAGTGCGGTCGATCGTGTGCTGCGAAGGTATGTCGGAGAATAATAGAAAATATAAACACCCTTCCCCTGCTTCTAAGGAGAAGGGCAAGGGTGTTTATCTCCAATCCGTTATTTCACTTCCACCACCACATAATCCCAAAACGTATCCCCAATGTAGACAAGCAACGCCCATTTTCCTCGTTCGCCAAGCATCATATTCGACGGCAAATGGGCATCTGCTCCGTTATTTGGGCCTCCTAGGTCGCGTGTTGTCCAAACACTTTTTCCGTCCCATGTTAATGCAGGTGTGATAGCGCCGCTGCCTTCTTTTACTGCCACGATCGTCAGCTTTCCTTCCGGAATGGAATCGCCCCAGAAATGCCACATATATTTGCCGTTTTGATTGGCAAAGAATGGCGCATCGATAAAGGCGACCTTATTAGGCACGCCTCTCATTTGATAGCCGCCTGCTGAGAAAACGGGGCTTACCTGCCAGTCAATATTGCGAATAACTTTCTCGTCCACATGAACCGGTGGTTTTTCTGCCCCGCTTGTTTCTTCCGCATGGGATTCTATCCCCCGCGTTGGTTGCTTTGCTTCCTCGCTGCACGACGTTAAAGCAAAAACAATAACTGCTCCCAACAAACAGTAAATCGACCTTATCTTCTTAATATGCAACACATCCATTTCTCCTCCCCTATATACATTGCTTGACTTATACATTCGTCTAGCGTGGAAACAATCCTGCTAAGAAAAAAGGAATAGGCTCTTGTTTGTGGCAACTATTCTTTTGGTGTTAAAGTAAGTACATCCCCACCTTCTACTTTCCCTAATGTTGTCACATGATATGTTCCCTTCACCCAATCATCGATTTGATCATGATACCAGCGGCTGCTGAAATGCCCCGCCTGACCAGGCCCGACGATATGGTAGCCATGCTTGATATCGTTTACATCGATGACAAACCGCCAGGAAGCGCCATGGTTGACAATGCCTTCGTCCGTGAAGCTCGCTGCCTGCACCGTCACTTGGCTGCCGCCGACAGAAACCGGCTTTTCCCGATTGAAGAAAAACTGCAGCAACGGGGAGGAACTTGACATCGGATGGGCAAAGTAAAGTCGATGATAGTCTCCCCACTTCCACTTCGACGGGTCAGCGCCGTATTTTTCCGCCAACTGGTCGGTAACATGATGCAGCGCTGTCGCAAGCACACGGGCAAATCCGCCGTTTTCCGTAAACCATGGCGAGACATCTCCTTTCGCCGCCCGCCGCAGCAACTCATCAACCACCATCTGTTTTCCTTCAAACAACTTATCCACTTGTGGCGGAATATCTTTACGGAACAAAACTTTCGGAATTTCTTTCATCCACAAATGGAAAATCAGCGGGGCGGCATCGTCTTTGCGATCGACATAATCCCAATTGCGCAGCTCGGCGAGCACTTTTCGCTCGATTTTGGAAAGCGGCTCGCTAGCCACCGCTTGCACCAATACCGGCACAAATTCTTTCGCCCATAAGTTGGTTTGATCCATTTGCAGCTTTTTCATGTCTTCGAGCGTGAGATTATTTTTGCTTTCAAGCACTTGCGCAATCCGCATATAACGGCACGGCTGCGCCCAGTGGTGGCTGATATGGTATGAATAGTGATTTCCTATCACCTTGTTGTTCGCCGTAGCAATAAATCCTTCTTTTGGATTTACCACACGCGGCAGCCTGTCAAACGGAATAAATCCGATCCATTCGTATTCGTCCGTCCATCCTGGGACCGGAAGCAGACCGTCTCCTTTTTTGCGAACCGGAATCTTCCCGTTTGCTTTATACGCGATCGTTCCGTCTTTTGCCGCAAAAACAAAGTTTTGCGTCGGAACATGGAAATGCTCGAGCGCTTTTTCAAACTGCTGCCAGTTCGTTGCTTTATTCATTTCCAAGATGGCCTGCAGCTCTGTAGATGGATCCAGCGCCGTCCAGCATAGTGAGAACGCCATATTGTCATCTTTATATGCAAAATCGGAAATGACAGGACCGTGCCTTGTAATCGTCACCTTATATGGAATCGTTTTGCCGCCTTTGACTTTGATCGGCTCTTTCACGACCCTCGCGTCTTCCCACTTTCCGTTGTACAAAAATTGCCGCTTGTTGGCTGGATTTCTTTTTTCGATATATAAATCTTGCACATCCGGTCCGGTGTTTGTCACGCCCCACGCTACATGCTCGTTATGTCCTAAAATGATGCCTGGGATTCCTGCGAAAATCACTCCACTGACATTCAAGGTGGGGGCCTGCAAATGCATTTGATACCAAATGGACGGGGTGCTTAGCGATAAATGAGGATCATTCGCCAAAAGAGGTTTGCCGCTTTTTGTTTTCTTACCGCTGACTACCCAGTTGTTGCTACCATTCCATTCCCGCGGAATGACAGCGGACGCAAACGCTTTTTCAACGGAAAGCTGTACATCTTTGTATGCTTGCACAATCGTTGGTGCGTCTTTGGGATAGGAGGGAAATAGATCGTACGCTTTTTCCTTCGGCAAGTTTTTAAGCGTCCAATAGCGGAACGCCTGCCCTTGCCAATGGCCGCCTAAGTCAAAGGCCATATACTTTCCAATCGTTAGCGAATCTATCGGAGTCCACGGCTTCGGCTCATAGCCAAGCAGCCGAAACTCAATCGGCAGCCTCCCTTCCTGTTTGGCAAGCTCGATATAGGCGTTGACACCGTCGGCAAACGCCTGCAGCACCTTTTTCGCTTCTTCGTTATATGCGTCATAGGAGGCTTTCGCGGCGCGGCGCAATCCGAGCGTGCGGAAAAATTTATCGCGCTTGACCGTCGCCTCGCCAATCACTTCGCTTAATTGGCCCGACGCCTGCCGTCTGCTTAAATCCATTTGAAACAGACGATCCTGTGCCTGAACAAAACCTTGGGCAAAAAATAAATCATGCTCATTTTTCGCGGTAATGTGCGGAACACCGTTTTCATCCCGAACGACTTTCACTTCCGCCAACAATCCCGGTACAGAAAGTTCTCCCTTTGTTTGCGGAAGCGAACGGTTTATGTAAGCGTTTACAAACATAACGATTCCGACCACAGCGAAGACAATAATAACTAACGTACTCCATACAGTCTGTTTCCATCTCTTCGTCTTCATTTGCGGATGAGCAATTGTTTTCATCTAATTCCCCCTTTCCTTGTACTTAAAATATATTGCAACCGAAATTAAAAAACTCCTTGTTTGCCTCAAATGTAATATTTTTATATATTTGGTAACATCCTTCCGATTATACACTTAAATGTGCCGCTATGTCCGAAAAAAATTTGCTAAAAATCATTCAAACACTCGATCCAAAAAAGAATCCCGTTAATTAGAAACATTCCGGTAAATCATTGCTTTTTCGCTTTAAAACAGCCGAGAGCGAGTCTATTGATTCACCCTCGTTACATTATTTTGGTTTTGAAGTCTTCTTGCATAAAAAAGAGAGGGAGCCCCTCTCATTAGTAAAGCAAGTACTTCTTTCTGATCTTCATAAATGTTTCTACATCTTTCTCCCATTTTTGTTTCATTTCTTCCACCGGCATTCCGTCTTCAATCGCCTGACGCACCCAGCCATTGCCAATAAGCTGATCGAAATACGAAATACCTTGGCTGTTTTCTTGGCTAAAGGCAAATTGACCTGGATATAAATCATGAATGGTTTTGACAATGGATAGACCGGTTTCTACTGGTTTAAACGCATGACGATCCGTCACATGAATTTGGATGCCATGTGTTAATTTTCCGCTATGTTTTGAAAAAGTCGGCGTGAAACTGGCTGGGCGGAAAATAACGCCTGGCAGATGCAGGGCATTTAGTTTCTCCGCCAATTCGATACTGTCGATAAACGGAGCGCCGATAAGCTCAAACGGCTTTGTCGTTCCCCTGCCTTCCGATACGTTCGTTCCTTCGATGAGAGCCGCTCCCGGGTACACAAGCGCAGTATCTAACGTCGGCATATTCGGAGACGGCAATACCCATTGCAGCCCTGTATCATCGTAATACATGGAACGCTTCCAGCCTTTCATTTTCACAACCGTCACATCGGCACCGATGCCAAACTCCTTGTTGAACAACAAAGCAAGCTCTCCTACCGTCATTCCATGGCGCAGCGGAATCGGATACATGCCAACAAAGGAAGAATACTTCGGATCGAGTACAGGCCCTTCTACTTTCATGCCGCCTAGCGGATTTGGCCTATCTAATACAATAAATGGAATATTGTTTTCTTTGGCCGCTTCCATCGCGTACGCCATCGTATAAATATACGTATAGAAGCGGGTGCCGACATCTTGAATATCAAAAAGAAGCACGTCAACTCCTTTTAGCATTTCCGGTGTTGGTTTTTTCGTCGGTCCATATAAGCTGTATACAGGAAGACCAGTTTTTTCATCGATATAAAACGGAACATATTCGCCGGCTTGAGCGCTGCCACGCACGCCATGTTCCGGACCATATAAAGCGACAAGCTGGATGTCAGGGTCATTGTAAAGGAGGTCCACCACACTATTTAGGCGCTCGTCAACACCAGTTGGATTGGTAATGAGCCCAACCCGTTTTCCTTTAATTAAGTACTTTTTCTCCTTTAATAGCACTTCTACACCAAGCTCTAGTTTTTGGTTTCTTTTCTCTTTTGATGGGCCTTTTGCCAATACACCAGTAAACAGCGACAAACTCAAGATCACTGTCGTAAAAACAATCCACCATCGCTTTTGCATGAAACCGCCCCCTTTTTAATAAGTGAGACCATGGCCGTATTCGTACAGTACGCCGCCATCGTAACTTGGAATCGTTACCGGAAGTTTGCCAGTCGGTGTATTTACTCCGAAAATCGTATCTACTGCCGCTTGGAAACTTGCCTGCTGAAAACCGTACTGCGCGAGGTAGGCATCCACATTTGGATAGGACATCACATCATACGGATTGCGAATCCCGATTGCGATGATAGGAGCATCTGTGTTTGCGATAATTTGCTGCACCATTTTCATTTGCGGGCTCGACGGCAACCTTCCTGAGACGTTCGAAGTATACGTGCCGACAATGACCGCATCTGCTTCTTTCACTTTTTGCAGCTGCGCCTCATCTAAAGGAGCCGCCGCTTGGATGACAGTTGCATTTGGAATGTAGGTCTGTATTGCTTCCGCTAATGATTCCATCATCGTATTTCCTACAACGACAAGGTTGTTTATTTCGTTTGCTTGAAGCGGTAATACATTGTCATTTTTCACAAGTGTAATCGATTTTGCTGCGGCTTCGGATTCAACTTGTTTATGCTCTTGCGAACCGACAACTCGCAAAGCATGGTCGACGATTTCTTGCGGATCAGGCGGGGTTTCTTGTTTAAAAATGCCGCGTTTCACTTTTAACGTTAAAATTCGTTTTACGGAGGCGTTGATCCGTCTTTGCGAAATGTCGCCGTTTTGCACTGCTTTCTTTAATCCGCTTGCTACTTCTTCCAGTCCCACCGGCATGAGCACAATATCAGCACCAGCTTGAACCGCTCTTATCGCCGCATCCACCGATCCAAAATGATCGCTAATCGCTTTCATATTCATCGCATCGGTAATAATGACACCATCAAATCCCATTTCTTCACGCATTAATCCGGTCAGCACTTTATACGACAAAGTGGCAGGAAGCGAAATTTCCGTCCCGTCTTTTTGCGAAATCACCTTCGTATCATCGATTTTCGGGAACGTGACATGAGCGGTCATAATCGCATCAACTCCCGCTTCCATCGCTTTTTGAAATGGATATAGTTCAACTTTCTTCAAACGATCACGGTCATGCGGCACTTCCGGCAACCCAAGATGGGAATCGACAGCTGTATCTCCATGTCCTGGGAAATGCTTGGCGGTAGCGGCAATTCCGCCGTCTTGCAATCCTTTGATATAAGATACCCCCAGTTCCGCGACAAGCTCTGGATTTTCGCCAAACGAACGGACGCCGATCACCGGGTTATCGGGATTATTGTTGACGTCTAAAACAGGAGCTAAATTCATGTTAATGCCTAGCGCGTATAATTCTTCGCCAATCGCATGCCCTACTTTGTAAGCCAATTGTTCGGAACGAGTCGCCCCCAGCGCCATGTTCCCCGGCATATTCGTCCCTGACTGCAGCCGCGTCACAATGCCGCCTTCCTGGTCTATCGACATAAGCAACCCAAACTTTTCAGCCGTCTGCTGATAGTCCGCGACGAGCTTTGCCGTCTGCTCCGTCGTCACCACATTTTCACGGAATAAAATGACGCCGCCAATATGATAGGTTTGTATCAGTTCCTTGATTTCCGGAAGCATGGCAGTGACAGGCTTCCCATTGAAATTGCGGAAATCCGGCATCAGCATTTGCCCGATTTTTTCTTCCAACGTTAGTCCATCTATCGCTTTTTGAATAATGTCATAGCGGCTTCCCTTTTCTTTGACAACGGTCACTTTCACGTTCTGTTTGCCGCTTTTTTTCGATGCAGGAGCGGTTTTAAACTCAAAAGCGATGCGGTCTTTCTGCATTCCGTCTGTCACTGTAATAAACGTTCTTCCGCTTTTTTCGAGGAAAGTAACAACACCATGATCATCCACAGTAGCTACCTTTTTATTGGATGATTTCCATCTTAGCCCTTCGGTTACTTCGGTGAAATATCCTTCCCGATGAACATGAAGCGCTCGCAGCGAAATTTTATTTCCATCGACTTTCACATCTACTTCCGGAATGTTTTGATAAATGATTAAGTCGGTCTCCGATTTTTCTGTATGCGCTTGCGGTGAAGTCCATGGAACGAAGAGCATCATCACTGCTGCTAAAATTGCCGTTATTTTTTTATAAAATGACAACATCCTTTTTCCTCCTCAATCTCAAAATGAACGTTGTTCCCACTCACTGCTTTCCCATGTTGCCTTCATCTTCTTACCGTTCTCATCCGTAAGACAAATATTCGTTACATACCAGCCACGCCCGTTGACAGAAACATCGGTATGATAGCGAAAGCGAATCGAGACAGTATGTGCTGGAATTGTCACGGTCTTTGTTATCCAATCCCCGCTGCTGCCTGTCAATAATTCTCCAACTTGCGTCCAATGAATGCCGTCTTGTGATACTTCCACCACGCCAAAATCAACGTTTGGTTCGATTCGATACCATGTATCAAAGGTTAATGTTGCTTGTTCGTTTAATGTTACATTTGTCGATAGCACCGCATTCAAACCGTCACCATATCCGGCAAACCAAGCTTGTTCTTTTCGAGGCATTGCAATCGGAATTGCATCCGCCGTTAAACGGGCAACTTGTCTGCGCAGCGGATTTGTAGACACGGTATTCCGCGTAGGATGCACACGATTTGTCAACAAAATAGCAATAACATGATTATTCGGGCTTACTACGATCGATGTACCGGTATATCCCGTATGCCCCAGTGTGGTACTTTCCGACAGCGCATCCATGTACCACCCTTGAGCAAGTTCCCATCCTAATCCATGATCGTCGCCAGGGAATTGCGGAATTTGGTTTTCCATTAATAGCCGAACCGTTTCCGGTTGCAGGATCCGCTTACCGCCATACTTTCCGTTTTGCAAAAACATTGAAGCAAAAATTGCTAAATCGTGAGCGGTTGAAAACACTCCCGCGTGGCCGGCCACCCCGTCCAGCGCCCACGCGTTTTCATCGTGGACTTCTCCCCAGACAAGCCCTCTTCCGGTCCACGGCTGGTATTCCGTAGCGGCAATTCGCGTCTTTAAGTGTGGAGGGGGATTATACATCGTATCGTTCATGCCAAGCGGTTTCGTAATGTATTTATACACAAACTGATCAAGGCGCAAACCGGACAGCCGCTCCACCAGCGCTCCTAGTGTAATCATGTTCAAATCACTGTATGTATACGTGGTTCCCGGCGGGTGTTCAAGCGGCTGTGCAAACACGATTTGCAAACGGTCTTCGCGATTGGTTCCCATTTTATATAGAGGAATCCATGCCGCAAGTCCGGAAGTATGGGTCATTAATTGACGAATGGTTACTTTTTCTTTTCCGTTTTGCGCAAATTCCGGTATGTACTTAGCGACAGGGTCATCCAAAGAAAACTTTCCTTGCTCATAAAGTTTCATCGCCGCGGTAGTCGTAAACAGCTTGCTGATAGAAGCTAAATCGAAAATAGTATCTTCCCGCATCGATATCGGCTGTTTGGATTCGGTAAACACATCATCCTCATATCGCTTTGCGTATCCATACGCTTCGTGTTTGACAATGATTCCTCTCCGAACAATATAAACAACTGCCCCTGGGATAACACGGTCACGCATCGCCTGTTCTATTACTTGATCGATTTCCCGTAAAGGTTCTTCCCTCATGCCAGCCGCTTTAGGCGATCCCGGGTGTATAACCGGAGAAACGGGGCCGGGATGATCCCAAGAAAAAGGTGTTTGTATTTTGGACTGAGTTGTTTTGTATACTTTCTTTTCAGTTTGCTCCATCGTGGGAGATGGATGTTCATGGGATATTGCGAAAACAGGTGGGGGTGAAGAAATGATGACTGATCCTAACATTACAGACGACAAAACGATGGAAATAGACCGATTGCTCATCAGCAGCCTCCTTTTCATCAAAATAACTAATAGAAAAAACGTATTTCTCCTGGTGCATTTTCTTGGGGCAAAAAATGTTGAAGCAGAGATATTGGAAGGGTTTTCATTTTTTATAGAATAGCAATTTATGGTATAGTTGTATATACCACTTTACTCCTGATTTGATTAGGACATTTTCCCTAATTTTTCCTTTCTGCGAAAAAGAAAAAGCTAATTCGAAGAACAGTTCCTTTTTCGAATTAGCTTTACCAAACATATTCCCTTTCATGAGGAAATGGTTCCCTCATTCACTGCTGATCTTTTCGAGCAGCGCATCTCCGTCCTCACTAACGCGCACATAGGCAAAGCGGGCCTTCTCCTGCCATTTTTTCCCTTCTCCTTCCGGAACAAAATACGATTCAATTCCATACACGACCGTATTGCCGTAAAACGTTCCATTGATGATTATTTTTTAAAACTCCCTTTGTTCGTAACCGGCATTCTACTATAAACAAATTGATAAACAGAAATGCAAACAGAAAGATAAGCAATCCCTAACAAAAACCCTGCCAAAACGTCAGACGGGTAGTGAACTTGAAGGCTTAAGCGGCTAAGCCCTGTCAATAATGCAAGAAGGCCGAAAATGAAAAAAATCATCCACCGTTGTGATGCTTTCTTTACCTCTTTGCTTAGAAAGTACGCGATTAACAACAAATAAATGCTGCCGACCATCGCGTGGCCGCTCGGGAAGCTAAACCCGTACACCCCTTGCGCAAATGGCGGCCGCGCCCGTCCGACAAGGTCCTTAATAAATGTATTCAGCCCGTAACCGCCGCCGACAGCAACCAGCACAAGCACCATGCCGTAATAATCGCGTTTGCAAAACCATAAAAACAACACAAGCAGGATGCTGGCAATGCCGATGAAATAGCCATAGCCTAATATCGTAAAGCCATCTAACCAGTCCCATGAATCAAACAATTGTAGCAGCCGCTGATCTATCGCATTGGTTGCTCCCGCCGCCACCGCGGCCCATATGGCAAGAAACAGGAGAAAACTAAATGCAGATACGGATAGAAGACGTTTGTTCATATTCGTACTCCTTGCTTTTGCTATTTATATCAAAATTATAACTCAACTTCGGATTGTCCGCTTCGACGAATGCGTGAAATTCGAGTTTATTCCTGCACTCCTTCATGGTTCAGTGTTTCTTTTAAAAATACAGGCTGATTGAATGACTTTTCAACATTCAAATAGGTACTTTTTATCATAATTTTTTGACTAAACATAATTCCAAATCCTTAATTTTCCTGTTTCATATTTCTTGGAAAACAAACACTGTGTAAAATATATAATGGATTTCATATTTTTTACAAACAGTAGTTATTTTGGAGGAAGATGAATGAATATGGAGGAAAAAGAATACATCATTCACCAATTATATAATGATATTTCTAATCTTGAAAACCAATTGCGACATAATTACGAAAAAATTGCACGGTTAAAAAAAGCTGAAAGTGGCATATCCAATGAACTTAGTGAATTGGTTGATCACAAACCACTTGTATTTGACCCCGAGCTCACTCCCTATACATGGCAAGGCAAATATGCCGATATGTTTTTAGATATAAGAAACGGCACCAATTACGCATACACAGGCATTATTCAGCAAACGGAAAGCCTTTTAAATGATATTTCCAAAAAGATATCGGAACTAGAAGCGATGAATACAAGCATTTCCAACTCTATTTCTTCAAAACGAAGCCAGCTGGTTCATTTAAAGACTCTTCATTTAAAGACTCTGTAAGCAGGTGGGATCACAATGACAGAAATTAAAGTCCATTTAAAGGAAGTTGAAGCGTCATTAGACGAGCTAAAACGTAAAATAAGCGAATTAAATACTAACCATTCACATCCATCGTTCCCGGTTTCCTCTCTTGATTTCATCACAAAAATAAAAGCAATTGAAGACCTTTACTATCAAATCGTTACCGATTATAAAAATACGCTATTACACATTGAGAACGATGTTCGGAGACATATTGAGAATCTTGCGGAGACAGACCGAAATATTGCCAAAAAAATGTGCATATAACGGGGTGTCAAGCCGATGAAGGTATTAAAAGTATCCGAAGTTTCACATGAAATCAATCAATTGATCCGTCAAAAACAGCAAGAAAAAGAACAAATCCTCGCTATTCGCGATGCTGTGAACAAAATAATCCGTTTAGACGATGCTTTAGAGGGGGAAGGCGGTGAAGCGATTAAAGAACACTTTGCTACTTTGCATATCCCTGCCATTCTCCTGCTGCATCAATTTCTTTATCAGTATTTAGATATCCTAAAAAACATTTTAACTAGGATCGAACATTTTGAAACAAATAGCGGTTTTATAAGCGAACAATTTATCGAAACAGAAGTAAAAGCAAGCCTTAATCAGTTAGAAATCTTTACTGAGGAAACGGTCAATAGCATCAATCAATATTTTTTAGACGTGGCAGATTTGATTCATGGCACTCCCGTTCAAATTCTTCCTTTTCAGCAGCAAATAGCATCGGCAAAAAGTCACGCTCAAAAAACTGTCCATGAACTGGCGAAGCTGGATGAAGAAATCTCTAGGGAACTGACATCCATGCAAGAGCAGCTCACTCAAATTCGTCAATTCATCCAGAAACTGCACGAATGGACAAAAGGCGGCGTTTTCTTAAGTAAAGAACAAATAAAAGAAATCGAAAATTTCATTTCTGAAACAGATATATTCAAAGAAATGATTGATGATGCGATTGAGCTGTCTGTACAAGAGGGAGATTCCACTATTGTAGGCGCCGTCGCCGAATGGCTCGATTCCCTCGGCAAATTCAACGGCGCGCTTAGTGTTGCAAAAGGACTGGTTGCAGTTCACGTTCTCCGTACAGGTTTATTAACTTTATCAAAAGATGGAAAAGGGAATTTTATTATTAAAGCATCCCAAACGTGGCTAAAAGGAGCAAATAAAAAATACGAATCAAAGCTTGCAGAAAGAATCTACCAATTATTAGAAAAAGGAGATAAAAACTCTAGCAATATAATTAAAAGAGCTTTAGCAAAATATCACAATGCACCAAGCGGTGTTTTACGTGAGCTTATCGGTTTACATCCGAAAACAAATAGAATCAGTTTTGGGAAAATCGTCGCAAAACAACACAAAATCCTTGTCTTTGATGAAAAGTTATTAAAACAATACAATGCAAAAGTGGATATTAAAAGTACCGCTCGGCAATTTACGGATACTAAATCAGTATCAAAGCTTCTTAAAAGGGTGCCACTTGGAGGAATATTGTTCTCAGTAAGTACAAATATGGGTGAATTTTTCAGTGACGAGAATCAATATAAATCTTTGACTGAAAAAAGCGGAAGATTTGCGGCAGGTATTGGACTTGATCTTGGTGTTGCTGGTACGACATCTGCAGGAGCATATATAGGTTCATTAATTGCACCAGGTCCAGGAACTATTATCGGTGGAGCTATTGGTGCCGGAGTTGGTATTATTGGATCATGGTTGATAGAGGATGATGTAAAAGACTTTGGAGAAAAAGTCGCAAAAGAAATTGTAGAAGGTGTACAGGAAACTATCCAGGAAATCGGGGAAGGTGTGGAAACGGTTGTAAATGAAATTGAAGAAGGTATTGAAAACGTAGGAAACTTTATTGCAGATTTTTTTAATTAGTATAATAAAAATTGAGATTATATCAAATTACTTTAACAAAGGAGATATTTATAATGAAAGTATTATTTCCAAGTTCTGAATTGAAGCAACAAGTCCGCACATTTCCATTAAAAAAAAAGAATAAAAAAAATTTCTCTATTAAAAGAGGAGCAGCCTTTTTTTTAGAGAGTAATCTCTTTGTCCTTCTCCTTCTCGCTATACTTCTCATCAATAAAAATGACTGGGATGAAGACGGTTCAACAATGGTCATCGCTTTTATTTCCGGTTTTGAACTCCTGTTTATGTTGCTTTTTGTTCCTGCTTGCTTTTTCTATGAACCAGTCCATATAAACCGAATCATTCAATCGATCTTCAAAAAAAGAGAAAAAAACGAATGGATAGGAATGGCTTTAGCTTTTTGTGTAATAACCCTTATTTCTTTAGGCTTTATTTTCGATATACCTTATCCAAGCATCTATCCTCCATTATTGCTTACATTCAGCTGGATATGCGCTTTTGTATCTATATTTATTCAGCGTTTTGTTATTGCTTATTATTATTTTAATGTTAACGTAGAGAATAGCCAGAAAAGTATATTTAGTTATCTTTTTAAATATCTTGCATTATTTATTATGGGCTTTAATCATTATATTCAATTACTTCTATCCAAAATGCCATTTTTGCTTAATAAATTATTTGCAGTTTTTGCTTTCCTTTTACTATTTGTCCAATTTTTTATCGTTCTTATGATATATGGTGAATAAAATCATTTATCTATTTTAAATAATAATTAGGAGATGTGATTAAATGAGTACAAATGGAACGATTACTTTATCCATAAACGAATTAGTTTCTGCTCTGGCTTTATGCGGATACAGTGAAATAGCAAGCCAAATATTAAACGACGCTACTTTAGTAGAAAATGAAGAAGAAGAAAAACGTTTTATCCGTGAAGTCGAGCAGTTGCTGCATCAAAAAGGCTATTTAGATGTAACAAGAGAATCTTTATTAGTTCCGGGATTAGAAAATTTAATTCATCTGTTAGTACAGTCCAGAGAAAAAGTTCGATGCGTGGATATGAAAAAAAGACACGTATTGTTGCTGCACCGTGTTCATGATTCCAAAACTTTAGTTCAACACGTGAAAGGAAACGAACATTCCTTTTCATTTCATGATCCTCAAAAAGGTTTTTTTGACTTGCTTGGTCACTTTTTTGCTTCAAATACTAGAAGAAAGAAGCCCGAAGATATATTGCCTATGGAAATAAACGATAAGCTGTTTGATGAACTTCATACATCAGAACCGGAAGTTCTTCTTAAAGCGATACGAGATGAAAAGGTTCCGTCCACTATGCGTTTATTTTTACAGGACTTTCTTGACAATGGCCAGGAATTAAACAATTTCGCTTTTATGGAATCCGATTATGTCAAAAATAGATCTGTTTTGGACCAAGTGGCTTTTTTTCTTCCAAGCAAATTGTTTATTTGGCATATTGACTATGAAAAGATTGAGCAGAATAAGATTTTTATTGTCCCTGTGTCTGTTCAAGAATATTTTCAAAAAGTAGAAGAGACGATAAAGGAATTTTTTCACCTATCCTAAGTTCATATTCTCAATGTTTTTTCTTCCCGCTATGATAAATGTTGTTGGCGGGATTTATTTTTTGATAAAAGGAGATAATTATTCATTTAGCGCTTTACTATAAAACTCCAGTTGTTCGCCGATTTTCATGCCTTGCAACGGTACCCGGCATCTTATTCCTTGACTTTCAAGCATTGGAATGAGATAATGCCGATATTTTTTACCGGCGAAAAAATCGATTTCTGTTGGATGGATCGCTTTTAATTGTCGAAATACTTTCTCTGACCATGCTATTATTTCTGGCGCTTTCATTTGATTGAGCGTCACATCATACGGATCAATGACCATATCTTTTGCGAGTAATCCATATTTGGCGGAAAGAATAAACCAATCGTCATATCCTTTTTTCTCAACAAATGCTACCGCTTTGGTAAATAAAGAAGATGGTTCATACATTTCCTTTGCCGCACAAGGATAACTTCTCTTTTTTTTCGTACAACTAATTAGCGCGATTTTCATTTTTACTTCATCCCCCCTTCTCTCTTTAATACATGAATAACCGCATTACTGCGGACTTTCTTTCCATATTGTTCAAGCAATTTTTCAAGCTCGCTCATCAATTCTTGGCTGCGAACAGATTCTTTTGGAAGCTTCACAAACCATTGCTTCAACACTTTTTCCGTATCTATTCCTGTTTTTCCTTTTCCTCTTGCATATTTGGCGGTATTCATATCTTTATATCCTATATATTTGCTTGGGCCGAAAGCTTGCAAATCAGAAATATAATACCAATGTTTGAACTGTGTTAGTTGTTGAACAATATCTGTTTCATTTTGCAAATCTTTATTAAACTGTTTTACATTTTCTAATACCTCTTCTAATGATGAAACTAATACGGCTTCCATAGATTTCAATCCTTTCTTCTATAATTCTCATAAATATCTCTTTGCTACCTTTGTAATGAAAACAACTCTAACCATTCTTTTTGTTCATTAGTTAACGTGTATAACGAATTTTTGGAAGAAGGAAAAATCTCCGCATCCTCCCAATATCGCCCGGCGACGCTTGTCGCTATCCCGATTTTGACATTGCGCGCTTTTAGTTGCTCTAACAGCGCTGATGCCTCAAATAAATACACGTAGGAAATACACCACGGTCTCGTCCATCCACGGGAGGAAGCCGCCGAACGCAAATCTCCTGTCAATACTAAATAATAATCAGGCAACCCATTCGGATTTATATCTAACAATCTTTCGTTTTTTGTGTAAAACTTAATATTTACCGTTTTCCCTTTTAGATTCCCTTTGGTAAAATATCCGTCAAATCCTTTATTAGAAGCCGAATCCACTAACGAAATGCCGAAAACTTTCGCAGCAATATACTCTCCAACATGCCCGATTAACGCGGGGCGCCTAATTATTTCTGTTATTTTTCTTTCTATTCTATTTTTTTGTTCGATTAATCGTGCTAATTCATATAATTCCTGCATACTACCGATCTCCCCAAAAATTTAACCGACAAAGTTTCTAATGCACTATGCAAAATATAAAAAGAGAAACCGATCAATAAAAGAAGCATCCATTTTCCCATATCTTTTCGTCTGTTTTAGGGCACAAAAAAGATTCCATACAAATCCACGATTATTTTATCAACATTTTCTATCAAATATTAATAATGTCATAAAGAAAGAAGGAAAAATTCCATATTTGGATTTATTTTGAGCTGTCCATTGCTTCATCAAATTCAGGCTAAGGAACGATTTCGATTCCATTGCGAGTAAAATGAGCGATTCAATAAAAAACTGTATTGAGCAAATTATCTAAAAAAGAGACACGAACCCGATTCCTTAGTTAGAATAGATGTGTCACCATGCCATCCTACAAGGAGGTTCATGTCTCACGTATAGGCTATCACTTCACCAAGAATTTACGGTTGCGAAATATCAGATTTTATCCATTTCACACTATCTTTCTTCTCTTCATTTACTAAAAGCTGGAATACATCAGGTCTTGAGTAGTGCCCTACTACATCAAAATCAAATTGACTATAGGCGATATCCCGCAAATCCAAATCGGCTATAAGAATGTCTTCTTTGCCATAGACAGGTTCCTTAATATAGTTTCCTAATGGGCCTACAATGGCGCTTCCTCCAGCGCACATCTCGTGAGGAGATGATGCCAATTCTTCATAACAAGCTAAATCAGTCGGGTACATATCCTTCGTGACATACTGATTGCAGGATAGTACGAAACATCTTCCTTCCGCTGCAATATGACGAATCGTAGACTGCCATAATTCTCTAGCATCTGCCGTCGGAGCGATATAAATTTGAACCCCTTTGGCGTACATCGCTACTCTCGCTAATGGCATATAGTTCTCCCAACAAATCAACGCCCCGATTCTTCCGTATGGGGTATCGAAAACAGGCAACGTGCTGCCGTCACCCTCTCCCCAAATGATTCGTTCAGAAGCTGTAGGTTTTAGCTTTCGATGTTTTCCAAGCAAAGTGCCGTCTGGTCCAAAAAATAAAACACTGCAGTAAAGAGTGCCTCTACTAAACTCGTTATCTCTTTCAATGACACCGATAACGAGATAGGCTCCCGCCTTACGGGCTGCTTCTCCTAATAGTTCTGTTGTTTCACTTGGTACGGCTACCGAGTTTTCCCAGTAACGAAGCCAGTCTTTTCGTCCTTCTGGTGAACGACTTCCGACAGTCGTTCCAAAAGTAAGCCCTCTTGGATAAGCTGGAATAAAAGCTTCTGGAAATACGATGATATTTGCGCCTTTTTCTGCAGCTTGTTGCGTTAACGAAATCGCTTTTTCTGTACTTGCTTTTCGATCCATAATCACGGAAGCGGCTTGCACAACAGCTACACGCACATTAGATTGTTGAGTGGTCATTTGAAACTCCCCTTCATTTCCTAGTTTTTAATTAACTATTGACTTATGTATGGGGCAAAGCGCTTGCAAGCGCTCTGCTTCCAATTATCTTTAATGGAAACTGGGCTCCTTCCTCGTCCGTTTTTTCTGAACACTAGTCTATTCATGTTTATCTTTTGACAGAAAAATAATTTTTATTTTTCCAAATATTTTATATAAATTATTTTAGCTAATTTTGAAAGAAAATACTACCAAATGGCGTATGAAAAACAGTAGAAAAGAAAATACTTCTGCCTTGTTTTTCTCCACCTTTGTAATAACGTGCTTTCAGTCTAGGTTTAGACATCCATACCAAATGTCCATCCGAATCCACAATGTAAAAAAGCAAAAACGCCGCTTCCCTTGTTACAAAAGGGATCACGGCGTTTTTGGTGAAGGGAGTAATCTCCCAAGCCATTAATTTTGTTGCCAGAATAACGAACAAAGTGATTCGTTCGATTTTCGATCTAGCCGGCTCGTCAGCTTTCAACGATATTCACGCTCTCATCGTAACGCGAGTTGACCGTTTTTGTTGCATCAGGTACAAACACGCTTAGTACCAAAGAGAGAGCGAGCCCAGCCATCATGAATCCACCAAATACCCACGGCGATGGACCGAATGATTTCGCCATTGAAGTCCAAATCGTAGGTCCAAAACCAACAATGGCTGCGGCAAACTGATAGCCAACCGATAACCCAGTATAACGGACTTTGGCCGGAAACAACTCAGAGAACAATGTCCCTTGTGTGGAAAAAACAGCCGCCCAGATGATTCCGAGCATGACCGCCTGCATGAAGTACAGCCAGCCGGCCCCTTTTCCGATCAGAGCAAAATAAGGAACCGAGAGAAGGAACAGAAGGGTCAAACCTCCGATATAGATCGTTTTCCGACCGATAAAATCAGAAAGGTAACCAACAGTCGGGATGGTAACGAGCATCGTAGCACAGCCAATCGTCAAGGCAGTTAAGGCTGTATCGCGGGAGTAACCCAAATAGACAGTGGCAAAGGCAAGCACATAAGACATGGCAAAGACGTTGAAGAACCCGTCGCCAATTTTCAGTCCGATCGCACGCAATACGTTTTTTCCGTCGTTGCGAAGCGTTTCGACGATCGGTACCCTCGCAAGATTTCCACTTTCCTTCTGCTTTTGGAAGACTGGGGTTTCCCCTATACCGCTCCGGACCCAGATCGCCAAACCGATAAGCACTGCACTTAAGAGGAAAGGAATCCGCCATCCCCAGCTCATAAACTGGTCATTGGTAGTTAAATAGCTGATGAGCGTAAAACTGAAGGTACCGGCAACCAAACCGAGCGGAACCCCTAATTGGGGAATCGAACCGTAAAGCCCGCGAACTCCTTTTGGAGCATATTCTGTTGCCAACAGAATGGCTCCTCCCCACTCACCACCTAAGGAAATTCCCTGAATGAGCCGAAGTGTTACCAATAGAATCGGGGCCAGAAGACCGACTTGTTCATAAGTAGGGAGAAGACCGATAAGCATCGAACTGCCTCCCATACCAATAAGAGTATATATGAGCGTCGCCTTCCGCCCTAGTCGATCACCTATGTGGCCGAACAAGATACTGCCGATCGGCCGGGCAGCATAACCGACTCCGAAGGTGACAAAAGCTAAAAGAAGCGAAACGGCAGGATCATGGGTTGGAAAATAAAGAGTTGAAAAAACCAAGCCGGTGGCCGTGCCATATAAATAGAAGTCATACCACTCGATTACTGAACCAGCAAGGCTGGCAAAGAGAATGCGGCTCTTTTTCATAGAACTTCCTCCTTTCCATATCTCTCCATATCTACTGGCAATACGAAACCAAAATTATTCCTATACCATGCGCGTATTCCCTTCCCAGTACTTAGCGCGGAGTTCACGTTTGAGTACTTTGCCGTAGGCATTCTTTGGCAGTTCTTCGATGAAGTCGACCGATCGAGGCTTTTTATAACTGGCTAGATGATCCCGGCAAAAGGCAATCAACTCCTCTTCCGTGGCCATGTGTCCCTGCCTCAGCACCACAACCGCCTTTACCGCTTCTCCCCATTCCCGATCCGGAACACCGAAAACACAAGCCTCTTGTACGGCCGGATGACGTAACAATACCTCCTCCACCTCACGGGGATAGATGTTGTTCCCGCCGCTAATAATCATGTCCTTTGTCCGGTCTAAGATGTAGAGGTAACCTTGTTCGTCCATGTATCCGACATCCCCTGTACGCATCCACCCGTTCACGATCGTATCGTTCGTTGCCTCTGGATTGCGCCAATACCCTTTCATGACAAGATCGCTTCGAACGGCAATCTCGCCGACAGTCCCCCGAGGCAACTCATTGCCGTCGTCATCCTGAATGCGCACCTGAACTCCTAAACGGGCAGTACCGGCAGAAGCGAGGCGTTCGGGACGATTTAGATCGTGCTCTTCCCGGCTGAGGCCGGTAATCGTCATCGGACATTCACCTTGTCCGTAAATTTGTGCAAACACTGGTCCAAATGCCTTCAACCCTGCGACCAGATCCTCTACATACATCGGGGCACCGCCGTAAATGATGCACCGCAGGCTTCGCAAATCGTACTTGGTGCGCGCTTCGGATTCAATCAGGCGCTTCACCATGGTCGGTGCCATGAATGGAAGCACGGTGATCTGGTGTTTCTCAATCAAAGCAAACACCGTTTCCGGATCAAAGCTTGGTGCGGCCAGAATCACATTCGTGCCCCCCTTGGCGATGAGGGGAAGAGCATACAAACCGGAACCATGAGTGAGCGGTGCTGCATGCAATCCGATGTCATCGTGCCCAAAGGGATAAATATCCGCACAGACATTCAAAGTCATCAGCAATAGAATACGGTGCGTCAACATGGCCCCTTTCGGCCGCCCCGTAGTTCCCGAGGTGTAAAAGAGCCACGCCAAATCGTCCCCATCAACCGGCTCCACCCATTCGGCATCGTCCCCGTGTTCCAAAAGCTCACGATAGTCGAGAACCATTTGGAAAGCTTGCCGCCCCTTCTCTTTCAGGCCATCTAGACATACCGCGATACGGGTTGCGGACAGGTCCCCAGCAATGCGACCGATCGCATCTTGAAAAACACCTGCATACACAAGAACCTTGGCTTCGCTATGGTTCAAAATGTAGCGCACCTCGTCATGGTGGAGGCGAAAGTTCATCGGTACGGCCACCAGGCCAGTCTTCCATGTCGCAAAAAGCACCTCCAGAATCTCTGCGCGGTTGGGCGAAAAGATAGCCACCCTGTCTCCTTTCTCTAAACCAAGCTGGCGAAACGCGCTTGCAACCCGGTTGACGCGCTCGTTAAACTCCCGGTACGTCAACGCCAAGTCACCGTGAATAATGGCTAAATGATCCGAATAGGCTGCTGCTGAACGGCTTAACATATAGCCGAGATTCATTGCCGCCATGTTTATCCCCCCCTGTTTATCAATCTTCGTCTTTTGAAACTGCATATTCGTCGATTAAGGAGAAAGCATTAATAATAATTTCGAAGGAACGTTTTGCGCTTTTTAATATCTTTCACAACAAAAATATCATTCTATTTATTATTTTATGACTATTAATAATTTTACGATAATTTCCCTCTCCCGAAAAATCAATATTTTGTTTTAAGCAATTATTTTCTATTGCATACATTTTTTGAGCGATCACCAAAATGTTAAATACCTAATTTCTTCTTTTTTCGAATTAGTGTTGAAATATCGACGTTAAGTTTTTCAGCACATTCTTTTAAAGTTTTGGATTGATTCATCATTTCCTTAATGTAATATTTTTCAAATTGATTCATCGCCTCTTTTAAAGGAAGTTTATTGACATATATAGCCGATCCTTTAATATTGACTGAATCGACTGTACGTATTGATTCAGGCAGGTCATCGGCTGTAATTTTGTCATTTTCAGTCATATGATAAACTCGCTCAATCATATTTTTTAATTCACGAATGTTACCTGGCCAGTCATATGACATCAAACGATCCATAGCAGATACTTCAATCATTTTTTTCATCTTATACTTTTTTTGCAGTTCGTTTAAAAAATATATTGCCAGAACTGGTATATCTTCCATTCTTTCTCTTAAAGGGGGTATGGTAATGGGAAGGACGTTTAGCCGATAATACAGGTCCTTACGGAATTTTTTTTGCTCAATGAGCAATTGTAAATCGGCGTTAGTTGCTGCGATGACCCGGATATTCACTTCCCGGTCACTGACTCCACCGATACGCCTTATTTTTTGTTCCTGCAATACATTTAAAAGTTTTACTTGAAGTGGGTAAGGAAGATCCCCAATCTCATCAAGGAAAACCGTTCCATTATGAGCGATTTCCAATAAACCCGGTTTGGCTTTTTCTGCACCTGTAAAGGCCCCTTTTTCAAAACCAAAAAGTTCTGATTCTAAAAGATGTTCAGGAATCGCCCCACAATTGATTCTTACAAATGAGCCTGGTCTTCCGCTTTTGTTATGAATGAACTGCGCCAACACGTCTTTTCCTACACCCGATTCTCCCAACAAAAGAATTGGCGCATCATTCTTGGCAAACCTTAACGCCATAGAGACGATATTTTGCATAACTTTGCTCCGATAGACCAGCATTTCGTTAGATTGTATTTCTTCTTGAAGCTGCTGAAGCGCTTCCCGATATATAGTGGTAATTTCCCGTGTTTTCTCCAGTTCCATTTGCAGACTATTCAACTCCGTAATATCCCTAACATTGGACACAACACACTCAATTTCGTTATTTTCGTCAAAGATCGGAGTGGAGGTAAGGATCGCCTTTTTGCCATTATAGTAATCAATAATTGTATTATGTTTTTTCTTTGTTTTAATGGTAACTGCGGCGCAAGAATTGGGAACCGCATTCATTTCTAAAAGCTCAAACACGCTAAACTTATATAGCAGATCTTCTGGGATCCCGGAAATTTGTAGGAAAGCATCATTAAAGACGAGTGTTCTGCCATATTTGTCGCAAACGTAAATTCCATCATGGGATGTGTCAAATATTGCATTAAGCAATCTAAAAATTTCATTTGTACTATGCTGAAAGTAAGGGGATTTGTACAAAACGGCACTCTCCTTTTGTAGAGTTATGATACAACACATGTATTTTTTCTAAATGTACTTTATATTTTAAATATACTATATATTTCGAATTGCGAAAATGATTATTCGATGCAATATTGCATATGCAATATTGCATACATCATTTTCGTTTTTCTACCTTTGCTAGGCTTTTTAGTTTGGTATGAAATTTGCATGATAATGATAACAAAAGCGTTTTAAATAAATATAAGGAGGAGTGATGTTATGTTGCACCGGATTGTGAATCGGTTCAGGGTCGGCCTGGAAAATTATATCCCCGATGCTTTTGTTTTTGCCATCATTTTGACTATGGTTACTTATATCATGGGGATTTTCATCGCCGGCAAAGGCCCTTTTGAGATGATTGAGTATTGGTACAACGGTTTTTGGAAGTAACATTAGGAGATATTACAACAAACTTGTTCCAGCCATTTTGGGCGCTGCCTGCGTTAGGGATTGCCGGACTCGGAATCCGCGACATCTGGGGATATTGTTTATTTGCGATGATCATTTTTCTTTTGATTGGTTCCTTCTGTATGCTCATATTTGCATGAATATTACGACTATTATGTAGGGAGTTGATGAAGAAAAATGATGCAAAAATTGAAACATATTGGTCAATTGATAAAGCATAATGCGAAAACGATTCCTAACGATATTTTTCTGCAATTTCAAGAAGAGAAATATACTTATCTGGAAACTGATCGAAAATCTGACCAAATCGCCCTTTTCTTAAGAGGATTAGGCATTAATCAGGGAGACCACGTGGCTTTAATGCTCAAGAACAGCCCGGATTATATATTTATCTGGTTTGGATTGGCCAAGTTAGGTGCTGTCATGATTCCCCTAAATATTCATATTAAGGGAGAAGGGTTGGAATATATTCTGAACCATTCGGATGCCAAATTCCTGATATTTGATTCGGAATTTGAACAAGAAATATTGAGGGTGAAACCTTCTCTTACAAATGTAAAACATTTTTGGAAGCGGGAAGACTTTATCAAATCAGCTGCGAATGCACTCTCGCTTGAATTTGAAATGCCTCACATTGAAAAGGGAGAACCGATGTCAATTATTTATACATCAGGAACGACAGGATTACCAAAGGGGGTTATTTTGCCGCATTTTTCTTATATCAACACCGGTCTTACATTTAAAGATGTAATGATGAGGATAAAGAAAGAAGATATATTATATACCTGCTTGCCTTTGTTCCACTGCAATGCACAACAATTGTCGGTTATGGGAACGCTGTTGTCGGGGGCAAAGCTGGTGTTGTCCGAAAGATTTAGCGCAAGCAATTTCTGGAAGGAAATCTACGAGTGTAAAGCAACTATATTTAATTACATTGGTTCGATGCTAACGATCCTCTTTAAGCAACCGATATCTGATTATGAAAAGAATAATACAGTAACTAGGATTTTTGGAGGAGCAGCCCCAAAGGAAATTTGGGAAGAGTTCGAGAAACGTTTTGGATTAACGATAGTGGAAGGATATGGGCTTACTGAGACGGCAACGGTCTGCCTCTGCAATCCGATAGATCAAATCCGTGTAGGCTCGATTGGAAAACCTTTACCTCATGTTTCGCTAAGGATTGTGGATGAAAATGATCAGGAGGTTACGCCTGGCGTAGAAGGAGAGATCGTGGTTCGGGAAGAAGTGAAATTGACACAATTCCAAGGTTACTATAAAATGCTCGAAAAAACGGCTGAGGCGCTTAAGGGAGGATGGTTCCATACCGGCGACCGCGGCTACCAAGATGAAGACGGATACTTTTATTTCAAAGACCGAATCAAAGACTGTATCCGCTACCGCGGAGAAAACATCTCTTCCTACGAAATCGAACGGATTGTGAATAAACACCCTTGCGTGAAAGAGTCTGCCGCCATAGGTGTTCCTTCTGAATTAGGGGAGGAAGATGTGAAGGTGGTTCTTACGCTTCAGCCTGAATGTGACTTTAATTATGAGGAGTTTATCCGTTACTGTGAACAGCACATGGCATACTACATGGTACCGAGATATGTGGAAATTAAGGAACATTTACCAAAGACCGCCACTCAGAGGGTACAAAAATACGCCTTGCGGAAAGAAGGAATTGGGGCATCTTGGGACCGGGTCGCAAATGGAGTACAGTTAAACAGAGAAATAGGAGGAAGACGATGACCAACGTTTATCTATTGGAAGGAGCACGAACGCCTTTTGGCAGATTTGGAGGAGCTTTAAGAGATTTAACCGCAATTGATCTAGGGGCGATTTCCGCCAGAGCGGCCATCGAAAGAGCGGGAGTCGATCCGAAAGACATCGATAATGTTGTTTACGGCAACGTAATTCAATCCAGTACGAACGCGCCGTACCTAGCCCGCCATATCGCGTTGAAATCAGGAGTGCAAATGGAAGTGCCTGCTTTAACCGTGAACCGCTTGTGCGGTTCTGGTTTGCAGGCAGTGGTTACTGCCGCTTCGAGCATTCGGTTAGGAGAGTCCAACCTGGCGTTGGTTGGCGGTGCCGAGAATATGTCAACGTCTCCTTTCAGCCACTTTTCCATGCGCTTTGAGGGACAGAAAATGGGAACGCTTCAATTTACCGATATGCTTCAAAACACCTTGACCGATGAATATTGTGGCTTAGGAATGGGGATGACAGCGGAAAATCTAGCCCAGAAGTATGAAATAAACAGGAAAGAGCAAGACGAATATGCGCTTTTAAGCCAACAAAGAACGGAAAAAGCAAGACAAGAAGGAAAACTGGCTGAGGAAATCATTCCTGTCGAAATCATATCCAGGGATGGAAAGGTAAAGGTGATCAGTGAAGACGAACATCCAAGACACGATACGACTTTGGAAAGTTTAACAAAACTAAAGCCTGTCTTTAAAAAAGACGGTACGGTTACGGCGGGGAATTCCAGCGGAATCAACGATGGGGCGGTTTCGCTCATCATAATTGGGGAAAATATGCTTCCTAAGGTGGGCATTCAGCCTCTGTGCAGAATCGTCTCCTGGGGAGTTGCAGGCGTGGATCCTCGAATTATGGGGATTGGGCCTGTGCCTGCAATCCAAATGGCATTGCAGAGAGCCAATCTGACATTGGAAGATATCGACCTTATTGAAGTGAATGAAGCCTTTGCCGCTCAGTATCTTGCCGTGGAGAAGGAATTAAGGTTAGACCGGACAAAAACCAATGTGAACGGTGGTGCGATCGCTTTGGGGCATCCGGTTGGTGCGAGCGGTGCAAGGTTATTGCTAACATTGGCTTATGAACTGCGAAGAAGACGACTTCGCTATGGTGTAGCCAGCCTGTGCATTGGTGGCGGACAGGGAATAGCAATGGTCATTGAACGTGTATAAATGCAAAACAGAACTGAACGCATGAATCAGCAGCACAGTAGACGTAGTTCAATACCAAGGGCGAAGGCACCCGAGTAAGGGTGCCTTCAAACTTTAGTATATGTTAAAATTTCGGTAGCGCATCCCAAGGGGGTAGAATTTTGGCAAAATGACGACCGAATTCTTTGCCCAGTTAGTTATGGATCATGTCCTTTTAACGGAGAAGGAAATCGTGTTCACTGATTCTACAAGTTTATGCAGAATTTTGTATGATATTTAGCGGAAACATCATATGATTTTGCCTTCTGCATCAATATGAATATTTTCCAAGAAAATCTTCTCTAAACTAATTTCCCCGCCGTCAACCACATCTGCATTTCTTATGTCGATTTCAATTTTCTATGCATCTTAATGAAAAAGCCCCTATTTTATGTTAAACGCTTTCAAAAAATTAAATTCTTGTTTTTAATTTGTCATTCCAAACAGGTGTTCTTTTTTCAAAGAATGCTCGAATTCCTTCTACGGCATCAGGATGTTTGCTATTCAAAGCAATGACTTCTGTTGCATAATTTAAGGCCTGAAAATCTTCCATATTAAGTTGTTGATAGAACATTCTTTTACCTAACTCAATAATATTTAAACTTTGTTTAGTAACATCTTTGGCTAACTTTTCTGTTTCCGCATCTAACATGCTTGAAGGGACTACTTTATTTACCAAACCAATTTCCAAAGCTTCTCTGGCAGAAATTAAATTCCCTGTAAACAACATTTCAGCAGCTTTTTTTCTACCTATATTCCGGCTTAAAAATACTGCTGGCGTGCTACAAAATAAACCACTGTTAATACCAGGCGTACCAAATCTAGCGTTTTCACTTGCGACAGCCATATCACTTATAGCTACCAATTGACATCCGGCTGCAACAGCTACTCCTTCAACCTTTGAAATAACAATTTGCGGTATTTCTCTAATTCTTCTCATTAAGAGTTGGCAAGTCTGGAAGAGTTTTAGTACTTCGTGTACATTCATATTTTCTATTTCACGCAAACTATGACCAGAACAAAATGCTTTTGTAGATCCTTCAATAACAACGACCTTTACTTCTCTTTTTTCAGCAACCTCTTGAAGAAGAGAATCTAATTCTTGGAGCAATTTTAATGATAAAGCGTTAAACTCTCTTGGATTTTGTAATGTTACATAGGCAATATCCTCGTTTTGCCGAACAGACAAAAATTCCATGTTTTCCCCTCCTTTTACTTATAAATAACATAATTATTTTTCATCTGTCAATTAATAATCAGAATATAAATAATATTATATATTTTAAGTTAATTTTCTCTGGAAAATGCAGGTTCTTATCATTTTTAAAGGTTGCTATCCATATCGCCTCATAATTCGTAAGTTAACAGGAAGTTCATGTCCTATGTTTCTTGTGAATTATCTTCCCATCAAATCTTGCAAAGCCAATAACTCACGATGTTATTGGCTTTGCGTGTTCCTATCGGTAAAAATTAACGAAGGCTCTCTTCTATCCAAGCTTCCAATAGCTTCGTTTCTCTCTCTAACGTAATGCCTGCTTTTCTTTCTCCATCTGTTCTTGAGGTTTCCCATACGAAAATGTCATGTATCGTGTATTCGAGCGGTCGGAATGTAAGGCCTGCTTCTATCGCTTTTGAAATGTCAATCGCAAAAAAACCGTTCCACGGCTCTTTTTCTCCCGGGAGCGGGAAGCTTTCAGGAATCCATAATGGCATTTCGATCCAAGGCTGAACATGATGTTTTGCTAAAAACTCTTCTTTCACCCATACAAGTTCCGCGTTGCTTCCTGTCACTTGCTTACACGTTTCTAATAAATGCCCCATGGTAAGAGGATAATCAGGGCCGGTTGCGTTATATATACCTGTTATTTTTCGTTCCACCATTTGGATCATCCAAGCAGCCAAATCTTTGACATCAATCAATTGCACCGGACGGTTAGGATTGCCTGGGCATAACACTTTTCCGCCTTCATAAATTCTTTTTACCCAATAAGGCAAGCGGTCTGTATAATCAAAAGGTCCGACAAGTAGCCCAGCCCTTACTGTTAATACTCTTTGTGGCAAATGTTTCTCTGCTTCGATTTCGCATAACGCCTTTAAAGGACCATAATATTCATAAATTGGTCCTGCCGTGCCGCGGGTAATTTCTTCGACCTGATCGGCAGGCAAAGATTGAATCGGGTCGTCCTCTTGTATTCCCGGATTAACAAAGTCTTTATATACAGAAATGCTTGAAATATATGTATAATGCTCAATGTTGTCAGCTAAAACGGCAGCGGATTTTGCAACCGCGTGCGGAACAAATCCGCAAGTGTCAATAACAGCGTCCCATTTTCGCCCTTTTAACGCGCTTAAATCTCCGTTGCGGTCTCCTGTTAAAGCCTCTACGTCTTTGAAAATGTGGTTATTGTTGCCACGGTTAAATAAAGTAACTTCATGCCCTCTTCTTAACGATTCTTCTACTAGCGCTCTTCCAAGAAAACGAGTTCCTCCTAATATAAGTATTTTCATTATTGTGCCACTCCTTTTTATTTTATTATACTTTATCATAAATATATTGAAAATTTTTGAAATTGATCTCATTTAGAAAAAAACATTTGAACAGGACAAACTGATCAATTTGTAAAGGAGTTCATTTTTACTTTTTTATTTTGAATAGTTTCTAGAAAAGTAGCATAAAATAATAGTTTATGTTAATTGGCATTTTACATACACTAATATTGATGATGTATAATATTTATAGAAAGTGCATATAAATAAGACCAAAGGTGCGGCAACACCTCCGGTCGTGCAATAGACGGTTCCCTTCAAGGGGATCGGCAGTAGGCAGAAAATAATCCACCCAGTCGTCGCCGACTCAAGGGTGGATTATTTCTTTTGAGGATACTATTTAGAAAGTTTTTTTGAAGCTAGATAGGCGACAAGTACATAACGCTTAGGTGCCGGCCCGATATACTCAAAGGGATAGCATGTACTAACTGTTAAAGTCGCCCGGGGTTTAGGTACGATAACGGTCCGGTCATCTTCATCCACAATTCGTACTTTGTTGACTTTATATCGGAACTCCCCTGCAGAGGTACGAACAATTAACCAGTCTCCTTCTCCTACTTTCCCTAGTCTTCGAAACACTGTATCCCGATGTCCTGAAAGTACGGAGTTGTCATCCTCGCCAGGTAACACACTTCCTGCAAAGTGCCCGACTCCTTTTTCTAACTCATCTTCATCTGTTCCGTGGTAGATAGGAAGGGTAGCATTTAATTTGGGTATATACAATTCGCCTATTTTATCACCCATTTTGGGACGGACAGGATATAGGTCCTCCTTTATTTTTAATTTTCCTTTGCTTACTTGTGCTTCTGTTGTTTGAGCTCTTACTTCCTCTCGGTTACTAGAAGAATAAGTTTTATAAAGAAAGTAGCCTTTGGCAAATTTATAGACATTTGTTGTAGTGAACCAAAAACCAGCCAAAATCAGAAAAACAGAGAATGAAAGAAGAATCAATCTCTTATTGCGATTGATCCCCTTCTTTTTCATGTTAAGCACTCCTAACCTTTCGATAAATCAGAACCCCTGCTAATGCAATGAAAAGGCCAAACAGGGCATTCAGGATATAGTCAGAAGCAGTCTTTGGAAGTTTCGCACCTCTTACCGTCTTATATTTGTCATTCTTCTGGGTAATGACTTTTCGTTTTTCTGCTGTATCAGTCTTAAGTACTGGCTTTTGTTTTTCTGGTTTTGCAATCGCTACTTGTTTGATGGTCTCTTTTGCCTCTTCAGTAGATTCATCAATTTGTTCACCTGTATCAATCACAGTATCAGAATCAACCATTTCGCCTGTCACAATGAGGTCGGCCAAGAATTTTCCATCTTCGCTGTACAAGAATACTTTTAAGTTAGCACCTTTTAATTCTTCTATCTGCAATAGGTCTGCCAAAGATAATGGTGTTTCCGAACCATCTTTTACAAGACTGTAAGTTGCCTTTAACTTAAAAATGGAAAGTAATTCTTCATAGATGGATGCTATTTCAGCAATTTGTTCAGGAGTAAGCTCAGTCGCTGTATCAAATTCCTCAAAAGCCATCATGCGGTTAGCTAATTGGTCCAGTCGTTCTAACGTTTCTGGATTAGAGAGATGCTCCTCTAGCGACATTAAATGGTCTTCAATCCGTTGTAATTCCTCTTGCGTAAGACCAAGTTCTTTCTCGAAAATAGGAATAAGCTCTTTTACTACCTCTTCTTCTATACCAGGAAGCATTCCATCAGAGTAATTCCAAATATCTTGTTCCAAGTTATCGATAAAGATGTAATCGTTAATATCTTTTCCGTTTTCTTTCAGCAAATCAAGAATCGATTGTTTGTCCATTCCGAAATTCTCTTCAAAGTAATCTAAGTTGCTTAAATCTGCTTTAATAACATCCCCTAAGTAATCACTGAGGTCCTCAACAGTTTCGAAGTTTTCAAGGCTCTCCCCATACAAGGCAAGAGACTTTTCTATATCATTTTTTGTCACCTCGAAGCCTCTTATCGCGCTAATTTCAGTTAAATATTCTGATAATTTCTGTTCAAAGTTTGGATCGCGCTCAAATTCCCCATCGTCCGTATAAGTGTAGAGAGCCTCATAAAGATCATCAAGAAAGACATAATCATTCAGCTCTTCACCATGCTCTTTTAATAATTGAACAAGACTGGCTTCATCAAGTTCATACTCTTCGTAAATGGAATCCAGATTACTTAAATCTGCTTTAATGACTTCACCCAAGAAATCGCTAAGCTCCTCCACAGAATCGAAATCGTTAATGGTAAGTTCGTAAGCAGCAAGTGACGCTTCTATATTATCTTTTGTCACTTCAAACCCTCTTACTTTGCTGATTTGAGCCAAATATTCCGCAAAGTCCTTCTCAAATTGTCGGTTTTGGGCTGCGAAAATGGCTTTAGGAAATAACCCAAATACTAATGAAAGTGATAGTAGAATTGCCCCCAATTTTTTCATGTTAGTCTCCTTTTTGGTTATTTTTCTATAATTCAAAAAAATTATATGATAATTGCATCATTTAATATAGAGGATAATTATGCTAAATAGTTCTAATGAACCTCTCCCACCTACAATCTGTTTAGAGGTGGGAGACTTCTCGGTAAATACGTTAAAGTTTTTCGTCAAGGTTCTGTTCAAGATTCCTGCTTATTCGGCTGTTGAAATTAAACCGGTTATTGTTCAACTATCATCTGTTAGTTGAGAATGCTTGAAACTAATTTACAAAATAATCGATTAAGATTAAGCCGTAATAAGTCTGTTCATCTATCGGTGATTAGCGTGATTTTTTGTCACAATGTGCTTGGTAGTCATCCTTAATTTATGCAAAAAAATGCCCTTAAAAATATAAGGGCATTGTCATAAACAACTTTTCATAAATTCCTGTTTATCTTTTTTGCCGAGAAGACCCCCACCTCTAAGCGAAGCATAGGTGGGGGATGAATCGGCATTTTTTGTTTTTTTTTGTAATCGTAATAGTTGAAAAACGTTCTTCTTCTGTCATAAAAAATATATCGAACCTACGTTCTGTTAGAGGTGGAGAAAAGATGAAAAAAGCGTATTTTTCGAGAAGATTATATAAATCCGAAATAGATATTCTTCATGTGACGGAAACATCTTATGCATTAGAGTTATTCCATCGCGCAAAGCGTTTCGCTTTTCAAACACTGATCCGGGAAAAGCGATGGGGGCGAAAATTACATCAAGAAAGCCTGCATATCGTTGTGAAGAAAAAATACAGACTGAATGACTATTTTGCTAACAGTGCCGTTCGAGAAGCCAATGCTCTTTTCTTCTCTCTAATGGAATTAAATAAAATGCACCTTCAACAGACAGAAGAAAAAACGGAAAACAGAACGAACCAAACTGACGAAATTACGCAAAATCAAAGAAAGTTGTATCAAAGGAAACTTACGGTTTCCGAAAAATACAAACTTTGTTTTGCATAAGAGCGGAATCATTTCACTTGAATTAAAAAATAGATCTTTGATTTGGACGAATTCCTATCTGTTTGAACATCGTTATTTAGATGTGGAATTAAAACGGACGAAAGCAAAAATCGGTCGTTTAACACATCGTTTAGATAGATTAGAACAAAAAAAAGCCAAATTAAAAGAACACATTCCAAGTGTTGTTTTTGGCAGTAAAAAACTATTCAA